>DAITMI010000178.1:0-1918 GCA_036835225.1 Rhodoferax sp. | reverse complement strand
CACCAGTTCGAACGTGGTCCAGCCAATCAGCTGGGCAATGTTCAACAGCACCGGCAGACGCGCAAACAGACTGCCGTAGGTGCTATGCATCAGCCCGGCGCTGGTCAGGCCGCTGTCGCAACCCAGTTTGGCCGTCCAGGCCAGCAGGCCGGAACCCACCAGTGATCCCAGCACGATGGCAATGGCCGCATCACGGCTGCCGACCGCTGGCACGAGGTACGCGCCAATCTGCATGACCAGCAGACCCACACCCAGGCTGAACCAGAGAGACGCGTGTTCATGCCAGTGGAAAACCCGATCGGCGTCAGCCACCGGTGTCAGGGCGCGGTTGCCGGTATCGGGAGAATTCATAGTTGCCATCCATTTGCTCCATGCAAAAGAGTTGGCAGGTGGGCGTCGGCCCGGACCAGGAGACGCATCACCAGAGAATATCGTGACGCCATGGAGCGGACCTGCTTCCCTGCGCGAGGATTACCTCAATCAGGTTCAAAGGGACTTTCTCAGTCGCCCGGCCTCTGTGGAAGCGGACAACACCCCTAGCGAATGTGCTTAACTCAGCACGGTATGGATTCTACTCAGTCGAACACGGGTGTTTCAACCCCCAGCACCTTGTGCAGCTTGGGACTGGTGGTGGTGTACTGCAAGAAGACTTTTTTCTCAGGCGAAATGATGGGCATGGCACCAAACGCCGCCAGTGCGCATTCGTGGAAGCCGCTCAAAATCAGTTTCTTCTTGCCGGGGTAGATGTTGATATCTCCGACAGCAAAAATACCTGGCACGCTGGTGGAGAACTTCTCGGTATCGACCTTGAGCTGCTTGCGCTCAATGTCCAGACCCCACTGGGCAATCGGGCCGAGTTTTGGGCTCAGGCCAAAGAACACCAGCAACACATCCAGAGGCACGACGCGCGTCACGCCATCGGCGCCGGTGACTTTGGCGCCGGTGAGTTTGCCGTCCCTCTCTTCATAGCCGGTCACCTGTCCGACGATGAACTGCATCTCGTAGGCATCACACAGCTCCTTCATCTTGGCCACGTTCGCTGGTGCGGCCTTGAAACCGTCGCGGCGGTGAATCAGGATGACGCTTTCGGCCTTGTGCGGGCCTTCCTTGACAAAGTCCAGGGCCCAGTCGAGGGCCGAGTCGCCACCACCGACGATCACCAGGTTTTTGCCTGCAAAGTCATCCGGGTTTTTGACCCGGTAGAACAACTGTGAGCCTTCAAAGGCATCCAGACCATCGACCTTGAGCGTACGCGGCTGGAAAGCGCCGACGCCAGCGGCGATGAAAATCGTTTTGCTCAGAAACTTGGTGCCCTTGGACGTTTCAACGAAGAAACGGCCATCATCCTGTTTCTGGACGGTGGTCACTTCCTGGCCGTAGTGAAAGGTGGCGCCAAAAGGGGCAATCTGTTTGAACAGGTTGTCGGTCAGTTCCTGGCCGGTGCACACCGGCACCGCGGGAATGTCATAAATCGGCTTGTCAGGGTACAGCTCGACGCATTGGCCGCCGGGGTAGGCGAGCGAATCAATGACATGGGCCTTGATTTCCAGCAGGCCGAGCTCGAACACCTGGAACAGGCCGACCGGGCCAGCGCCGATGATGACGGCGTCAGTTTCAATCACTTCTTGGTTCAATTGCGTTTGCATCACTTTTGTCACAACTTATTTGATGAGCAGGGGCAGCTTGCCGGTCTTGTCTTTCCATTCGTCGGCATCCGGCAGCGGGGCCTTGCGTTTGGTGATGCTTTTCCAGGTCGGCAGCTTGGCCAGCTCGGCGTTGAGTTGCGTCATGTGCTGCTGGTCGGCCGGTACATCTTCTTCGGCGTAGATGGCGTTCACCGGGCATTCGGGAATGCACACCGCACAGTCAATGCACTCATCGGGATCGATGGTCAAAAAGTTGGGGCCTTCGCGGAAGC
>DAITMI010000177.1:0-2052 GCA_036835225.1 Rhodoferax sp. | reverse complement strand
AACCACCGCCCCAGCCGCGACCGGAACCCCGACCCGAGCCGAAGCCAGTGCCGGAACTGCGTGCCACGTTGGAGAAAAGTGAGAATAACAATGCCACGACCGCCGCCAGGCTGGCAATTAACAGACTGGAGGTGATGAACAGCGCCAGTGCGCCGACGGCGCCACCGGTCGCCACTGCGCCCAACTTGGGGCCCAACATGCTGCGTGCCACCGCCCCCACCACGGGTACGGCAATGAACACAAAGATGGCAAGGTCCATCCATTGGAAACCGGCCTGGCCCATGCCGGCATCCACCGCGGGCGCAGGCAAGGCCTCGCCCGAGATCAGTTTGAATAGTTGCTCGAGGCCCGCGTCCAGACCGCCCGCGAAGTCGCCCTGCTTGAAGCGTGGTGTGATCGCTTGGTCAATGATGCGCTTGGCCGCCAGGTCGGGGATCGCCCCTTCCAGCGTCTTGGCCACTTCAATGCGGACTTTGCGATCATCTTTGGCGACGATCAGCAGCAAGCCGTCGCCGATCTCCTTGCGCCCAATTTTCCAGGTGTTGGCCACGCGGTTGGCGTAACTGGCAATGTCTTCGGGTTGCGTACTGGACACCAGCAGCACAACAACCTGCGCGCCCCGGCTTTGCTCGAAGGCACTGAGCTTGCCCTCCAGTTGCCGCAGCTGCTCCGCCGCGAGCGTGCCCGTCGTGTCAACCACATGAGCGCTCAGCGCCGGCACCGCCTGCTGGGCCAAGGCGGGTGCCAGCGCCAACAGCAGCCCCCAGCTCACCCCGGCGAGCCAGCGGGCGAAGAGCGACAGCGCGCCCGCCACCCGATGCGAAAGTCCTGGTAATAGCCGCATGACTCTCACCGTCGGTGCCAGCGCAGGGGTTTTACTTCTTATTGAAGTCAACCACCGGTGGCGTGGAGATGGTGGCCTCGTTCTGGACCGCAAAAGTGGGTTTGGCCTGATAACTGAACACCATGGCGGTCAAATTGGTCGGAAAACTGCGGGCCAGGACGTTGTACGCCTGGACCGCCTGGATGTAGCGGTTGCGCGCCACCGTCACCCGGTTTTCGGTGCCTTCAAGTTGCACCCGCAGGTCGCGAAAACCTTCGTTGGCCTTCAGGTTCGGGTACTGTTCCGCCACCACCATCAAACGGCTCAAGGCCGAACCGAGTTCACCCTGAGCCGCCTGAAATTTCTGGAACGCTGCCGGGTTGTTCAGCGTCTCCGGCGTCACTTGGATCGAAGTGGCCTTGGCCCGCGCCTCAATCACCTTGGTCAGCGTGTCCTGCTCGAAGGCCGCCTCGCCCTTGACCGTGGCCACAATATTGGGCACCAGGTCAGCGCGGCGCTGATACTGGTTCAGCACCTCGCTCCAGGCCGATTTGGTTTGCTCATCGAGGCGTTGAAAATCGTTGTAGCCGCAACCCGTCAGTCCGAGGACGGTCATGAGGATCAAAAACCAGCGTGTCATAAGAATCTCCAACTTGTGGGACGCAACGGTAGCATAAAAGAGCAACACTGAATGTTGACCGGATTTCAGCAAAGATGTGTTGCCTGCAGCCTCTTGGTGAAATCACGGCAAAATCCACCTTGACGTTCACAGCACACCATCATGTCCAAAGCAAAAAAACAGGCCGCGACAGTCGGCGGATCGGCCGATGATATTGAAGCCGCCTTCTATGAGGCACTGCAGACGGCCGACATTGAAAAACTCATGGCGTGCTGGGCGGACGAAGATGACATTGTGTGTGTGCATCCCGGCGGGCCACGCCTGATCGGCATGGGCGCCATCCGCGCAGCGTTCGACGCCATGTTTGCCAATGGCAGTATCCAGGCCTGGCCGGAAGGCGTGCGCAAGATCGAGGCACTGGCCAGCAGCGTGCACAACGTGCGTGAGCGTATTGATGTCCTGACCGACGAGGGGCCGCGCCAAGCCTATGTCATTGCCACCAACGTGTATCACAAGATGGCGCAGGGTTGGCGCCTGGTGGCGCACCATGCCAGTTCGGGGGCGGAGCAGGAGGCGCACGAAATTAGTGAAACACCCCACGTTCTGCATT
>DAITMI010000176.1:0-2355 GCA_036835225.1 Rhodoferax sp. | reverse complement strand
GCGAGTCGACCATGCAGAAGGTCGATATGGAAGTGCGCCGCATCATTGACCAGCAGTACGCAGAGGCGCGCAAGCTGATCGAAGACAACAAGGACAAGATTCACGCCATGGCCAAGGCCTTGCTCGAGTGGGAAACCATCGACGTTGAACAACTCGACGACATCATCGCTGGCAAGGAGCCGCGTCCGCCCAAGGACTGGACGCCGCGTAATCCTTCCGTCGGTGGCGGTAGCGGTGGCCCTAGCGGCGGTACACCTGCGGTGAACACTGAACCGGCCCCTACCGTGGCCTGAAGATCAGGTAAGAGCTGCTTTCAAATCATGAAAACCGGGGCCAGTCCCCGGTTTTCTTTTTGGTGCAGCTTGCTGCGCCAGTTGAAACGAATAGTCATCAGAAAAGGCCACCAATGATCTGGCAAACATCGCGCTTTCAGATTGATTTGTCCACGCCCCGCGTCATGGGCATTGTCAACGTCACACCCGACTCTTTTTCCGACGGGGGCAAGTACTTCATGCCGGGCGATAATTTTTCGGCTGTGTTTGCGCACTGCGACCAGTTGCTCCGGGAAGGTGCCGACCTGCTGGATATTGGCGGCGAATCGACCCGCCCCGGGGCGCCGCCCGTGCCGCTGGATCAAGAGCTTGCGCGCGTGCTGCCTGTCGTCAGGCATGCAGTCTCGCTTGGTGTACCGATATCGGTAGACACCTACAAGCCCGAGGTGATGCGGGCGGTACTCGATTTGGGCGCAGACATCATCAACGATGTCTGGGCCCTGCGCCAGCCTGGTGCTACCGAGGTGGTCGCCGCACACCCACGCTGCGGGGTCTGCCTCATGCACATGCACCGCGAACCGAAAACCATGCAGATGGTTCCGATGGACGGCGACGTGGTGCCGAAGGTGCTGTCTTTCTTGGCGCATGCAGCGCAGAGTTTGGAAGATGCTGGCGTGGAAAAGAGCCGAATCGTGCTTGATGTGGGCATAGGTTTCGGAAAAACTGTAGCGCAGAATTTTTCGCTTCTGGCGCGTCAGCAAGAAATTTTGGTGGCCGGTTATCCACTGCTGGCGGCCTGGTCCCGCAAATCTTCGCTGGCGGCTGTCGCCTCGCTCGATATGGCGGACCGCATGGTGCCCAGCGTGGCGGCGGCTTTGCTGGCGGTTGAACGAGGTGCGCGCGTGGTGCGTGTGCACGATGTGCGTGAGACGGTGCAGGCCCTGAAAGTCTGGGCTGCTGCGCGATAGTTTGGGATCTCTTGCACCGCTGCGCTGATACATCGCAAGAACTGTGCTTCCCTCTGCTCAGGGCAAGCCGGCGCACGCTCCTAAAATGGTACAGACATTTTTACGCCAGCAGAACAACCAGCACACAGGGCAAATCAACATGACAAGAAAATACTTTGGCACCGATGGCATTCGCGGCACGGTCGGTCAGCCGCCGATCACGCCTGACTTTGTGCTGAAGCTCGCTCACGCCGTGGGTCGCGTCCTTCGCAAGTCCGAGTCCCGTCCTACCGTGTTGATCGGCAAGGACACCCGCATTTCGGGCTACATGCTGGAAAGCGCGCTGGAGTCCGGTTTCAATTCAGCTGGGGTCGATGTGGTGTTGCTGGGGCCCCTGCCCACGCCGGGTGTGGCTTACCTCACACGGGCCCAGCGCGCCAGCCTGGGTGTGGTGATCAGTGCCAGCCACAATCCTTTTGCCGACAACGGTATCAAGTTTTTCAGCGCGCAGGGTACCAAGCTCAATGATGAATGGGAGCTGGCGGTGGAAGCTTCGCTTGACGAGCCGCCGGTCTGGGCTGACTCGGCCTCGCTCGGAAAAACACGCCGCCTGGAAGATGCCGCAGGACGTTACATCGAATTCTGCAAGAGCACCTTTGCCCACGACCTGACGCTCAAGGGTCTCAAAATCGTGGTCGATGGCGCGCATGGCGCGGCCTACCAGATTGCACCCATGGTGTTTCATGAACTGGGTGCCGAGGTCATTGCCATCGGCTGCGCGCCGGATGGCCTGAATATTAATGATGGCGTCGGTGCGACCCACCCTCAGGCACTGGTAAATGCGGTGCTCGCCAACAACGCCGACTACGGCATTGCACTCGATGGCGATGCCGATCGTCTGCAGATGGTGGATGCGCAAGGCAGACTGTTCAACGGCGACGAAGTGCTGTATCTGATGGTCAACGAGCGCCTGGCCCGGGGCGAAAAAGTCCCTGGAACAGTTGGCACACTGATGACCAATATGGCTGTGGAAGTAGCCCTGAAAGCCAAGGGCGTGGAGTTTGTGCGCGCCAGGGTTGGTGACCGTTACGTGCTTGAAGAACTCGACAAGCGCGGCTGGCTGCTGGGCGGGGAGG
>DAITMI010000175.1:0-2470 GCA_036835225.1 Rhodoferax sp. | reverse complement strand
TAGCCTTCGCGCTTCATCAGGTATTCGAGCGAGATCACGATGTTCGGTTCGTCATCAGCGACCAGGATTTTTCGGCTCATGTCTTGTCTCCTTGTTGGGGGTTGACCTTATTGGATGAGGGCGCAGCCCAGGGCAACTGGAACACGAAGCAGGCGCCCTGCCCGGTGCCGGGCTCCAGCCATAAACGCCCGCCGAAATGCTCAACGATCTGGCGGCTGATGGGCAGGCCCAGACCGGTGCCCTGCGGCCGGTTGAGGCCGTCGCCGCCCTGGCGAAAGCGCTCGAAGACCAGGCCCTGCTGCTCCTTGGGCACGCCCGGACCATTGTCCTGCACGCACACTGTCAGTCCACTGACATCGCTCGCCAGGCTCACCACCACCCGGCCTCCGGGCACCGGCACAAACTTGGCGGCGTTGGACAACAGGTTTGGCATCACCTGCATCAGGCGGTCCGGGCTCTTGAGCTGCTCATTGGCCTGCAAGCCCAAAAACTGCTCGGGCCGCAGCAGGGATAGCCCGCCCGGGCCAGTGGTCAAAAACTCAGACGCCAACCAGCCCGATTTGGCCAGAGAGGGCACTATTCACCGGCCAGATCTGAATACCCACAGCCTAAAATAGTCAAGCGACTTATGAGTGCGCAGCACAATTTGTCAGGCAGCACAATCAAAAAATTGCGCAGATTGATCTGTGCCTGGTCTTGTAAGATGTTTTGATGAGATTTGCCATTCTGACCGATATCCATGCCAACCGGGAGGCGTTTGAAGCTGTTCTGGCCGATGCGGTCGCGCGTGGGATGGACCAGGTCGTACTTTTGGGGGATGTGGTCGGTTACGGCCCTGATCCCGAGTGGTGCGTTGAAAAAACTGCCGCACTGGCAAAGGCAGGAGCAGTCTGCGTACAGGGCAACCATGACAGCGCGGCTGCAGGCAAGCCCGAATCATTGAGCACCCATGCCAGACGAGCCATGGACTGGACCAGGACCCGGCTGAGCGACGCGCACCGGGCCTATCTGGCAAGCTTGCCTTTGAAGGGAACGATGGAGGACGTGCTTTTTGTTCACGCCTCGGCCAATGACCCTGGAGACTGGATCTACGTGACATCGGCCAGCACGGCCAGGGGATCGTTCCGGTCTTGCGAGGCGCGGATTATCCTGTGCGGGCATGTGCATGTGCCTATGTTGGCCAGTAGCGACTTGGGGGGCTTGGTACGGGTGCACACATTCCGCATGGCCACGCCGATTCCCTTGATTCGCTCGCGCCGTTGGCTCGCAGTGGTGGGTGCGGTAGGCCAGCCGCGCGACGGGATTGCGCAGGCCGGTTACGCCATGTTGAACACCGGGACCAACGAGCTGACCTTTCGCAGGGTGCCTTATGACGCGGCGAAAACAGTGCAAAAGATGCGTGCGGCGGGTTTGCCGGAAAACTTGGCGATTCGCTTGATCACAGGAAAATAAATGCCGACACTGCCACACCCTGGTATGGAGATAGACGGTTTTCGCCTTGGCGAAAAACTGCATGAAGGTGCTTTCGCCACCATCTGGGCTGTCACACACCCCGATCATTGCACCCCCATGGTGATGAAGGTTCCAATCATCATGGACGGCTACGACGGACCCACCATTGTGGGCTTCGAGGTGGAGCAGATGATCCTGCCGCGTCTGTCCGGGCCTCATGTGCCCCGAATGATGGGCACGGCAGATTTTTCGGTAATGCCCTATATCGTGATCGAAAAAATAGAGGGTGAATCGTTGGCTGGCGTGTTCAAGCGTGCTCCGCTGCCGCTCTCAGACCTGATGGAGATTTCCGCTCAAATAGTGAAGGCCGTGGCTGATCTGCACAGCCAGCATGTGATCCATCTGGACCTGAAACCCGAAAATTTGATGCAGCGACCCATCTCGCAAGGGTCGGGTGGTGAAACGGTACTGATTGACTTTGGTCTGAGCCGGCATGATCAGTTGCCAGACCTCTTGGCAGAAGAATTTGCCATCCCGATGGGAACGTTTCCCTATATCGCGCCCGAGCAGTATCTGCGTTGCCGTGATGACCTTCGGTCGGATTTATTTGCTCTGGGCGCGATGATTTATGAGCTGGCCACTGGAAAGTTGCCATTCGGCATGCCTGAAAAGTTGAAGGGGGTGCGCAAACGCCTGTGGCGCGACCCGGTGCCGCCGCGCGCCCTCCGGCCCGAGGTTCCAGAGTGGCTGCAGGAGATCATCCTGCGCGCGCTGGAGGTGGACCCGATGCACCGTTACCAAACGGCCGCGCAGATGGCGTTCGATTTGGCGCATCCGCTGCAAATCAAACTGACACCACGGGCGATGAAGATCCGGCCAGACAGCCTGCTGACTGTTTTCCACCGATGGCGCGTGATGCGCAAGATCCGGCGGTTCGCGACGCCAGTTTCGGTGGCGCTACATCTTGCTTCGGTGCCGATCATCTGCGTGGCGGTGGATCTTTCCCCCGAGGGCGAGC
>DAITMI010000174.1:0-2505 GCA_036835225.1 Rhodoferax sp. | reverse complement strand
TGCAATTCACGGTCAAGGGCGCCAAGGCCGGCGACAAGATTGGCGTGACCTGGAAGGACACCAAGGGCGAGAGCCGTACCGACGAAGTTACCGCTTCTTGAGGCATTGTTTGAAGTGGTGTCTGACAAGGGCGGCATGCAATCGGTGGCCGCGCCATTATTAAAACGAAGGAAACAAAATGATCCCATCCAAAATTAAAGTGCTTGGCTTCGCCTTTGCGGCGAGTCTGCTCGCGACCGGTGCCGTGTTGGCCCAGTCGGAGGCTGAAAAAGCGATCGATCAATATCGCGAAATGATTGCTGATGGCAACCCTGCGGAACTCTGGGAAGCCAAGGGCGAGGAACTCTGGAAGAAAAAAGACGGCCCCAAGAAGGCCTCCCTTGAGCAGTGCGATCTTGGTATCGGCCCCGGCGTGCTCAAAGGCGCCTATGTCTTGCTGCCTCGCTACTTTGCCGATGCCGGCAAGGTGATGGATCTCGAGATGCGCCTCTCGTACTGCATGCATACCCTGCAGGGTTTCGATGTGAAGGACGCTGTTTACGACAAGGATGACCACAAGAAGATCATCTCGCTGGCCACATTTGTCGTCACGCAGTCCAAGGGCATGCCGGTGAATGTCCCGCAGGCACATGCGGAGGAAAAGCGCATGTATGAACTGGGCAAACGCGCCTTCTTTTACCGCGCCGGTCCTTATGACTTTTCTTGCGCCACCTGCCATAACGCTGACGACAAGCGCATTCGCTTGCAGGGCCTGCCCAATCTCACCAAGAACGTTCCTGCCGGGCGGGCCTTCACCTCTTGGCCGGCTTATCGCGTGAGTAACAGCCAGCTCTGGCCCATGCAGCAGCGTTTGAATGACTGCCTGCGGCTGCAGCGCTTCCCGTCCCCAAAATTCGGGTCTGAAGCCACCGTCGCTCTGTCGGTCTATATGGGTGTGAATGGCAAAGACGTCCCGTCGCTTGCCCCCACCATCAAGCGTTAATCTGGGCCAGGAGAAATCAAGATGAAAAAAACCACATTTATTTTTGCCTCGGTCTCTGCAGTCGTGCTGGCCGGTTGCGCCACGTTCGCCGGTGATGACTACCAGAAGATGACCAAGGACATGCTCATGCAGTCCCTGGAGACCAAGGGTATTGCCAAGCTCGAGCGCCTGAATCAAGATGAGTTGCAGGCCGCCTGTTCGGAGGCAGAGCTGACGGGCAAGGACCTTGACGCGACGCTGCGCCAGCGTCTCGAGCAGGAGCAGATGGCAACCATCAAGTTGCCGTCTGATGGCAAGTATCTGGGGGACTGGACAAAGGCTGAACAAATTGCCCAAAGCGGCGTGGGCATGGCCTGGAGCAACAAGTCTGACACGGTCAACGGGGGTAACTGCTACGCATGCCACCAGATGACCCAGAAGGAAATTTCCTTCGGAAATCTTGGGCCGAGCCTTTACCATTATGGAAAGCTTCGGGGCAATTCCGAGGCGGTCGTGAAGTACACCTGGGGTAAGCTTTACAACGCCAAGGCCTATAACGCCTGCTCGAATATGCCCCGCTTCGGCCATTTAAACGGCTTGACGGAAACTCAGATCAAGGACATGACGGCCTTTCTGCTCGATCCCAAGTCGCCGGTCAACCAATAAGATCAAACTGAACCGTCCAAAGTCCTCACGGTTTTACGTGAGGACTTTTTTGTTTCCGTTTTGTCAGGTGCTAATTCTCGCGATAGGTCATCTCTTGGTGACTGCCGACGTGGATTTGACCAGGCGCCATCGGCCCGTGCCCACGCGCTGATCACGATCGAGTATGCTATTTAATTTGTAGCTGCTTGCCCAATGGATTCGGGGGCTAGAGGTAAAAAACACCGCTTAAAAATGCTGCGCTACACCATCATTCCCGTCACGGCCTTCCAGCAAAACTGTTCCGGGCGCGAACGCCAAAGCAACCCGTAGGTGGCGCTTGAGGCCGCCGCCGGTGCGCAGCGATGCGGGCTGACTAGCCCCTTTTGGCGCGCGCATACAGCGGCATCACTTTAGGCAGATTCATTTCAATGTCGGCGATGCGGGAGTTGCCGGAAGGATGGGTGGACAGCCACTGCGGAGGCGCACCTTTGCTGGCGCCCGCCATTTTTTGCCATAAAGTGACGCCCGCCCTGGGGTTGTAGCCGGCGCGGGCGGCCAGTTCCATGCCCACCAGGTCGGCTTCGGATTCATCGTCGCGGCTGAATTGCAAGCTCAGTAATTGGGCGCCGTAGTTGGTCATCGTTTGCCCGACCTGGCCCAAGCCGAAGACCTGGCTCAACAGACTGGCACCGATGCCGGTGGCGGCGTTCTTACCCATGCGTTCGCGGGCGTGCTCGCGCAGGGCGTGGGCAATTTCGTGGCCCATCACCATGGCGACTTCGTCATCGGTGAGCTGGAGTTGCGCCAGAATGCCGCTGTAAAACACAATTTTGCCGCCGGGCATGCAAAACGCGTTGATCTGCTGGCTGCCAATCAGGTTGACCTCCCAGCGCCAGTCC
>DAITMI010000173.1:0-2557 GCA_036835225.1 Rhodoferax sp. | reverse complement strand
CCCAGGGCCAGTGGCCGGCCGTCCAGGTGGGTGGCCACGATCACCCGGTAGTGGGTGGCGTCGGCGGCCGGCAACTGGGCCGTGTATCCGTCGACGGCATAAAGCTTGAACAGGGTCTGCGGCGTGACCGTGACGGCGCAGGCCTTCATGACGTCGGTCAGCAAGGGCCCCTTGAGCGTGTGCGGCTTGCCGTCGTATTCCAGGGTCGGCTGGATGGTGGCGGACGGCATCGCCGCCAGGCTGGCAAAGTCGAACACCCGCGCCTTGGAGAAGCTGATGTTCTGCCGCACCAGCATCCGGTCCATGGCCGGATCCAGCGCGCCACGGTTGCCGCTGCCGATCAGCCCTCCCACCGTCAACAGCGTGGAGCTGCGGGAGCCACTGGGGGCGTGCTGCGCCAGGCCCAGCGAAGGCAGGGTCACCGCCCCGATGGCGGCGACGCCCAGAAAGTGACGGCGATGGTTTTTCATGACGGCCTCCCCGGTAACATTTGTAGGTCTTTTTACAAAGAAATACAGCGTAACCGGGTGTCAGGTGCCGCCGACTGGGGTTTTCCCGATCCGGCGCTGACGCGCGTCGCCTCAGACCGTGGGTGCGCCGGCAATGGCCGCCAGGTCCTGCGCCGTCAACCAGCGCCATTGGCCGGGTTTCAGGTCGGCCGGCAGATCCAGCGACCCGATGCGGGAGCGGTGCAGGCCCGCCACGTCTTCCACCCGGTTGCCCACCGCCGCAATCATGCGTTTGACCTGGTGGTACTTGCCTTCGGTGAGGGTCAGGCGCAAGGTCTGCTCGCCGGTTTTCTCGCAGGCTGCGGCGCGCACCGGCTTGGGGTCGTCGTCCAGCACCACGCCAGCCAGCAGCTTCTGGACCTGTTTGTCATCGACCGGGTGTTTGGCCGTGACGTCGTACACCTTGGGCACATGGTGTTTGGGTGAACTCATGCGGTGGATGAACTTGCCGTCGTCAGACAGCAGCAGCAGGCCGGTGGTGTCCTGGTCCAGCCGCCCGACCGCCTGCACACCGGCCGCCGCCCCGCCGCCGCGCTGGCGAATCGGCGCCGGCAGCAGCGTGTAGATGCTCGGGTAGGTGCTGGGTTTTTGCGAGCACTCGTAGCCGGCCGGCTTGTGCAGCATCAGGTAGGCCTTCTCGTGGTATTCCCAGTCCACGCCCTGCACCGTGAACTTCAGTCCATCCGCTACAAAATCCATAGCTGGCTCCGTACAGGGGACACCGGCTACGGCCACAAAACCCTGTTGAATCAAACCGGCGCAGACACGCCGCGTGCCAAACCCCTGGGAGAAAAGAATGTCCTGCAATTGCATGTTTTTTGCCATGCGTCTATTGTCGCCGGACCAACGCGCTGTCGAAATTCATTCAGAGCGCCAGCCGCAAAACCTGCGCAGGGAAAGAGTGCGATACCACTCAGTTGCCAGATGCCAACCTGCCGTTACGTATTCGGTCGGCGAAAGAGTAACTGAGCAGCCGACAGAGCGATCGCCGATTTGCACGAGTTTGCTGAAAAGCCCGGCCCAGATGGGTTTGCAAATGCTTGCTAGGGAGAGATCCCCAGCTTCGGCCTTGATGGCTGGCATTCTGAAAATTGACATTGAAGACCCCCTGTAGTGCATTGGCAGGTATTGCCAATTGGGGTCATTTGAGCGGTCTGGTCGCCGCCTGTCACCGACATTAAATATGGCTATTTAATGTCGTCTGGATTTCCCTGCTTCAACGATTGGGCGATCAACCCATCCAAGTCAGCAAGCTAGTCACGCTGTGTCTCGTTTTCCATGGCGGTGGTTACCGCAAATGTAACGGCATCTACCATTGCCGCGATACGCGCCACACATTCGGTAGCCGCAGCAGATATTTCAGTGTCAGCATGCCCCTTCCGCCGGGCACGAAATATTTCCCGTGCTTCCCCAGTCAGGCCCATCCAGCGTTCGATCCAGGATTTGTTTTCCGCCACTAGTCTCTCGATTTGGCGATCAGACATTTTGTTGCCATCACCCTTGGGAAATTCAGCCGCAACTTGCTCAATTGCAGCGGCGTAGTTCATGCCGCCGTCCGTCAGCTCAAAGTGGCGAATTGCAATGCCCGGTCCGTCCGTTCTATCCATGAAATTTGCTGCCGGCGTCCCTCTTGCATTAGCGGGTAATTTTCCGGAAATAACGGCCTTTGCAACTATCGCATTGACTACCGCCTGCAAAACTGGACTGACTATTTTTCCAGCAAGAACAATATGTGCCAGCCCCTCCAAAACATGCAATTCAGCACCGCTTTCGCCATCGCGAAGGCCTTGCAATGCGAGTCTTTCATCAAACATTAGCGGTGGTTTTTTCATCAGATTTACCCCTGTCTCGGACACTAAAAGGTAACCGGTGCCGCTCAGTGGGTTTCGGTTTTTACACGGGAAATGCTCCATGACCAAGTGTGGCTGAAAAGATGGAGGTGGCTAGATTTTCGCTGGTCCTTACTTTTCCTCGCAGCCGTTCACCACATAAACTAGTGCAGTGTTGCATTCTGTTTGGAACTTAAGCGGCTATTGGCGCGAATGACC
>DAITMI010000172.1:0-2595 GCA_036835225.1 Rhodoferax sp. | reverse complement strand
GCTACCAGGTCGGTGTGCGCATCAATATCGACGTGCTGAACGCGCAAAGCCAGCTGTTCCAGACCAAGCGCGATTTGGCGCAGGCGCGCTACAACGTGCTGCTGGGTGATCTGCGGCTGCGGCAAGCCAGTGGCACCCTGACGCCCGAAGACCTGGAAATGATCAACGCACTGCTGGCCAAGTAGGAACAAAAGCAGGCGCAAGTCTGCTGTCAAGCACAGTGCTTGCATAAAACCGCCAGCGCACACGCGCAGCGGGGTCAGGCGTCGGAGCGCGGGCTGCGCTTACGTGACCGGCCCGGTTCCTCGACCCAGCGTAAAACAGAACATGGCGCCTTCGTTCACTTTGCTTTTAGCCCAGACCCGGCCCTCGTGACGTTCAATGACGCGCTTCACGGTGGCCAACCCGATGCCGGTTCCAGCGAAATCCCCCGGCGAATGAAGGCGCTCGAAGGTGCCAAAAAGTTTGTGTGCGAAAGCCATGTCAAACCCGGCACCGTTGTCCTTGACAAAAAAGATGGTGTCACCATCGGCGCCCATCTGGCAACCTACATCGATCCGTGCCTGGGACTTTTTGGAACTGAATTTCCAGGCGTTACCGAGCAAGTTTTGCAGGACTGACGACAGCAAGCGGGGATCACCGCGCGCGTTCAGGCCGTCTTGAATATTCACCTGCGCCTGGCGCTGCGGTTCGCGCTCACGGTGGTCCTTCTCGATCCGCCGGGCGATGGCCGAAAGATCGACATATTCTGATTTGATCTGCTCGCGGGACAGGTGCGCCAGGGTCAGCAAGCCCTCAATCAACTCGCCCATCTGCTCGACCCCCACACCGATTCGGTCCAGGTAGTGTTTGCCTTTTTCGCTGATATTTTCTGCCTCCATTTTTTTCAGCAAATGACTGAATGCATGGATGGTGTTGAGCGGCGAGCGCAGGTCGTGGGACACGGAATAGGCAAATGACTCGAGTTCCTTGTTGGCCGTGGCGAGTTCGGCGGTGCGCAGCAACACCCGTTCTTCGAGTTCGCTATTGAGGCTGAGAATTTCCTCCTGCTGCTGCCTGCGCTCCGTGATGTCACGCTCGACAGCCACCCAATGGGTGTAGCGGCCCGTCTCATCGGCGATGGGCGCAATATCGGTTTCCAGCCAGAGCTCCTTGCCGGCCTTGGTGTAAACCACAAGCTCCGCACGCACCGCTTGCCACTTTTTCATGGCGGCATGAATTCGGTCCAATTCAGCGCGCTGGGTTTTGGGCCCACAGAGAATCCCCGGGGTATTGCCGATGGCTTCCTCACGGCTGTAGCCTGTATTTCGCTCGAAAGCATCGTTCACAAAGACAATTCGCCGTCCCTCGTCATCGGACGCATCGGCTTGCGTGATGATCACCATATCGTTCAAGCGGGACACCGCTGTTTCCAGCAGCCGCAACTGCGCCTGTTCCGCACGTCGCTGGGTAATGTCCTGAAAGTAAACCGCCAGCCCCGCCTCGGTGGGGTAGACGTGAAAATCAAACCAGGTGTTGAGCGGCTGGTAAAAATCCTCAAAGTGGGTAGTGCGCTGCCCTTGCACCGTCAGGTGATATTGCCGCTCCAGACTCGTGCCCACGGTTTCGGGAAACGCCTGCCACAGGTTCTTGCCCAGAAGGCCTTTCCGGCCACGCTTGAGCATGCGCTCCGCCTGAGCGTTCAGGTAGATGAACTTCCAGTCCTTGTCGAGCAGGTAAAAGCCGTCCGTGATGGTTTCCAGCGTGGTGCTGAGCTGCGTCTCCAGCGCAAGCGTGTGCGCCTGGGCCTCCTTTTTCTCCGAGATATCCTGAAATGCACCGTGGATGCGGACAATTTTTCCGGTGGCATCGCGCACCGCCTCGCCAATCGAACGCACCCAGATACGCCGACCCTTGGCGGTGAGCTTGGGAAGCTCAAAGTCGTAAGGCGTACCGTCTTGCACGCAAGCCTCCACATGGCCAATCACGGTGGCCCGGTGCTCTGGAAGAAAATAGCCAATCCCCTCTTCCAGCGTCGGCTTGTAACCTGGCGGTACGTCGTGAATCACGCAGTTTTCATCTGACCAGGTGAGCGTGCGGTCTGGCAGTTCAATCGTCCATCCGCCAAGGTGCGCGACCTTGCCGGCGATGCGGTTCATGGAGAGATTTTTCTCCAGGTGCTCCGTGGCCTGTTTGAGCTCGTCAATATCGGTCAATGTTCCCAGCCAGTGGGTGGCCTGGCCCGTCGCATCACCTTGCCGGACGGCACGGCCCAGCATCCAGCGATAGGCGCCGTCTGCCCGACGCAGCCGGCATTCGGCCTCACACGACCCGCCACTGGCCAAGGCCTGCTGCCAAAGGCGGGAAACCCGCAGGCTGTCATCGGGATGAATCAGGCGGGTCCAGCCGTGGACCAGGCTCTCCTCCATGGACAGGCCTGAATAGTCAAGCCACCGTTGGTTGAAATAGCTGTACGCGCCATCGGCTTGCATCATCCAGACGATCTGGGGCAGCGCGTCCGCCATCAGGCGAAACTGTGCTTCGCCCGCGCATCTGGCCTCCGCTGAAAGCGGGCTGTCAGTGATGTCCTTTAGCGCGCCTGACTGCGTCGCCGGC
>DAITMI010000171.1:0-2616 GCA_036835225.1 Rhodoferax sp. | reverse complement strand
CGATAGGACTCGTTGCCCGTCTCCACGATGTGGCAGTGGTGGGTGAGCCGGTCCAGCAGCGCCGTGGTCATCTTGGCGTCGCCAAATACCGCCGACCATTCCGAGAAACTCAGGTTGGTGGTGATCACTACACTGGTGTGCTCATACAGCTTGGAGAGCAGGTGAAACAGCAAGGCACCTCCAGCCTGACTGAAGGGCAAATACCCCAGCTCGTCAAGAATTACCAGGTCCATGCGCATCAGTGCCAGTGCGATGCGGCCGGCCTTGCCCTCACGCTTTTCCTTCTCCAATTCATTGACCAAATCGACCGTGGAATAAAAGCGCACGCGTTTGCCTTTTGCGGCAATGCCCGACACTCCAATGGCTGTGGCCAGATGCGTCTTGCCAGTGCCCGGCCCACCAATGAGCACGGCGTTTTGCGCCGTGTCGGTGAACTCCAGCGTGCTCAATTGGCTGACCAGTTTTTGATCCACCTTGGAAGCCTCAAAGTCAAAGCCTGCCAAATCCCGATGCAGCGGGAATTTGGCCGCTTTCATTTGGTGACGCACCGAGGCAAAGGCCCGCTGTGCGTGTTCGGCTTGTAGCAAATGCTCGATCAACCAACGGGAGGTTTGTACGCCCACATCGGTTGGCACTCCCTCTTGGGTCGTCAAGTCGGCCCAGGCCCCGGCCATGCCGTGCAGGCGTAGCTCTTTGAGCTCAGTGGTGATATCACGCATGACCCACCTCCGCCATAGTGTCGTCACGCAGGCTGTCGTAGCGGTCGGTATTGGCCACAGGCATCTCCTTCAAGTGCAAACTGCTCTCAACGGATTCGGGTATCGGCGTGGCATTGAGTCGCGCCAACACGTTGAGGACATGTTCAGTACTGAGCGCCCCAGACTCGATGACCAATTCCACCGCCACCAGCACCGCCTCCAAGCCATGGCTGGACACGCAGTTGAGCACCTGCGCCATGATTTTGTCGCCGCCGTCGTGACGCATCAACCCTTGTCTTAAGCGCTGCAATGGCGCGGGCATATCGGCAAACGGTGCGCCGTTTCTCAGTGCCCCGGGCTTGCGCTGTATAAGCGCAATGTAGTGTTGCCAGTCGTAGCAGATGTGCCCTCGGTTTGCGAGGCGCTCGTGGCTGGCAACGATAACTTCATCAGTGGCAATCTCAACCCGGTTGGGGTACAGCCGGGTGCTCACGCGCTGGCCCGCCAGTTCACACGGTACCGAGTAACGGTTGCGTGCCACCGCCACCAGACAGGTGCTTGACACCTTGGCTGACCTCTCCACATAGCCGTCAAACGCGGTGGGCATGGGCATGAGTTCGCCGCGCTCTTGCTCCAGCATCTCGGCTACGCTGAATTGCTTGTATTCGGGGTGGCGAATCTCCTCCCACAGGGACCGGCAGCGCTCACCCAGCCAGGCGTTGAGCTCGGCAAAACCGCCAAACTTGCGCGTCTGTGCATCCAGCCAGATACGCCTGCGACTGTCTTGCACGTTCTTTTCCACCACGCCCTTCTCCCAGCCGCTGGCGACGTTGCAAAAGTCGGCGTCAAACAGGTAGTGCGCGCACATCACGGCAAAGCGCGCGTTGACGACCCGGCCCTTACCCTTTTTGACCTTGTCCACCGCCGTCTTCATGTTGTCGTAGATGCCCCGGCGCGCCACGCCACCAAGGGCCGCAAAGGAGCGGGTGTGGGCATCGAACAGCATCTCGTGACCCTGGCTCGGGTAGGCCACCAGCCAGAAGGCCCGGCTGGCGCACAGCTTCATATGCGAGACCTGCATGCGGTGATAAATGCCGCCCACTACCAAGCCTTCTTCGCTCCAGTCAAACTGGAACGCCTCACCCAGGTCGAACTTCAGCGGCACGAACGCTTTTACGTCTTTACCAGCGCTTGCTCGCCAGGCACGGATGAAGTCAGTGACACGGGTATAGCCTCCGATATAGCCGCTGGCCTTGATTTGCGCGAACAACGCGCGTCCCGTGCGGCGATTCTGCTTGGGCCGCAGTGCGTCAGCCTTGAGCGACTGCTCCAGCTCCGCCATAAACCCGCTGAGCTTGCTAAACCCCGCCGCCCGGCTATAGGTCGGCACCTGCACGACCTCTGGCGTCCTCAGCCAGCGGCGCACCGTGTTGCGTGACAAGCCCGTGCGCTTGGTGATTTCATGCAGCGACACCTTGTCGCGCAAATACATCCGTCGAATTCTTCCCAACATTTCCATGGTGATCACCTTGTTCGTCCCCTGCCCAAAATTTAGGCAGAGCAAGTAAAACACCTGGGTCAGTTTTGAATCGGCACAGTGGCCTAAAGTGGGTCAGTTTTCGGTCGGCGCCAACAACTCAGGGCACATAGCAGCCGGTTAATCAGTCAAAAAAACTACGTTCCAGTTCTCAAAATCGAAAGCTTCGGTGAGCCACGCAGGGCTCAATGCGCGGGGTGGCCCCCGCAGAGGCAATGAGGTCAGTACAGGCGAATTCAATGTCGTATGCGCATCACGCAGCCAGCGCAGACTCAATGTCCTGCGCCATCTGCCGGGGTGAGGTTTGCGGTGCATACCGCCGGATCACCTGGCCGTCCTTGCCGACCAGGAACTTGGTGAAGTTCCACTTGATGGCCTTGC
>DAITMI010000170.1:0-2719 GCA_036835225.1 Rhodoferax sp. | reverse complement strand
GATTACGGCCTGCAACTGCGCGAGAAGCAAAAGGTCAAGCGCATGTATGGCGTGCTTGAAAAGCAATTCCGTCGTTACTTCGAAGAAGCGGATCGTCGTAAAGGCAACACCGGTGCAAACCTGTTGTCCTTGTTGGAGTCGCGTCTTGACAATGTGGTTTACCGCATGGGTTTTGGCTCGACACGCGCTGAAGCGCGTCAGCTGGTGTCCCACAAGGCCATGACAGTAAATGGTAAGAGCGTCAATATCCCTTCCTATATGGTGAAGACGGGTGATGTGATTGCCGTTCGCGACAAGTCGAAAAAGCAAAATCGAATTGCGGAAGCGCTTCAATTGGCACATCAAGTAGGTATGCCTGCTTGGGTTGACGTGAATCTTGAGAAGGCCGAAGGCACATTCAAATCGGCTCCTGATCGTGATCAGTTTGCCGCCGACGTCAATGAATCGTTGATCGTTGAGTTGTATTCGCGTTAATAGCGGTTCAACACGTTTTTCATTCGAAATCGTTCCTGAGGTGCGGGGCACTGCGTCTCAGGTGCTTCGCCAGCCTTACCGGTGTAACGAGCTGGGGGTATTGAGAGGAAGTCTGCATGCAAAATAGTCTATTGAAACCTAAAGCCATTAATGTCGAGCAGTTGGGCGCCAACCGGGCCAAGGTCGCGCTTGAACCGTTTGAGCGTGGCTACGGCCATACGCTTGGCAATGCATTGCGTCGGGTGCTGTTGTCCTCGATGCCCGGCTATGCTGCGACTGAAGTCACGATTGCCGGGGTGTTGCACGAGTACTCGTCCATTGACGGCGTGCAGGAAGATGTCGTCAACATTTTGCTCAATCTCAAAGGTGTTGTGTTTAAGCTTCACAACCGGGACGAGGTGACACTGAGCCTGCGTAAAGACGGTGAAGGTGTGGTTACCGCGAGTGATATTCAGACCCCCCATGATGTCGAGATCATCAATCCGGATCACGTGATCGCGCACCTGTCGCAAGGCGGCAAGCTGGATATGCAGATCAAGGTTGAAAAGGGTCGCGGTTATGTTCCGGGTACGATGCGCCGGCATGCTGATGAGCCCACCAAGTCGATTGGTCGCATTGTCCTGGATGCCTCTTTCTCACCGGTGAAACGCGTCAGCTACACCGTTGAGAGTGCGCGGGTGGAGCAGCGTACCGATCTGGATAAGCTGGTGGTGGATATTGAAACCAATGGCGCTATTTCAGCCGAAGACGCGGTTCGCGCGTCCGCTAAAATTCTTGTTGAGCAACTGGCGGTTTTTGCGCAGTTGGAAGGCAGTGAGTTGGCGGCATTTGATACGCCGGCGCCACGTGGTGGCACGCAGTTTGACCCCATTCTGCTGCGCCCCGTGGATGAGCTGGAGCTGACCGTTCGCTCAGCCAACTGCTTGAAAGCGGAAAATATTTACTACATTGGCGATTTGATTCAGCGCACGGAAAACGAGTTGTTGAAGACTCCCAATCTGGGCCGCAAGTCGCTTAATGAAATCAAGGAAGTGCTGGCTTCCCGTGGTCTGACTTTGGGCATGAAGCTCGAAAGTTGGCCTCCAGCCGCGCTCGAAAAGCGTTGATTTTTTGGGTCCTGAACACGGACTCAGTGCCACGGGCAGTACCTGATACGGCTGCTTGTTATATAACTCAAGGAAAGCACCATGCGTCACGGACACGGACTACGTAAACTTAATCGCACCAGCTCACATCGCTTGGCGATGCTGCGCAACATGATGAACTCGCTCATCGAGCATGAAGTCATTAAAACCACGGTTCCTAAAGCCAAGGAACTGCGTCGCGTCATTGAGCCCATGATCACTTTGGCCAAAGAGGCGACCGTGGCCAATCGCCGTCTGGCATTTGACCGTCTGCGTGATCGCGACAGCGTGGTCAAGTTGTTCAACGACTTGGGTCCGCGTTTCAAGGCCCGTCCCGGTGGCTATACACGTATCCTGAAAATGGGTTTCCGTGTTGGCGACAATGCACCCATGGCTTTGGTTGAATTGGTTGATCGTGCTGCAGTAATTGAAGTGCCGGCTGATGAAACAGCCAAGGCATAATAGGTTATAATTTAAACATACCGCGCGATGGAGCAGCCTGGTAGCTCGTTGGGCTCATAACCCAAAGGTCGTAGGTTCAAATCCTACTCGCGCAACCAACAAGTCAGCAGAAAATGCTGATAGCAAAACACCCACTTTATGTGGGTGTTTTGCTTTGTGGCTCTGGTATTTATCGATTCAACTGTTAACGCTCTGCGGGGTAGCGCGGGCAATGATGGAGGCGGTGTCCAGGCCGCGCGGCAGCGTGCCGTAGTTGTGGTGGCCAAGTCGCGCCAAACGCGAATGGCAGAAGGCATCGCTGACGAAGGCTGGGGCATGGCGCACCAGCAGGGATGCCTGCAAGGCCAGCGCCATGCGATCGACAATCTCACGGGCTCGGTATTCGAAATCCTGCACATCTTTCAGATCTTTGGCGAGGTCGGCTACAAACTGGTCCAGCGCCGCATGGCTGCCCTGCGCCTGGCTGACTTCGCTAAAAAAAGCCTCGACCACCGCCGGTGTTTTCGACAGGGCGCGCAACACGTCCAGGCACTGCACGTTGCCACTGCCCTCCCAGATCGCGTTGACCGGTGCTTCCCGGTACAGGCGCGGCATCATGCTGTCTTCCATCACGCCACTGCCGCCAATGCACTCCATCGCTTCATAGGCATGGTTCGGCG
>DAITMI010000169.1:0-2827 GCA_036835225.1 Rhodoferax sp. | reverse complement strand
GGGCTAAAAGAGGTCGCGTCCCCTGACTCTGGCCACGATACGCAGATCGGGGCCCAGTCGGTCGGTCGAGCGAAACTCGAGGTCCAGCGCCTGCGACAGCTCGGTGATTGGCCCGAAACTGGCTATGCCGCTGCCCTGGCCTATCAGCTTGGGGGCCAGGTAGACCAGAAACTCATCAACCAGACCTTCACGGATCAGCGACCCGTTGAGCTTGTGCCCGGCCTCAACGTGGACTTCGTTGACTTCGCGCACCGCCAAGTCGCGCAGCATGGCCGCCAGATCCACCTTGCCGCCCTTGCTCGGCAGATAAACGACGGTCGCACCGCGCGCTTCAAGGGCTGCTTTTTTGGCATCATTTTGCTCGGCAGCGTAGATGTACAGCGCGCGGCCAGCTATGAAAAGATGAGCATCCAGCGGCGTCTCCAGCCGGCTGTCCACCACCACCAGATGCGGCTGGCGCGGCGTGTCGACCAGCCGCACATCAAGGCGCGGGTTGTCTTCAAGCACGGTGCCGATGCCGGTGAGCACGGCGCAGGAGCGCGCGCGCCACGCATGACCATCGGTTCGAGCCGCGTCGGCGGTGATCCACTGGCTTTTGCCATTGTCCAGCGCCGTCTTGCCGTCAAGCGAGGCTGCCACCTTCATCCGCACCCAGGGCGTCTTGCGGATCATGCGGCTGAAAAAACCGATGTTCAGCTCACGCGACTCTTGAGCGCCCGGGCCGACCTCCACCTCAATGCCCGCGGCCCGCAAGCGCGCAAAGCCCTGGCCGGACACCAGGGGATTGGGGTCGGCAATCGATGCGACCACCTTTTTGATGCCGGCGGCAATGAGGGCGTCGCAGCAGGGCCCGGTGCGCCCGTGGTGGGAGCAGGGCTCGAGGGTGACGTAGGCGGTGGCACCGGCAACCGAATGGCCGCGGGCCATGGCATCCCGCAGGGCCATGACCTCGGCATGGGGGCTGCCGGCACGTTGCGTGTGGCCTGCGCCCAATACCTTGCCGCGGCCGTCTGTGATGACGCAGCCCACACGCGGGTTGGGACTGCAAAGGCGCAACGCCAATTCAGCAGATTCAAGGGTGCTCTGCATGAGCACCTGCGGTTGTTCAGTCACAAGGGCCGTATTGCGGTGAACTACGAACAGCCTGTTGTTCCTGTCTTGCAGGATCGCACCCGGCCGGCTGGATCAACGATGATGGAACTTGAGCGTGGCGAGGTGTTCGCCATCACCATCGTTCCCCCGCCGAAGGCGCCACTTTTCAGGCGTGGGTAACCACTTCCGTTAAACAGCAAATAACCGCTTGTAAAACTACTGGCCCCTGGCGTGGTGACAGTGATATCGGTACTCAATGCCTCATGGCGGAGTATTACCTCATCGACTCCCTCGTTATAGACCTGATTCCAGTTTGAGTCTGCAAACACCATCCAGCCGGAACTCCAGTTTGTTCCTGTCGCGGGAACAAGATAGGTATTGAGCCCCTGCTTCATTGCATTGGCTCTTGCCGTATTGGCTGCAGAGATGAAATTGCTGACGGCGTCCGACAGTTGTGCATTTCTCTGAAACTGCACAAAACTCGGTACGGCGACCATCATCAGGGTTGTTCCCAGTGCAACCGTCACCATCAACTCGATCAGCGTAAAGCCCGTTTGGCGGGGGAAGAAAAGGGCGCCCAGACGGTGTTCGGTGCGGTTGTTTCGAGACATGGCGTGGCCTTATTTCCAGCAGCGTTCGGTGTTTGTGCCGGTGCAAGTTCGACGGCCTTGCGTGTCTATGGCCATCGAGGTCACTTGGGGGTCAGAAAAAACACCTGCCTGCGGTTCCGCGAAAACCTCGATGCAGTCACGTTTGGTTGGGATCACGCCGCTGACCGCCTGGCAAAGCCTTGCGCCGAGCAAGTGACTGCTTTTCGCCTGGGTGCTATCAGATGAGGAATAGGCCTTGAACGGCAGGGCGCCGGGCGTGCCTGCCGCAAAGGTTTCATAGGTATTCATTTGGGTCAGGTAGCGTTCCTGCTGCTGCAGAAGGTTCATCAGCGCCGTCCGTGCTTCGGCCCGCTTGCCTTTGCGGACGGAGTCCGTATAGGCGGGGTAGGCCACTGCCGCCAGAATTCCGACAATGGCGACGGTGATCATCAGTTCAATCAGTGTGAAGCCCAACTGGGCGCTCCGTTTGATGGGTAGACTTTTTTGCATGATCATTCCCAAGGTTAGTTATTCTTGTTTTCACGGTAGTTGTTGATCTGGCGCCAGCTGAGGCGTCCTACCTGCTCGTTATAGGAGAGACCGCCTCCACTGGTAGCCGCAACCTTCAACCCTTTGGAGCCTTGCGTGATGATAGCTATTCGCCGGGTAGCGGTTCGCTGGCCGGCCGTGTCGCTGTTGGTCAGGGCGGTGCTGCCAATTTCCAGAACCAGGGGCGCGGCCAATATGCCCACTTGGGACAGTTCGGACGTACCGTTACCCGTGAGTGCGTTCACCGCATAAAACCGCCCACCTCCTTCTCCACACGAGCCTTCGGTCGGGAACAGCGAGCCGAAAAACAGCTGTCCAAATTCGGCTGTGATGTCGCTGATCTGTCGTTCGCCAATACTTTTGTTGAAATCGAGATACCAGCCCATTCTCAAGGCGGAGGTTCCGGTGGCAGGAGGCATGCCGTACACAAAAGCGGGAACCGTCACAGTGCCGCTGATAGTGGATACCGTTCCCTGCTGCAATTGTGACCTGCCGCTGATCGCCTGGCCATTGTCGAGAAGCGTGTAAAACGTATTCGTCACGCTCGATGGCACGGTGGTGTCCGGTGTTTCCAGGTATTTGCCCGTTCCAAAGGA
>DAITMI010000168.1:0-2831 GCA_036835225.1 Rhodoferax sp. | reverse complement strand
GCAGCCGTCTGCTGGTCAAACTGGCCGCGATCTTTGCGTTGGCCGGGTTTGCCCCGGGCGTCCTGATTTATGTGGTGTCGTACCAATTCGTGTCGCGCTCCATTGAGAGCTGGTTCGACGTCAAGGTGGAAGGCGCGCTGGAGGCTGGCCTCAATCTCGGCCGTGTCACGCTGGAAACCCTGTCCAACGAATTGGCCAGCAAGGCGCGAACTTCAGCGGTCCAGCTGGCAGACACGCCGGATGTCAGCGCCGCTTTGCCACTGGAGCGCTCCCGCGAGCAGCTGGGTGCGAGTGATCTGATGCTCTGGGGCGCCTCGGGGCAGTTGATTGCCGTCGCGGGGCAGTCCCGCTACCAGCTTAATCCAGAACGCCCAAGCCAACAGCAGTTCCGCAACGCGCGCGTTCAGAGGTCCGTCACCTGGATCGAGGGCCTGGATGATGCGGTCCCGGGCGTCACGGCGAACGTCCGCATCAAGGCGTTGGTTCTGGTCTCCAGCAGCAGTTTGGGTTTGCTGGGGGAGCCGCGTTTTCTGCTGGTGTCGCAAACATTGCCGTCAACGCTGGTTGATAACGCGCTGGCGGTCACGGAAGCCAACCGTGAGTACCAGGAGCGGGCGCTGGCACGGGAGGGGCTTCGCCGCATGTACATCGGAACCTTGACGCTCAGTCTGTTTCTGGCGGTGTTTGGTGCCGTTTTGTTGGCGGTGGTACTGGGCAACCAGATTGCGCGCCCCTTGCTGTTGCTGGCCGCCGGCGTGAGCCAAGTGGCTGCGGGTGATTTGACGCCGAAAGCATCGCTGCAGGGCCGGGATGAACTGGATGGTTTGACCCGGTCGTTTGCCGACATGACGCAACAACTGGCCGATGCCCGGCAGGCAGTGGAATCCAGCATGGAGCAGGTGAATGCGGCACGGGCCAATTTGCAGACGATTCTCGACAACCTGACGGCGGGGGTCATGGTGCTCGATGCGCAAGGCGTCATTCAGTCCTCCAATCCGGGCGCGACGCGCATCCTGCGGGTGCCGCTGGCGGCCTACGAGGGCCGTCGCCTGTCAGACATCGAGGGCCTGCAAACGTTTGGCGAAAAAGTGCAAGCCCAGTTTGACTCGTTTCTGGGTGCCCGCAGCGAGCATGGCCTTGATCACTGGCAGCAGTCCTTTGAGCTGGGCAATGCTGCCGCCGCGCTGACTGGCCGGCAGGCGAATGACGCTATTATTTTGGTAGCACGCGGCGCTGAACTACCGGGATTTTCCCGACTTTTGGTTTTTGATGACATCTCTGAGATTGTGTCCGCACAACGTGCCCAGGCGTGGGGTGAAGTGGCCCGACGGCTGGCGCACGAGATCAAGAATCCGTTGACCCCCATCCAGCTGTCCGCCGAACGGCTGGAGATGAAGCTGTCGGGCAAGGTGGCCCCGCCAGAGCAGGCCATCCTCACCAAGTCAGTCAAAACCATCGTCGATCAGGTGGACGCCATGAAGCGGCTTGTGAATGAATTTCGGGACTACGCCCGGCTGCCTGCGGCTGAGTTGAGGCCGGTTGACTTGAATGCCCTGGTGTCGGAAGTATTGCAGCTGTATGCCAGCGAAACCACGCCCGTGCCGATGCAGATGGAACTTGACCCACGCAGCCCAAGGGTGCTGGGAGATGCCCAACAGTTGCGGCAGGTGTTGCACAACCTGCTTCAAAACGCGCAGGACGCGTCGGAGTCTGCTGGCAATGCTGACGCCGGGCACCCTGTCACCATCAAAACCCAGTGGCTTGAGAGTGCCGGGCGAGTTCGCCTCAGCGTGCTTGACTGCGGCACAGGTTTTCCGGAGCACATCCTCAAACGCGCATTTGAACCTTACGTCACCACCAAAGCCAAGGGCACCGGCCTGGGCTTGGCTGTCGTGAAGAAAATTGCCGACGAGCATGGCACCCGGGTGGATATTGCCAACCGGGTCGTAGACGGTAAAGTGCTGGGCGCGCAAGTGTCGTTATCATTCGCCATAGAGAATGTCATGCCGGGTTAGCCGGTCGATATAAGCATACCCAGGGAACGCGCTAAATCATGGCAAACATATTGGTGGTTGACGACGAGCTCGGCATCCGTGACCTGTTGTGGGAAATTCTGAACGACGAGGGGCATAACGTCGAAGTAGCGGAAAACGCTGCGCAAGCCCGTGCTGCCCGCTTGCGTGACCAGCCTGATCTGGTACTGCTGGATATCTGGATGCCGGACACCGATGGCGTGACGCTTCTCAAGGAATGGTCATCGACGGGAGCGCTCACCATGCCCGTCATCATGATGAGCGGGCATGCGACCATTGATACTGCCGTGGAGGCCACCAGGATTGGTGCGCTGGCCTTCCTGGAGAAACCGATTACCCTGCAAAAGCTGCTCAAAGCGGTGGAGCAGGGGCTCGCGCGTGGCGCGCTTCGCAAGCCAGCGACGCCGCTCATGGCGGCGGCCAGCCTGCAGGTGGTGGAGGTCGCCGCAATGCTCGGGCCATCAGGGGCGGTGGCGGTAGAAGCGGGGCCTCAATCCCAACAAAGCTTCATGCTGGACAAACCGTTGCGGGAGTCCCGCGACGAATTTGAAAAGGCGTACTTTGAATACCACCTCGCTAAAGAAAATGGCTCCATGACGCGGGTGGCGGAGAAAACAGGGCTGGAGAGAACCCACCTTTATCGCAAGTTGAAACAATTAGGGGTTGACTTGACGCGGGGCAAGCGCAGCGCGGCTTGACTTGTGGCTCGTCGATAGCGAGCAGAGATGCTGCTATAATTTGCCGCTCAGGCCCGGTAGCTCAGTCGGTAGAGCAGAGGATTGAAAATCCTTGTGTCGG
>DAITMI010000167.1:0-2901 GCA_036835225.1 Rhodoferax sp. | reverse complement strand
CACGAGCGTTTGAGCTTTTGCGGCGAGGCCAGTCACATCACTGATGACCGCTTCTTTCTCACTGCGATTAAGACTCAAGGTCTACTCCTTCAAAATGTGCCTGTCAGCAAATTGCCTCCAAGCACGCCACATTGCAGCGACCAACTGTTTCGGAAACGAATTCCATCTGCAGCGGGATCGCCATCTGCGTTGGCTCAAGTCATGGGCGAACCCACGGCTCACTGATTAAGTGCCTCGCCGCATTCCTGCGGCTTGCACACCAACGGTCTTGGATGACCTGGCCACACCTCGCAGCATGAACAGCCCACCACATCAGGTCACCCTTTCAAGTGACCCGAATTTTTGCAATTACGCCGCGATGGTTTGCAGGTCCACGCGGACACCCACACCCATCGTTGACGAAACTGCCACTTTTCTCAAATAAACACCCTTGCTGGTCGCGGGCTTGGCTTTGGTCAAGGCCTCCACCAGCGCCGCCAGATTGCCTTGCAGCTTGTCGGTGTCGAACGAACGACGGCCGATCGTGGAGTGAACAATGCCGGCTTTGTCAACACGAAACTGCACCTGTCCAGCCTTGGCGTTCTTCACAGCCGTTGCCACGTCGGGCGTGACGGTACCCACCTTGGGGTTAGGCATCAAACCGCGTGGGCCCAAAATCTGACCCAAAGTACCGACGACGCGCATGGCATCAGGCGCGGCAATCACGATGTCAAAGGGCATATCGCCGGCCTTGATCATGGCGGCCAGATCGTCCATGCCGACAATATCGGCGCCAGCGGCCTTGGCTTCTTCAGCCTTGGCACCCTGGGCAAACACGGCGACACGCTTGGTCTTGCCGGTGCCATTCGGCAGCACCACGGCGCCGCGCACAACCTGATCCGATTTCTTGGCATCAATCCCGAGCTGCACGGCCACGTCGATGGATTCATCGAATTTGGCATTGGCACACTCTTTGACGAGACCCAGGGCATCGGCCAGGGGATACAGCTTGTTGCTGTCAATCTTGCCCTGGAAGGATTTTTGTTTTTTGGTGAGCTGGGTCATTTAAACACCCTCCACATTCACGCCCATCGAACGGGCAGAGCCGGCGATGGTACGTACAGCTGCGTCCATGTCGGCAGCGGTCAAGTCTTTCATCTTGGTTTTGGCGATCTCTTCGAGCTGGGCGCGCGTGATCTTGCCGACCTTGACGGTGTGCGGTGTCGCCGAGCCTTTGTCAATCTTCACAGCCTTCTTGATCAAAATCGACGATGGTGGCGATTTGATGACGAAAGTAAAGCTCTTGTCCGCGAAGGCGGTGATCACCACGGGCAGCGGCAGACCGGGCTCGATCCCTTGGGTCTGGGCGTTGAACGCCTTGCAGAACTCCATGATGTTCAAGCCGCGCTGACCCAACGCTGGGCCGATGGGGGGTGATGGATTGGCCTTGCCTGCTGGTACTTGCAGTTTGACAAAACCGACGATTTTTTTCGCCATGCTTTTCTCCTTGCGGGTAATAACGCCCTGACCGTGCTGTTAAATTTGCAGGCCCTGGCTCCCCGGGGTTAACGACTCACTAACAACATTCGCACCGAGTCGAATAGTGCGAAATCTTCAACTTAGTTGAGGACAGAGCCAATTTGCCGCGCAAATCCCGCTCTATCCCGCATATCCCTGCGTCAGGTTTTCTCAATCTGCGAAAACTCAAGCTCTACCGGTGTGGAGCGGCCGAAAATCGTGACCGCCACGCGGACCTTGCTCTTTTCGTAGTTAACGTCTTCCACCGAGCCATTGAAATCGGTGAAAGGTCCTTCCTTGATCCGCACAAACTCACCCACGACAAATTCGACTTTGTGTCGCGGCTTCTCGGTGCCTTCCTGCATCTGGTTGACGATCTTCAGGACCTCGGCCTCAGAAATGGGAGCGGGCCGATTCTTGGCGCCACCCACAAAACCGGTCACCTTGTTGGTGTGCTTGACCAAGTGCCAAGTGTCATCGTCCATGACCATTTCGACTAGCACGTAACCCGGAAAGAACTTGCGTTCCGTGGTTTTTTTCTGGCCGTTCTTGATCTCAACCACTTCTTCCATGGGGACCAGAATGCGCCCAAATTTATCCTGCATACCGGCGCGGGTGATGCGCTCGATAATGTTCCGCTCGACGGCTTTTTCCATGCCCGAATAAGCATGAACCACATACCAACGCAGATCCGGATTGGTCGGCGCCGTCGCCAGAACCTGCGCTGCCGCCGGCGTGTCGGTTGACGGGGTTTCTACAACATCATTCATTATTTTTTCCACCCCAGAATCAAGTCATAAAACAGCCACTCAAGCGTCTTGTCAGTCAGCCAGAGAAACAAGGCCATCACCAGCACAAAAACAAACACGTAGGCCGTCATCTGGATTGCTTCTTTGCGCGCCGGCCAGACGACTTTTTTAACCTCGCGCCAAGCATCCCGGCCGAAGGCATAAAGCGCCTTGCCGGGCTCAGCGGTGAAAAACACCACAACCGCTGCAGCCAGGCCCAGTAGCAAAGCACTCCACTGAACAAGCGCCCCCTGTTTGCCCAACAAATAAAAGGCTGCCAACGCCGCAACAACCAACGCCGCTGCAGCAGCAAGCTTGGCCTTATCGGCTCCGGTACTGACAGTTTGAACTTGTGAGGTGGCCATTTTTCTCTATCTCGCGCTTTTTCTACGTCAAATCAAACCCAGCTGTCTCTTTAGACGCTGAAGCCCGCTATTCTCATAGCGGGCCTGAAATCCACCTTTTTCACTGAATCAGGTGGCAGGGGCGGAAGGAATCGAACCATCAACCTTCGGTTTTGGAGACCGACGCTCTGCCAATTGAGCTACGCCCCTACTTAAACTTACGCAATGATCTTGGCAACCACACCGGCACCGACCGTCTTGCCACCTTCACG
>DAITMI010000166.1:0-3059 GCA_036835225.1 Rhodoferax sp. | reverse complement strand
GTTGGCCGAGCTGGCGATGGGCAAGCCGGTCACCAGTGCCATCAGCATGCCTCGGCTCAGCAGCCTGGACCGTGACTTGCTCAAGGATACGCTTGGCATCATCAAACAATTCAAGGTCTTTCTGAGGCACCGGTTTCATCTGGACACTGTGGCGTGAGTTCAACCGTTCGGCCCGGATTCAGGACGTAAAAAAACCGGGCACCCGGCCCGGTTGATGGTGTTGCACGCGGACTCGTTCGTCCGCGCGCGGGGTCCGCTTTAGTGGCCGGAGGCCCCTGAGGCGCCATAGCCGGTTTCCGAGCGCACTTGCTGCGCAGGGAAGGCCGCACGTTCTTTGGCGGCATTGGGGCTGCGATCCAGAATCGAGAACAACCAGATGCCCACAAAGCCAATCGTCATCGAGAACAACGCGGGTGAGGTGTAAGGGAACAGCGCCGAGCCTTTGGGGTAACCCAAGGTGGCTTCCCAGACCGAGGGTGACACGATGGTCAGGCCCACGGAGGAGATCAGCCCCAGGAATCCACCGATCACCGCGCCCCGGGTGGTGCAGTCTTTCCAGAGCACCGACATGAACAACACAGGGAAGTTGGCCGAAGCGGCAATGGCGAAGGCCAGCGACACCATGAACGCAATGTTTTGCTTCTCGAACGCAATGCCGAGTGCCACCGCAATCACGCCCAGCACCAGGGTGGTGATGCGGGACACTTTGAGTTCGGATGCGCTGTCGGCGTTGCCCTTTTTGATCACCGTGGCGTAGATGTCATGCGACACCGCCGAGGCACCCGACAAGGTCAAACCCGCCACCACGGCCAGAATCGTGGCAAACGCCACCGCCGAGATAAAGCCGAAGAACACATTGCCGCCCACCGCTTTGGCGACCAGCACCGCAGCCATGTTGGCCGAGCCGCCGCCGCCCTTGATGATGCCCTTGGCGGTATCCGCATATTCAGGGTTCGTCAACACCAGGGTGATCGCGCCAAAGCCGATGATGAAAATCAGCACATAGAAGTAGCCAATCCAGGTGGTTGCCCAGAGCACGGATTTACGTGCTTGCTTGGCATCGGGAACCGTGAAGAAGCGCATCAAAATGTGCGGCAAACCCGCCGTGCCGAACATCAGCGCCATACCGAAGGAGATGGCAGAGATCGGGTCCTTGATGAAGCCGCCGGGTCCCATGATGGCCAGGCCAATCGCTGCAGCATCCACCTGCGTTTTGCCACCGTTGATCGCCAATTGCGTTTTGACTTCAATACCTTTGGCAAACAGCGCTTCAAAGCTGAAGCCGTAGTTGGACATCACCATGAAGGCCATGAAGGTGACGCCCGACAGGAGCAACACAGCCTTGATGATCTGCACCCAAGTGGTCGCTGTCATGCCGCCAAACAGCACGTAACATCATGAGTGCACCCACAATCACCACGGCCAGCCAGTAGTCCAGGCCAAATAGCAGTTTGATCAGCGCCCCTGCGCCCACCATCTGGGCGATCAGGTAGAACGCCACCACCACCAAGGTGCCGGAGGCCGCAAAAATGCGGATGGGTTTTTGCTGAAAACGGTAACCAGCGACGTCGGCAAACGTGAACTTGCCGAGGTTGCGCAAGCGCTCCGCCATCAGGAATGTGATGACAGGCCAGCCCACCAGAAAGCCGATGGAGTAGATCAGGCCGTCATAGCCCGAGGCCATCACGGCTGCAGAAATACCCAGAAAGGAGGCAGCCGACATGTAGTCGCCTGCAATTGCCAGACCGTTTTGAAAGCCGGTGATGCCACCACCACCGGTGTAGAAGTCAGCAGCCGATTTGGTCTTGGCCGCTGCCCATTTGGTAATGAACAGGGTCATGCTCACAAAGCCGGCAAACATGCTGATCGCCACCCAGTTGGTGGGTTGTTTTTCAACTTGTCCCAAGTCGGCACCGGCGGCCAGGGCCGTGCCAGCGACCAGCATGGAAGTCAGCGCCAAGAGAATTGTTTTAAGTTGGCTCATTTGGAGACGTTTTTCAGGATAGCAGTGGTCAGGTCGTCAAATTCGCTGTTGGCCCGGCGCACGTAAATGGCCGTAAAGACAATGGTGAAGATGATCACGCCCATGCCAATCGGAACGCCCACCGATGTCACGCCCGCCCCCAGGGGTTGCGCCAGAAAAGGCTTGTTGAAAGCGATCAGGGCGATATAGCCGTAATACACCACCATCATCAAGATGGTGAGGGCCTAGCCAAAGCTGTTGCGCTTTTTCCGGAGTTCAAGGTACTTCGGATGCGTTTGGATTTTGTCGACCACAGGATCACTCATGGAGGGTCCCCTTTGCTTGGTTTGTTGTTGAAATGGCAGGAGATGCGGCTTGCCACACAAAAAGATTTTGTCAATCAGTACTGACCATGGCCTTACGCAGACATTGGGTAAAAAATGGCATTGCCGCAAATCAGCTGAAGCGCCGCGTGCAGCGTACAAAAAATACCGATTTGCAAGTTAACGCCTTCCCGGCAGCTCAGGCTTGCGCAGCGATTGAGCGCTTACACTCGTTCAGAACTATTCAAATACAGAATTCAAAGGAGTTTCACCGTGATCGATCTTGTGCTTTCGCAACTAAGCGACCCGTTTCGCATCGGCCTCATGATCGCTCTTGTGATTACGATGCTCAGAACATCGGCTGTAACCGGGCGCGCTTTGCCCTTGGTCATGGGCGTGCTGTTCGTTGCCGTGATTCTGCCCACCACCATGCCAAGTGGTACAGCAACTGTCAGCGATGCCATTCTTGCTGGATTGGTTTCCAACGCGGTGATATTGGGATTGGTTCTGGTGACTGCGGCATTGGTTGCGCGTCTTCGTCGCTGATAGTTATCTATTGAACTTGAGTGCAGTTCAATAAGTTATCAACTTTTCGGTGGCAAGTGCTGGCACCGTATTTGTCTTTCTCTACATCCTGCAAAACCGGCAATTAACGTCTTGCCGGTTTTGCGGGAAGCAGAACGGTCTCACTCCGTGGGAGGTGTGACCGCCTTGCCAACAGGCCGAACCAAGACCCCGAAGGGCCCCGCCCGGCAGTTTCATTTATCGGTCAC
>DAITMI010000165.1:0-3116 GCA_036835225.1 Rhodoferax sp. | reverse complement strand
CGCTGTTGAGGCCGCGATTGCGCTTGGCAATCACAACGCCTTCATAGGCCTGCACGCGCTTGCGCGTACCTTCAACCACGTTGACACTCACAATAATGGTGTCACCGGGAGAGAATTCGGGAATGGTTTTCCCGAGACGAGCAATTTCTTCCTGCTCAAGGATTTGAATCAGATTCATAATTTTCTCAAATGATCTTGGCAGCGCCAGCGTCGGGATTGACGCAAAGCTTCACTATAAATACTGCAAAGCGGCCGGCCAGAGGATCGGTAAGCCCATGATTATAACCAGATCCCACGGCGGATCATAAACTGGCGGTCAGGCGTGCTTGGCGAGAAAGGCTTCGTCCGCAGGGCTCAAGCGCCCGTCCTGTCTTGCCTGGTCGATCAGTTCCGGCCGCAGGCGGACGGTGATCGCCAGCCGCTGCTCGCGCCGCCAGCGCTCGATCTGAACATGGTGACCCGACAGCAGCACCTCCGGCACCACCCGACCCGCCCAGTTTTCCGGACGGGTGTAGTGCGGGCAATCCAGCAAGCCATCCAGTGTGGGATTAAAACTGTCCTGCTGGTGGCTGTCGGCCGTGTTCAACACACCCGGCTGCAGGCGAGCCACGGCATCCAGCAAGGCCATGGCAGCAATTTCGCCACCCGACAGCACAAAGTCACCCAGGCTGATCTGTTCCGTGACATGTTCGTCGATAAAACGCTGGTCAAGCCCCTCGTAGCGGCCACAAACCAGGATGGCACCCTGGCTGTCGGCCCAGCGCGCCACCATGGCATGGTTGAGCGCCTTGCCCGCCGGCGAAAAAAGCACGACGGGGGCGTCGTCAGTGCGCTGTGCCCGGATGCTTTTCAGGCATTGATCCAGGGGCTCGGCCATCATGACCATGCCCGGACCGCCACCAAAGGGGCGATCATCGACCCGCCTGTAATTTCCTGCCGCAAAATCGCGCGGGTTGGCTAATCGGACATCGACCTGACCTGATTCAAAGGCACGACGCGTGATGCCGCTGGTCAGCAGCGGCGCAAACAATTCGGGGAAAAGCGTGACGATGTCGAACCGCATGAGGCAAGGCTCAAAAATCGGGTTGCCAGTCCACCAGAATACGCCGGCCGGGCAAATCAACATCGTCAACATAGACCGACACAAACGGGATCATCCGCTCGTGCGTCTTACCATCCTGTTGGTACTCCATCATCAGCACGGTTTGTGCCCCGGTCGAGAGCAATTCCTTGACCGTCCCCAGCACCACGCCCTCGCGATTGACGACGTTCAAGCCAATCAAGTCAACCCAATAATATTCATCTTTTTCAGCCGTTGGAAAACTAGAGCGGGAGATGAAAATACGGGCCCCGCGCAAGGCTTCGGCCGCCGTGCGATCATTCACCTCACGCGCCGAGGCGACGACCGTATTGGAGTGAATCTTGGCTTCGATGATGGCCAGTTGTGCGACGCCGGCAAAGGTTTTTGCACCCCGCTCAGACGGCATCAGAAACCAGCGTTTGGAAGAAAAAAGCGCCTCGGGATCGGCGCTGTGCGGCAGGACTTTGAACCAGCCTTTGATGCCCCAGGCATCGGCGATGCGCCCGACTTCGATAGCATCCGCCGGCAGGTCGGCGGCTTCAAGACCGGGCAGCATCACAAATCAAGCGCCGCCAGGCCGCCCCAAGGCGACTGCAGCCCCTTGGAGGGCAGCGCAGCACGCGAAGCGGCAAGCGTGGGGGCCATAAAACGTCAGGCTGCTTTTTTGGCAGCTTGATTGATCAGGCGCTCCACCGTGGGAGATGCCTGGGCGCCGACGCCTTTCCAGTAGGTCAGACGGTCCTGGGCAATGCGGATGCTTTCTTCACTGGCAGTCGCAATCGGGTTGTAGAAACCGATGCGCTCAATGAAACGGCCGTCACGACGGGTGCGTTTGTCAGCAACAACAATATTGAAGAACGGGCGTGCTTTTGCACCGCCACGAGCGAGACGAATGACGACCATGATTTATCCTTTGGCTGGCGAAACTTTATTTCCGCCATTTAATTTAACGTTTAATCCAGCGCTTGAGACACGCGACATGGCCACCCGGCCAGCGACACACTGAACAACCTTCAATTATAACGTTTCCAATTTTTATGCCCATTATTCGCCCCAGCCAACCCGAAGATATACCGGCGATTACCGCCATTTATGCCCATCATGTCCTTCATGGAACCGGTACTTTTGAGCTTGCCCCCCCCTCGCAAAGCGAGATGGCAGACCGGCGTGCGGACGTGCTGGCCAAAGGTCTTCCGTATCTGGTGGCCGTTGACGGGAAGTCGGTGCTGGGCTTTGCTTACTGCAACTGGTTCAAGCCACGCCCGGCCTATCGCTTCTCGGCGGAAGACTCGATCTACCTGGCGCCTGACGCGCAAGGCCAAGGCATCGGTCGCGCGCTGTTGACGGAACTCATGGTTCAGGCTGAAAAAGCGGGCGTGCGAAAATTGATCGCGGTGATTGGCGACTCGGCCAATACCGGCTCTATCGGTGTGCACCGCTCCGTTGGGTTTTCCATGGTGGGAGTTCTCAAATCCTGTGGCTGGAAATTTGATCAATGGCGGGACGTGGTCATGATGGACAAAGCCCTGGGCTTGGGCGACACCAGCGCCCCGCAGCAATAATCGGTACTCATGAAAAACAAAACTATCGCCGCCTGGCTGGCATTCATCGGCGGTCCTTTGGGACTGCATCGTTTTTATTTGCAGGGCATGGGTGACCTGCTCGGCTGGCTGCTGCCGCTGCCCACTGCCCTGGGCCTGTATGGCCTTGAGCGGGTGCAGCAGAACGGACTGGACGATCTGTGGAGCTGGATATTGATCCCACTACTGGGCTTTACCATGGCCGGTTGCGCCCTGACCGCCATCGTCTATGGCTTGATGACGCCGGAAAAATGGAATGCCCGATTCAACCCGTCAGCACCACTGGATGCCACGCCCGGCCAGACCAACTGGTTCACCATTGGCGCGATTGCGCTGGCCTTGCTGGTTGGCACCACGGTGCTGATGAGCAGCATTGTGTTCAGCTTTCAGCGCTACTTCGAGTACCAGATCGAGGAAGCGCGTAAGATTTCACAATGAAATCGACCTCTAGCCCT
>DAITMI010000164.1:0-3155 GCA_036835225.1 Rhodoferax sp. | reverse complement strand
CTAGGGTAGCGGACGACCCGGGCCCTGCGTGCCTTGCGCGCGCGCCGAGAGATAGGCATGGAGATCAACGATATGGGTGGTCACGATGGGTTCGCCATCCCACGCGGGCATCGTGGGCTTGAAGTTCCTTCTGCGCTCCAGGATCTCGTCGATCAAGGCTTCCCGCGCTGCGCCCTCACTGCCGGCTTGCGCCGCCGGGAGATTCCAGTCGTAGCGCTTGAGCACGAGACTCACGAACTGGCGTGAGCCCATTTCCCGAACCCTGGGCAACAGGTCGGGTCCGTTCGCCGTGCCTGTCGCAGCGGCGCCATGACAGCTTGCGCACCTGTCCTGGAAGACGCGCCACCCGATGGAGACCGAACCGGGCGGCCTGGAGAGCCGTGCGACCTCCTGGGCAGCCTGCGTGTTCTCCACTTCCACGGCGCATCCGGCGAGCAACAGGGCCGGCGCGAAGGCGGCGCCGTAGAGGAGGCTGCGGCGTCTCGCCGTTATCGCGTCGAATGCAGGCTTCAGTGCAAACATCGAAATCCTTGCCATGGTCATCACCTTTGCGCTTGTAGCGGCCGAGTAACAGCGTCGCGATTCCTGGGTACCGCGCAGACATGTGGCGTGTACCTTGTGTGATTGTGGCAGACAAACCAGTGGCTGCGCTGGCATCTGCGGCCCCGGTTTTGCCCATGCTTGAAAAGGACAAAAACTATATAAGATGTCGGTTATAAATACCCATGAAGGATTGATGATCATGATGAATGCGTTCAGGAGTCTGGGAAACGTCTTCCAGAAGCTTTGGTACCGCGACCCGGGCGAACAAAGTGTCTTCATCAACGACACGGCGGTGCGTATACGTGCCGGACTGATGCTGGTGATCCCGCTCTACATGGGCTTGACGCTTTATGACGTGTTGTTCTCATCGCACTGGGTGGTCACGGGCAATGTCATCAAGGACACCTTCGACACCGATTTTGACGGGCGTATTCTCTACAACGTCGAAGCGGTCCGCCGCACTTTTGAATACTCGAAACAGACCTATGTGCTGTTTTATGCCCTGTTTGAAATGATCGCGGGCATGTTCGTATGGAGCTCGCGGCTGTCCCCCACGATTTTCATCAGCAGCCTGCTGGCCAAAGGCAGCCAGCCCGTCTGGAAGCCGTTGCTGCCCAAACGCTTTGCCTGGTCGATCGGTGCCACGATGATCGTGAGCTGTCTGGTCTTTTTCAATCCGGAGGTTTTTGCCGGCTGGGTCAATGGGCTGACCGGCCACGCCCTCTTGACCACAACGTCCAACTTCATGCCGCGCTGGATTCCGCTGGTGCTGGTCTGGATCTGCCTGGGCTTCATGTGGATGGAAGCCGTCCTGGGCGTTTGCGTGGGCTGCAAGGTCCACGCGCTGCTGGTCTGGATGGGTGTTTTCAAGCAGGAGTGCGAGGCCTGCAACAATCTGACCTGGGACTGATGCGCCGGTTGAGCGCTGTCTGCTATGGAAAACAGAGCTGACTGCGCACTGTGCAGAAGGTCTGCAGCCTGATTTGTGATCCCGGACCCCGATCCGGGATCCATGCCGCATCGACCAGCGTTTCGGGTATGCCCCCATGGATGGCGGAAGATGGAAGGGGGCTGTTAACGCCGCTCAGGCCGCGTGCCGGAACAAAGCCAGATGGATTTCCACCGATTCAAACGGCACAAACACGGTGTCGTCGGGGGCACGCTTGACGAGGCCGTGTTCCTCCAGTTTGTTCACGTCGGTGTGAACGTTGGAATAGTTGCGCCCCGTGTTTTTCGCGAGGGCATAGACAGAGCAGGGGCCGCACTGGCGCAAGGCTTCGAGCAGGTCGATGCGCGCGGGGGTCAACTCGGAGAACAGGGCGCGGGCGGACTCAAAGCTCAAGTGGTAGTCGGCCAGGTAGCCGGGCGTTGACTCTGCAGCCTTCAGCTGGGCCGCGGCGACCTTGAATACAGAACCGCGTGGGGCAATTTCAATGATGGCTTTCATGAGGAGGTCCTCCAGTTTTCTACATCGCGCTGGAAATCAGCCAGCAGTTGTTCCAGCGATTCAAAGCGGTAGGGCTCTTCGGATTCACCCGCATGCCGGTGATCCCCTTTGCCTTGCTCGTTGTCGTAGCGCACCCGGCACACGCCACCGGCGCCAAAGTACAGCCGGTACTTGAAGGGATGCGTACACGGGTGAATCGCCCGGGGAACGCGCCACACCACCACTTCAACAATGGAGCCGTCATTGCGGACCTCTTTGGCTCGGGCAATCAACTGGGCATCCATGTATATTGCATTCTAGCAATATATGGCTTGTCTGCAATACGGAGGCACACAGATGATGGATGCCACGCTCGATGCGCCGGGTAAACGCTATCAAAGTCGTAGCTGCTTGTGCCCGTCCCTATTGGGCTGGGGGCCGATTTGGTGCCTTGATTTGCCATAGGCAGCGCGCCAGGGCGGCACGGAGTCCGTCTTGCTGGGAAAATGGTCTCTTTTGCCCTGGACCCTTTCCACCCCATGCCACTGCCCGCACCGCAAGCCCGAAAACACCTGCACACCCGCGCCGTCGTCTACCGCGGCTACCAGCGCGAGGACGGCCTGTGGGACATCGAGGCTGAAATGACCGACGTGCGTACCTATGCACATGCCCGCTCGGAGCGCGAGGTGGCGCCCGGCACACCGATTCACGGCATGGCCATACGCGCCACGGTGGACGACAGCCTGGTGATTCGCGAAATTGCCAGCGTCAGTGACCACGCGCCGTTTGACGAATGCCAGCAGGGCATTGACCCGATGCAGCTGATGGTGGGCGCAACCATGGGGCCGGGCTGGCGCCAGGCCATTGAAAAGGCGCTGGGCGGCATACGCGGCTGCACCCACCTGCGCGAGATGCTGTTCAACATGGCCACGGCCGCCTACCAGACGGTGCCGGTGTACCGCGGCCATCTGCGCGCACAGGCCGGCCTCGCGGAGTCCGGCAGCGCCGAGCCGCCTTACCACCTGGGCAAGTGCATCGCCTGGGATTTCGACGGCGCCGTGGTGGCGCGCCATTACCCGAAGTTTGCGGGCTGGCAGCCTTTGAAGCGGAAAGCCTGAATCGCGGCTCAACCGCGCGAAGACCTGCGATGGCTGGTAACTGTCGGTATTGGCCGGTAACGTCGGTG
>DAITMI010000163.1:0-3168 GCA_036835225.1 Rhodoferax sp. | reverse complement strand
CGGCGCGCTTGGCGCTGGCCACAGCCACCGAGCCCTTCATGCCTGCGTCGTAGTGCCCCGGGTGCAGGCAGGCAAAGTCAACCGTGCCCGCCCGGGTGAACTGCCACAGCATTTCGTGCGTCTCGCCGGGCTTGACGGTCAGCATGTTGTCGTCCTCGTGCTCCATCTCGGGGTTCTTTTTCATCACCTCGTAATGCGCCTTCAGGTCTTTCGCTGTGCCCAGCACAAACTCGTGGCTCAGCTGGCCCGAATTCTTCACCACAAAGCGGATCGTCTCGCCCTGTTTGGCCTTGATGTTGGCGGGGGTGAAGCGCATGGTGTCGCTCATGTCGACCTCGATGGTGCGCGTCGCCTTGGACAGCATGCCGGGCTGGCCAATCGCCTGCGCATCGTGCCCGCCGTGGTGATTTCCTGCGGCAAAAAGGCCAGTAGCGCTTACCAGTAGGGTGCAGGATGCTATAAATTTTATAGTGTTTTTCAAGAGTTTTCCTCGGTTGTTAATGAAGTGGGTTAATGGGGTTAATGGGGTTAATGGGCCATGTTGCCCATGGGTTTTCGGATCTGGACTTCAGCGCCTGGGCCTGCCGCAGCGGGCCGGGCCGTGCTGGTCGCCTTCATGCGCGCCGGGTCGGGCAGTGCGCCTGTCCATTCATAGGCTTGGGTGCCGGCCGGCTGCTTGTACCAGCCCGGGTCCTTGTAGTCGCCAGGCTTTTGGTTTTTTCGGACCTTGAGGATGCTGAACATGCCGCCCATTTCCACGCCGCCGTAAGGGCCGGTGCCGGTCATCATCGGTGCGGTGTTTTCGGGGATCTGCATTTCCATCTCGCCCATGTCGGCCATGCCGCGCTCGCCCATCATCATGTAGTCGGGCATGGCTTTTTGCAGTTTTTTGACGAGGCCGCGATGGTCCACGCCAATCGTGGTGGGGATGGCGTGGCCCATGGCGTTCATGGTGTGGTGGCTCTTGTGGCAATGAAACGCCCAGTCGCCTTCTTCGTCGGCCAGAAAATCAATTTGCCGCATCTGGCCCACGGCCACATCGGTGGTGACTTCGGGGGCGCGTGCCGCCATGGGCCACGGCCCGCCGTCGCTGCCTGTGACCTTGAACTCGTGGCCATGCAGGTGGATCGGGTGGTTGGTCATGGTGAGATTGCCAATGCGGATACGCACCTTGTCGCCCAAGCGCACGTTGAGGGTGTCTATACCCGGGAAAATCCGGCTGTTCCATGACCACAGATTGAAGTCCGTCATGGTCATGATCTTGGGCGTGGCGCTGCCGGGGTCAATGTCGTAGGCGTTGAGCAGGAACACGAAGTCGCGGTCCACCTCTTCAATCAGCGGGTGCTTGCCTTTGGGGTGGGTCACCCAGAATCCCATCATGCCCATCGCCATCTGCGTCATTTCGTCGGCATGCGGGTGGTACATAAAGGTGCCGGGGCGCCTGGCCACAAACTCATAGACAAAGGTTTTACCCACCGGAATGGCGGGCTGGTTCAGGCCTGCTACGCCGTCCATGCCGCTGGGCAGGCGCTGGCCATGCCAGTGCACGCTGGTGTGTTCGGGCAGCTTGTTGGTCACGAAAACGCGCACCCGGTCGCCTTCCACCACTTCAATCGTGGGGCCGGGACTCTGGCCGTTGTAGCCCCACATGTGGGCCTTGAAGCCCGGGGCCATCTCGCGCACCACCGGCTCGGCTACCAGGTGAAATTCCTTCACGCCGTTGTTCATGCGCCAAGGCAAGGTCCAGCCATTGAGTGTCACGACCGGGTTGTAGGGCCGGCCGCTGGACGGGACGAGCGGCGGCGCGGTGTCCGCCCCACTCATGATGACCGGCTCCGGCAGGGCGGCCATGGCGACCCGGCTGACCGAGGCCGCTGCGACGGCTGTGAGCGCCGCACTGTTGAAAAAATGTCGTCGATTCATTGGGAAATCCTTGGTATTTTTTTATGCAATTCAGTGCGCGGCGGCAGCGCCACCGGCTGCGGTGCCGCCTGAAGCTGGCGCGCCGGAGGAAAGCGCCACTGGTGCGCCCGCCAGCATCGCTTGCAGCTCGGCCTCGGCGAGCCAGAAGTCGCGCTGTGCCTCGATGGCGCTGCCTGTGGCAAGCACCTGCGCGCGTGTATCGGCCAGCAGGTCAAACACGCTGAGCAGCATGCCGTTGTAGCGCAGCACCACCTCGTCGTTGATGAACTTGCGCAGCGGCATCACCTCGTCACGGTAGTGCCGCGCCACGTCGTAAGCGGTGCGGTAGTTGTTGTAGGCCTGGCGCGCTTCGCTGCGCGTTTTGACCGCCAGCTCGCGTACGGTGGCCGCGTCGCCCATGGCATCCCACAAGTCATCTGCGCTGGCCGGACGTGGCCCTGCCAGCTGGCGTTGCCACTGGACTTGTGCCAGGCGCAGCGCCTCGCTCTGTTTGAGCACGCGGGTTTCGATGTCGGGCAGATCCTGCGGTTGGGGCGGCAACGCAGGCAGTTCGCCGGGCAGTTCAAACCCGGTTTGCGCGCCCCACAAGCCCAGCGTGACAATGAGTATTTCGCGGGCATTGAATGCGGCCTGCTGCGATTTGGCCAGCTGCACGGCGGCATCAGACAGCGTGGCTTGTTCGCGCGCCTGCTGAAATTTGCTGATGTTGCCGACCTGCGTCATGCGTCTGGCCAACTCGCCTGCGGCTTCGGTGGCTTCTTTGGCCTCTCGCATGTAGCGTGCGCTTTGGGCTGCAGCAACGGCTTCAATCCAGGCCTTGCGCGCATCGGTGGACAGCCGCGTGAGGGTCTGCTGCGCCTTGCGTCTGGCCGGGCTGGTGGCGCCGACGGTGTCTGAGAGGCCCACGCCAGCGCTACCCAGCGACACCTGCAGCCCGGGATTGTTCAGCAAGGCGATGCGCACGGCCGCTTCCGCGCCAAGCGGCGCTTTCAGCAACTCGTTCACCAGGGCGCTTGGGTCTGCGCCCGGACGGGCAATCGGGACGCTGGTGTCGCCCAAACCCACCAGCTTGCCAGTGAGAAGTTGCTGCAGTCCAGCCACGCCGCCATCGGCATCAGGTGCCGCGAGCGCTTGGCCGGTCAAGGCCAGCAGTAGCACGGTCATGGCACTCAGGCGCAATGCCGGGGTTGCGCGGGTGTTCAAAAGTTTTTTCATGATGCGCTTTAGCGGGTGGGTGGGCTGGAA
>DAITMI010000162.1:0-3202 GCA_036835225.1 Rhodoferax sp. | reverse complement strand
CCATGAATACACGATTGAACGCAGTGACCCCCAGCATGCGTATTGCCATGAACGACCTGAAGCGCGATAGCTTGTATGTGGTGTACCCGGGGCTGCATCGCTACAAGCTGGCCGACGGCATCGAGGCGGTCCCGCTCTGGGCCATGCTGCCCGGTGACCTGGCATGAGCTGCATCGCCGTCATCGACTTTGAAACCACCGGCCTGTCGCCCGCCATGGGCGACCGCGCCACCGAGGTGGCCATCGTGCTGCTTGAAAACGGCTGCGTGGTGGACCGCTTCCAGAGCCTGATGAATGCGGGTGTGCACATTCCCGCTTTCATCACCAGCCTCACCGGCATCAGCAACGCCATGGTGGCCGCCGCGCCCGATGCCGCCAGCGTCATGCGTGATGCCAGCCGCTTTGTGGGCAACGCGCCCATGGTGGCGCATAACGCAGCGTTTGACCGCAAGTTCTGGCAGGCCGAGCTGGCGCGTGCCGGCGCGGCGGCGGCGCAGCCCTTTGCCTGCACCCTGCTGGTCGCGCGCCGGCTGTATCCCCAGGCCCCCAGCCACAAGCTCGGCGTGCTGGTGGACTACCACCACCTGCCGCGCGCCGGCCGGGCCCACCGGGCGCTGGCCGATGCGGAAATGGCGGCATCGCTGCTGGGGCAGATCCAGCACGACCTGCGCAGCCAGCACCGCGTGAGCCGGCCCGACCACGCCTTGTTGATGAACCTGCAGCGCTGTGCGAAACCTGCTCTTCCTGCACTGATGGCGAAGTACGCCGGCGTGTGAGCGATCCGGAAACGCTATAAATTTGGTAGCTGTTTGCGTACGCCTATCAACCCGGCCGTGACAGAGGCACCGCGGTCTGCTCACGAATGAGTTTGCCAATGAATGCGGCGAACCCCTGGATGTCATGGCCGGTGCTGGCCTTTTCAAGGGCTTCCATGTACGGCTTGCGTTGCTGCACGGGGACCACGGTCCAGACATAACCGCCGGTGACCAGCATCGCGTTCATCAGGAAGCGGCCCAGCCGGCCGTTGCCGTCCATATAGGGGTGGATGTAAACGAAATAGAAGTGTCCGAGTACAGCGCGTACGCCCGGGTGTGGCTCCGCGGCAATCAATTCAAAAAGGACCGGCATGCAATCGCGTACAGCCTCCTTCGAAAGCGGCACATGCATGGCCCCGCGGATGTAGACCTGGTCATTGCGCCAACCCGCCAGGTCGCCTGGTTTGAGCAGACCCGCCTGAACGCTCGGGCTGAAAAGCGCGCGGTACCAGCTGCCGAGCGCGTCTCGCACGTCATGGCGCGGGCTTGAGCTTTTCAGCAAACGCGCAATGAACTCTTTCACCTCGGTGTGGGCCTCGAAGTAGCCCTTGGCTGCCATGGCGTCACGCGCGCCTTTGTCCGCGCCTTCCGGGTCCCACCTGCCTGAGCGCACGCGTTCAATCAGCTCCGGCGTAACCCGATAACCTTCGATCGACAGTGAGTGGTAGGCATCACTGACGTAACGGGCCTCTACGTCGTTCAGCGCCGCGCTGATGTCCGTGGGCGGGAGGCCCTGCGCGGGCAGGTGCTCGATGACCACATCCCGCATTTGCGCCCAGGTGAGCCGCAGGCGCTGTACGTAAGGTGACTCCGGTCGCCCGCCTGGCAAGGCCACCGGAATAACATCAAATGGCGAGGTCTCCTGGACCACATAGTCCGCGCTTTTCATGGTGTTGACGATGTCTTCAGCCATTCCAGGGCGACCGAGGGCTCGCAGGGCTCCCGCCAGCCGGCCGGCCACCACAGAATGCGAGCCTTGCAGCAACGGGTTCAGCAGCTCTGCGGGGTCTTCCAGCATGCCAAGCGCGATGCGCGCAGCAACTGTCTGCTGTATGTAGAAGCCAGGCCCGACCGCGACCAGGGCAGGCGCCAACTCCACCAGCCGGAGCCCACCTTCGTTGCTCTCGGCCTGCGCAGGCAGCAAATTGGGTGCACGGTAAAGGAAGAGCGAGCAAGCGTGAGGAAGCTCGACACGTTGATTGTTGCCGCCCTTCGTCCATACCTGAAGCTGACGCGGAAGCGCTCGCTCCCCGGAGCGCAACTGCAGCGATTGTTCGGGGCTCAAGTGCCAGTCCTGGCCGAACCGGTCATCGCAGTACCCACTGATGAAGTTTCGCATGCCGGCAAACCACGCGGCGGTGCTGCCAAGCGGCTCCCCGGGGCTACCGGGCAGATACCAACCCTTGAAGACCTCTTCAATAAAGCCCGCTTTGCTCAGCCGTTCCCTGTGCGTGCGGGAAAGCTGGTTGCTGCGGATGACGCGGTGACCTCGCTCTTGCAAGACGGCAAGTTCAGCGAGGGACTGGGCCAGTTTTTCATTGGGGGCGGGCATTGACGGTTGGGGAGTTGAACGTTCCCGTGTGTTTTATCTAAAATTCCGTCTTAGTATTGCACTACTATCGTGACTCGTCAATTAACTATTATTGAGTCTTTCTAATTCACTATTTTTCGGCTTGTTTTCCTCGAAAACAAATGGCACGGTTGCACAGCAAAAGCCACCAGCCGTATAATCTGACTAGACTGACTAGATCGGAGTGGCTTATGTCAACATGGCAATTGCAGGAAGCAAAAAGCAGATTCAGTGAGGTCGTGAAGCTCGCACTGAGCGAAGGGCCTCAGGGCATCACGGTACGCGGCGAGGACGTGGCCGTGCTGGTTTCGCGTGCGGAATACACACGCCTGACGCACCCCAAGCCTGGGTTTGTCGGATTCATGCGCGGCTCGCCATGGGTGGGGTTGGAGCTGGACACGGAACGGCAGACCAGCTTGACGCGCGAGACGGTGCTGTGAGCTACCTGATTGACACCAACGTCCTTTCGGAACTGGTGCGCCCCAAACCTGACGCCGCTGTGCTGCGCTGGTTTGCGAACACGCCGGATGAAGCCTTGTTTTTGAGCGCTCTGACACTTGGCGAAATTCGCAAGGGGGTCGAGAAACTGGCCGACGTCCAGCGCCGCGAAAAGCTGCGGCTTTGGCTGGAGCACGACTTGCGTGACTGGTTTGGCGCGCGTATTTTGCCGATTGGCCCGGACGTGGCCGACCACTGGGGCCGGTTGCTCGCGCAAGTGGGCCGCCCCGTCCCCGCCATCGACAGCCTGCTGGCCGCGACGGCACTGCACCATGACTTGCGGCTGGTCACCCGCAACACCAGGGACTTTGACTATGCGG
>DAITMI010000161.1:0-3252 GCA_036835225.1 Rhodoferax sp. | reverse complement strand
CCCCCGTTTGCAGGAACCACCATGTCAAGCCCCGCCGATCGCTCTACCAACGCCGCCCACAGCAGCCCCACGCCCGCCCAGGAACAGGACGCGGTAGAAGCCATTGTGCCGCTGATGCCCCTCGTGCTGCCCGTCGCTGGCGGCGTTTTGATGTTCCTGCTGGCTTTCATCGCCATTTACATGGCTTGAGCCCGGCGCGACTCTTCAGACCGCATAAAGCGGCTGACGTTTTCGCTGGCCTGGTTCACATCAGCCTGCCAAGACTCACGTATCCTGGCGTTCTGGCTGGGACTCTATCGTTCCAGGCGGACGATAGACCATCAGTATCCCGACGATGAAGGCAATCAGATGGCCTTCGGGGAAAGTGCGGAAGTGCCCGCTGAACAGGCTGGTGGCACACCACGCGAGTAAGCAGCCAGCCGCCATTTTTCCGTAAATACTGCCGCCTTTGAGGCAGTACTTCAGGATCATGCCGATCATGAACAGGAAGGTCGCAAGACCAACCAAGCCGTTTTCCACAGTCACAAACAAATACTGGTTGTGCGGATCCTCGGCTGGGCTGGCGCGCCATCCCGTGTATTTTTCCGCCGCAATGGCGCTAAAACGCTGCTTGAAGCCCCCCGTTCCAATTCCCAGTATCGGTTGATCGAGAATCATTTTCCAGGTCGTGCTGTACAAGACCATTCTTATTCCCAGTGATGACTCCTCCGAACTGCTGGTGTAGTTATTGATCTCGTTGACACCCTTCATCACACGGTCATGTACCGAAGAAGAAGCCGTAAAGGCAACAGCAGCAATGAGCAATGCGGCAACAAACCCGACCAGGACGCCTTTGAATCCGCGCCACATGGCGAAACTCCAGACAATCAGCACCAGACAGACGACGTAGCCACTTCGCCCTGGTGTCAATATGGCTATATTCAGAAAAAATGCAACGGCCAGCGCACAAAAGATCAGCTTGCGCACACGTCCGCCATTCTGGAAAGCGAACCAAAGCGACAGGAATCCAGCAAGCGCAAAAATCATGCTCTGCGTCACGTTGGATCTGAATACTGAGTCGGGATTGAGGCTAAATCGCCAGTGAAGGTGCGGATTGATGACCAGGAAGGACATTGCCAAGCCAGCAGCGCAAGTCGCCAAAAAAAACATCAGGAATCGCCTTTTCGGCCTTTCATCCGAAAACACCAGGGCCAATGGAAGAATGTAGAGGATCTTCCGGTCGGAAAAAATACTCTTCAGTGCGTAAGACATCGAGGCGTCGGTGTAGCTCAGACCAATTACCTGCCAGCCGATGTAGAGCCCCATGGCGATTGCGACCCCTACGGGAAAATTTTGGGTATCGAGGTGTATACGCTGCCGTGACAGGCAAGTACATACGAACAACAACAGAAACGCCGCAAAGCCAAGATTGGCTAAGGCCGTGGAAAAGAAATTGGCGCAGCAAGCAAATATGGCAGCGTTCTGGGTCCATGTGATCAAGGGAGATGAAAACACGGGGCGGGAAGGGGACGCAGTGATCATTGATAGTTATTTCTATGAGTTCTGGACCGGCGATCTATTCATGCCGCCGCCGCCGCCATAGCTTCTTCCAGCGAAACTGCAGCGCCTGAAACCACAGTGGGTGCGATTTTTCCAACGTCGATGAAAACATCCCGTTGTGGCTGCCCTGCTCCACCACTGGCGGCTCCAGCCAGAACATCGGCGTACCCAACACCCGGTCGATATGTTCAAAGGTGTGATCAATTGGTTGGGTAATGCCGTTGGCTTTTATCCAGTCCAGCCGCCTCTTCGCGGTCTCCAGCGAGACGATATAGGAGTCTGCAAACTTGCCCTGGTTACGCGGATACAGCCACTGACCTGCGCGGATTTGTTCATGTGGCACGTAGTAGTGCCCCCCACAGCCCAGAAAAGTGACATGCGGATCACCCAGCGCGAGCTCCTCGCGCATCAGGCCCTTGAGCGCCGGCCAGAATTCCTTTGAAAGAATCACGTCGTCTTCAAGAACCAGCGCCCGAGAAATGTTTCTTTGCACGATCAGGTTGTGCGCTTGCCAATGTTTCATGGCGCACGACTGCTGCGCAGGGGAAAGGCTTCCGTCACGGAAAAGGCGCAGCCTCAAATCTTCGGGAATGGCCGGGATATCAAAGTCGAGTACAAATTCGAATGGCAGTCCTAGCGACTGCATCTGCGTCTCTATAAATCGCCGCCTGTCCACAAAGCTTGTAGCGTGGATCACAAAAATCGCATCCAGTCCCTGCGGCAATACTCGCTGTGGGAGAGGCTCAACCGGCTGATCAAGGGTCATGGGTACTTTTGAAAATGAGCAGTATCTGCAGGGCCTGAGACAGCCCAGATTTCTAATTCTAGATGACGCGCTTCACCCCCCTCAGCGTCCTGTCGCGCAATTTCGCGTTCAGTTCAGCCCTTCTCCCAAAACGGGTTTCCGCCCGCCGGCATACCCGAGCTCGAGTTTTTCGGGCTGCCCCCAAACAAAACCTCAGCGACTGCATTCAGCGCTTCCAAGTCACGACTGTTCGAACCTTGCCGTCGCATATGCATAAAGTCATGCAAGTTTTGCATATCTTTTGCCTGTAACGACAAGGTAACCCGTGCCGATGTTCTTAAAATGACCTCTCCGGCACGGCCCGTGGAAGCCTGAAAGCATGCCACAAACTGCTTTTCCGACCTTGGCCCCACAGCACATCCAGACTGTGACCCGTCTGCAGGCCAGGACTTGCCGATCGTAGGCCTTGCCTCCAGTCCGGCGGGTCGAAGCCTTGCGTGTTGCGCGCCCGCAAGCCTTATTTCGACAAACGCCTCGCGGCCACAGCCCTGCTGTCTCCGTGCCGACGTTTTCCGAAATGACGCTTTTTAACTTTGGAGCTTTCCGATGAACCACCCCGCGATGCAAGGGCTGAACCTGAACACACCCGGTTATGTCAAGAACGCCAGGCTCATTGCCTGGGTGGCCGACATGGCTGCGCTGTGCAAACCGGACAATGTCTACTGGTGCGACGGCAGCGACGCCGAGTACCAGCGCCTGTGCCAGCAACTGGTCGACGCCGGCACCTTCAAAAAACTCAACGAAGCCAAGCGGCCCAACAGCTTCCTGGCCTGTTCCGACCCGAGTGACGTCGCACGCGTGGAAGACCGCACCTACATCTGCTCGGCCGACAAGGAAAACGCCGGCCCGACGAACAACTGGATGGCCCCGGCCGACATGCGCAGCACGCTGCAGCCGCTGTTTGACGG
>DAITMI010000160.1:0-3300 GCA_036835225.1 Rhodoferax sp. | reverse complement strand
TGTCCCAGCAAGCCATTGGCGTCCAGTTCGGCTGGCGTTATTGATTTGATCTCGTCAAGGTAAACTGGATGCATTGCGGGCCGGGTCGATGACCCGGCCCGTTGCGTAAAAAAACCTGAAAAATAGCAGGGACATTGCAGGGCGCAAGCCTCTTCTGTAACCTCGCGTCTTATGTATAAATATATTTTTTCCCTCTTCGCCCTTGCCTTGACATCGGCCGGCGCCCAGGTGCCCGCTCTGTTCCAAGGTGCTGACCTGAAGCTCGGGGAAAAGCTCATCGCCGAGAACAAGTGCGCGGCCTGCCACCAGCAGAAGGTTGGCGGCGATGGCAGTGCTATTTACAAGCCAGCCGGTCGCGTCAACGCGCCGGGGGTTTTACGTGGCATGGTGGAGCAGTGCAACACTGAACTTAACCTTGGGCTTTTTCCCGAGGAGGTCACGGCCGTCGCGGCGGTTCTGAACCGCGATCACTACCGATTCAAATAGTTTCCGGCAATCTTCCTATCCAGATGGATGGGAATTGGTGAAAACACCTACGTCATTAATTCGTCAATCGCTTATATTCGCAGATGTGAATATATGAATGCAACCCATCGAACTCATTGAAGGAGAACGTGTGATACCAGAAGACTTGAGCTCGGGAAGAGTCCGCAAGGCACCCGAAAGCTTTTTGAACCGGGATGGCATCAAAGCCGTCTTGAGCGAGGCCAAAAATGGTCGCCGCGATTTCATTCGCGGCGCCTTTGCGGCTGCGGCGGCGGGTGTGGCGGTGCCTGCCGTCATGGCCCAGGGCAATCCGGTGCCGACCGAGGGCGGCGATCCCAATATCCTGAATTTGCCAGAGCACAGCACGGGTCTGGGTCAGGGCGTCGCTGCTGATGGCAGCTACGGCAAGCCTTCCAAGTTCGAGACTAATGTCCAGCGCCGCCAAAGCCCGGGTCTGACTCAGACCACGCAGGCGTCGGTGTCGTTTGCGCCCTTGCAGTCACTGTTTGGCATCGTAACGCCCAGCGGTCTGCACTTCGAGCGGCATCACCAGGGTTGGTGGGATATTGACCCCTCCAAGCACCGTCTCATGATCAACGGCATGGTGAAGTCATCCAAGGTGTTCACCCTGGATGAAATCATGCGCTTGCCGTCCGTGTCGCGCTTTCACTTCATCGAGTGTGGCGCCAATACGGCGGTGGAGTGGGGCAATGTGGCGGTGCCGACCGTCCAGTACACGCATGGCATGATTTCCTGCAGCGAGTTCACCGGTGTGCCGCTGATCACCTTGCTCGAACTGGCCGGTGCCGATCTCAAGAATGGCAAGTTTGTGCTGGCAGAAGGAGCGGACGGTTCTTCCATGACCCGTACCATTCCCATGAGCCTGATCAAGTCCGGCGAAGTGTTTGTAGCCTACGGCCAGAATGGTGAGATGCTGCGGCCCGAGCAGGGCTATCCGCTGCGTCTGATCGTGCCGGGTGTGCAGGGTGTGAGCTGGGTCAAGTACCTGCGCCGCTTAGAAGTTGGTGACATGCCCTACGCCACGAAAGATGAGGCAGTTCACTACATTGATTTGCAGCCCGATGGCCTGCAGCGGCAATACACCAGCCTCCAGGAATGCAAGAGTGTGGTAACCACGCCTTCCGGTGGTCAGGTGCTGCTGGACAAAGGGTTTTACAACATCACCGGTCTGGCTTGGTCGGGTCGCGGCAAGGTCAAAAAAGTGGATGTGTCGGTTGATGGCGGTCGCAATTGGCGTACCGCGCGGCTGGAGACGCCAGTGCTGTCCAAGGCGCTGACCCGCTTCAATCTGGATTGGGTATGGGACGGCAAGCCGGCCATCATCCAGAGCCGTGCCACGGATGACACAGGCTTTGTGCAGCCGACCTACAAGCAGATCCGCAGTGTGCGGGGCACGCGTTCGATCTATCACAACAACGCCATCCAGTCATGGTTGGTGCAGGAAAACGGCGAGGTGAAAAATGTCCAGGTTTCGTAAGGCAGTTTTAGCTACTGCGCTGCTCGCAGTAGCAGGTTTCGCAAGCGCGCAAGCCGCCAGTCAATACCCGGGTGTCGGCCGTGCTGCCACGCCCAAAGAAGTGGCGGCATGGGATATCGATGTGCGCCCTGACTTCAAGGGTCTGCCGGCGGGTTCTGGTACGGTGGCCAAGGGTCAGGACATCTGGGAGGGCAAGTGTGCTCACTGTCACGGTTTCTTTGGTGAGTCGGGTGAGGTGTTCAGCCCACTGGTGGGCGGCGTAACGCCGGAGGACATCAAAAAAGGGCGCGTCGCGAACCTGATTAATCCGGCCTACCCCGGTCGTTCGACCATGATGAAGGTTCCGACACTGTCCACATTGTGGGACTACATCAACCGTGCCATGCCGTGGACCGCGCCGAAGACGCTGACGACCGAGGAAGTCTATTCTGTGACGGCGTTTTTGCTGAACCTCAGCGGCGTTGTTCCTGATAACTTTACCCTGTCCGACAAGAACATTCGTGAAGTGCAGGAACGCATGCCGAACCGCAATGGCATGACGACGAAGCACAACATGTGGCCAGGCAATGAGTTTGGTGGCACGAAAAAGTCGGACACCAGCAATGTGGCCTGCATGAAAGACTGTGCACCAGAAGCGATGGTGGCGTCTTTCCTGCCTGACTTCGCGCGCAATGCACACGGCAATCTGGCCGAACAAAACCGGCCGGTGGGTGCCCAGCATGGCGTGGACACCACCCGTCCTGAAGCCAAGCCGGGTGCAGCAGCGTCTGCGCCGGCCGCAGCTCCCGCTGTGGCACCGCCGGCGGTTGTTCAGGCCAAGCCTGCAGCAGCAGCTCCCAAGGCTGAGGCTGGGGGGGCGGACAACAAGGCTGCCCTGGCGCTGGCGCAGAAAAACAACTGCACGGCTTGCCATGCGGTTGACAAAAAGATACTTGGCCCCAGTTTCATGGAAATTGCCAAGAAACATGCCGGCAAGGTGGACTACCTGGCCGGAAAAATCAAGGTGGGTGGATCAGGGGTGTGGGGACCGATTCCCATGCCGGCCCAGGCTCTGAGCGAAGCGGAAGCGAAGACGATCGCTGCCTGGCTGGCTGCGGGTGCAGGTAAGTAGGGTAATCACGAATTTATTCGGCGCAATTTTTTCATTAACATGGATTTAATCAAGGAGATTCACATGCAAACTCGTCGCAAGACACTCAAGCAAAGCGCCATCGTGGCTGGCCTGCTGGCCACCACTGGTCTGTTCCCTCAGTACGCTTTTGCCTACAACAAGGTGGCGTTTGAGGCCAAGACCCTGGCTGAAGTGCTCAAGGCCA
>DAITMI010000159.1:0-3355 GCA_036835225.1 Rhodoferax sp. | reverse complement strand
CGCAACAACGTGCTGGTCGGCCTGAGCTGCGGCCTGCGCGGCAAGGCGCAGATCGGCAAGGGCATGTGGGCCATGCCGGACCTGATGAAAGACATGCTGAAGCAGAAGATGGCCCATCCGCTGGCCGGCGCCAACACCGCCTGGGTGCCCAGCCCGACCGGCGCCACGCTGCACGCGCTGCACTACCACCAGGTGCTGGTCAGCGACATCCAGAAAGAACTGGAAAAAATCGACTACAACAAGGAACGCGACACCCTGCTGACCGGCTTGCTGACCGTCCCGGTGGCGGTCAACCCGACCTGGAGCGATGCCGAAAAACAGCAGGAACTCGACAACAACGCCCAGGGCATTCTGGGTTACGTGGTGCGCTGGATTGACCAGGGCGTCGGCTGCTCCAAGGTGCCCGACATCCACAACGTCGGCCTGATGGAAGACCGCGCCACTTTGCGCATCAGCAGCCAGCACATGGCGAACTGGCTGCACCACGGTGTCGTTACCGAGGCGCAGGTGAAGGAAACCTTTGAGCGCATGGCGGCGGTGGTGGACCAGCAGAACGCGGGCGATCCGCTGTACCAGCCCATGGCCGGCCACTTCGACACCTCGATGGCGTACATGGCCGCCTGTGACCTGGTGTTCAAGGGCTTGGAACAGCCGAGTGGTTACACCGAGCCGTTGCTGCATGCGTGGCGCTTGAAGGTGAAGGCGGCCGCGGCGGCGCCAGTGGTGGCGGTTGCGGAAGCTGCGCCGGCGGCGTGAGATTTGCTATCTAATTAATAGCTACTTGCGCAGGATTGACGGGGGTTGGAGGCCTATTTGGCACCTAACCCCGGTAAAAACGGCACCTGCGGGTGCCGTTTTCAATTCAAAGCATAGAAATCACTACCAGATACCGGCCTGTATTTTCAGCAAAAGATAAAACACATACCCTCGTTTTTTTCCTTGTCCGGCCCCATCACGGCCAGGTTTCAGCAAGCGGCTCGACTGGATTTCACTGAAGGCGAAGCTCGGCGCGGGTGCTAACAAGGCTCTTGCTGCCTTGTTACCATCGTCGGTTACCTTCCCCCCGAAACCAGAGCCCTCCCACCGCATGCCCACACTCAACTGGATCGGCAAAGACGCCGTTGTTAAACACCACAAGGACGTGCCGTTCCGCCTGCTGGAGCCGGTGCCGGCGCTGTCATGTGGCCAGGATCAAGAAGGTCTGGCCAGCGGCAACCTGATCGTGCAGGGCGACAACCTGCACGCCCTGAAAGCGCTGCTGCCGCGCTACGCGGCCCAAGTGAAGTGCATCTATATTGACCCGCCGTACAACACCGGCAACGAAGGCTGGGCCTACAACGACAACGTCAACAGCCCGGAGATTCGCAAATGGCTGGGCGCGGTGGTCGGCAAGGAAGGTGAAACACTGGACCGGCACGACCGCTGGCTGTGCATGATGTACCCGCGTCTGGTGCTGCTGCGCCAGTTTTTGCGCGAGGACGGGGTGATTTTTGTCTCGATTGACGACAACGAGGTGGCTCATTTACGCTTGTTGATGGACGAGATTTTTGGGGCGGGGAATTTTGTCGCCACGGTCGCATGGCAACGGCGAATCTCACCAGACGCGAGACTTGGATTGAGTTAAGCTCATGACCACATCGTTGTATTTGCCAAGTTCAAAGCTTCAATCGAATTTCACTCCATACCGTTGAGTGACGATCATGCAAAAAATTTTAAAAACCCCGACAACGATCCGCGCGGCGTTTGGACATCAACAGACTTCACTGCCCAGGGCTGGCGCCCGAATCAAATGTATGAAATTCATACACCGTCGGGAGCTGTTTACGCCCCACCGAGGGGACGATGCTGGGGAAATGTCCAACCCGCACTTGAAAAGCTTTTGGCTGACGGGCGAATGTGGTTTGGCAAAGATGGAAAAGGACGGCCACGCGTAAAAACTTACCTCTCGGAGAGCACGGGCGTCAGTGCGTGGACTTGGTGGACAAACCAGGAGTGTGGCCATAACCAGGAGGGAAAAAAGGAAATCAATGAGGTCATTGGTCATGATGTACCGTTCGATACACCCAAGCCAACCCGCCTGATTCAGCGCATCCTACAGATCGCCACCGACAAAGACAGCCTGATCCTCGACAGCTTTGCCGGCTCCGGCACCACCGGCCACGCCGTGCTCAAGCAAAACGCCGCCGACGGCGGCACGCGCCGCTTCCTTCTGGTGGAAATGGACGAGAACATCGCCGCCAACGTCACCGCCGAGCGCGTCAAGCGCGTCAGTCAGGGCTACACCAACGCCAAGGGCGAAGCGGTGGCGGGCCTGTCGCCAATGGGTGGCGGTTTCCAGTTCTGCACCCTTTCGGCCGAACCGCTGTTCACCCCGCAAGGCCAGATCCGCGAGGATGTGCGCTACGCGCAGTTGGCCGAGTTTGTCTGGTTTGCCGAGACCGGCAGCGGCCGAATGTCACGCGAGGGCGGCAACGCCGATTCGCCGCTGCTGGGCGTGCACGAGGGCCGCGCCATTTACCTGCTCTACAACGGCATCCTGAAGGACAAGTCAGTGGGCGGTGGCAATGTGCTGACCGGGCTGGTGTTCGACATCCTCCCGCCGTTCGACGGCCCCAAGACGATTTATGCCGCCGCCTGCCGCCTGGGCGCGCCGCGCCTGCAGCGCGAGCAGATTATGTTCAAGCAGACGCCCTACGCGCTGACAGTGTAAATTGACGATGTTTCAAACCACCCGTTGAAAGGAAATTGCCATGGGCACCCAGGAAATCATTGAAATGGCTCTCAAACTCAAGCCGCATGAGCGGCTACAAGTGGTGGAAAAAATTCAGCAAAGCTTTGATCAGCCTGACCCCGAGATTGACCGTCTTTGGGGTGAAGAGGCCATTCGGCGTCTGGAAGCGCATAGGCGCGGTGAACTGGGTGCGGTGCCGATGGAGGCCATTTTTGGCAAACGGTAATGCAGGTCAAGTTTTCAACGGTCGCCGAAGATGAACTGGACGATGCAACCCTCTATTACGAGCAGTCCATGCCGGGGCTGGGTGCGCAATTTCGCGCCGAGGTAGAGCGATCAGCCCGGCAGTTGGGCCGCATGCCATTGTTATGGCCTGAAGTATGGAAACCGGTCCGACGCTGCTTGCTATCGCGGTTTCCGTATGCCCTGATTTACGCGGTAGAAGCAGACTATGTCTTCGTGATTGCCGTCGCTCATCAACACCGAAAACCTGGCTACTGGCACGACCGCCTCGAAAACCAATGACCCCTTTCGCCCCCAAAAAATACCAGCAAGACCCGGCCAGTGGCGGCGGTGTGCTCGACAGCGTCGAGGCCTACTTCAATGCCTGCCACCAGCACGGCC
>DAITMI010000158.1:1324-3375 GCA_036835225.1 Rhodoferax sp. | reverse complement strand
TCCACGATACCTATGGCCAGGCGCTGGCCAACACCCTGGCCAGCCTGGAAATGGGGGTCTGGCAGTTTGATACGTCCGTGGCGGGCCTGGGCGGCTGCCCTTATGCCAAGGGCGCCACCGGCAACGTGGCGACCGAAGACGTGGTGTATCTGCTGCACGGCATGGAGATTGAAACAGGCATTGATCTGGACAAGCTGGTGGATGCGGGCCAGTTCATCAGCGACTTTCTGGGTCGCAAGCCCAACAGTCGCGCGGCCACGGCCTTGCTCAACAAGCGGGCGGGTTAAATCGATGATGTGTGGTGCTGAATTGAAACTTCTCCCAGAAAGCGTGCAGCGTGTGGCCCGGGTGCTGCAAGACAAGGGGCATCCGCATGGTCCGGTCATGCTCGATGACGCGGCCCGCACCGCGCAGCAGGCGGCGGATGCGCTGGGCATTGCGCTGGGCCAGATTGCCAAGAGCATCGTTTTTCGGCGCAAGCCCGATGGCGCGGCCGTCCTGGTGGTGACCACGGGGGACCGCCGGGTGGACGAGAACAAGGTGCAGGCGCTGGTCTGCACCGAGGGCCAAAAGCTGGGGCAGGCAGATGCCGAGTTTGTCAAGGCAGCGACGGGTTTCTCGATTGGGGGTGTGTCGCCTGTGGGCCATACCACGTCGCCGGTGATGCTGATTGACCGCGACTTGCATCGCTTCAATGAGATCTGGGCCGCCGCCGGGCATCCGCATGGTGTATTCAAACTCACGCCGGCGGACCTGGCTCACCTCACGGGCGCCCCGGTGGCTGACGTGGCGCTGGAGGTTCTGGCATGACGGTCGTTGCCAATGCTATGGAAATCTTGACCAAGAGGGCAATGATCGTGCGGGCTAGCGGCCAAAATGATGATGAATCGGTGCCGTCACCCTGTGTCTCGGTCTGCCAGATGGACGCCGACCGTGTGTTGTGTATTGGCTGCCTGCGCACACTGGACGAATTGCGCACCTGGAGCAGCCTGGACAGCGCAGGCAAGCGGGCCGTGTGGCAGTTGATTGAGGGCCGTCTGCCGTGAAGCACATCACTTTTTACCTCGATTTCATCTCGCCCTATGCCTATCTGGCCTTTGAGAAGCTGCCTGCGGCCTTGATGGGTCACAGCTACAGCGTGACCTACAAGCCCATTTTGTTTGCGGCGCTGCTCAAGCACCATGGCCAATTAGGCCCGGCTGAAATGCCGACCAAACGCGATTGGACCTACCGCCAGGTGCTGTGGCTGGCGCACCAGCAGGGGCTTGAGTTGCAAATGCCTGCCAGTCACCCCTTCAATCCGCTGGCGCTTCTTCGTCTGGCGGTGGCAGCACCAGCGCAGGGCGACCCCAACCGTTATGTGTGTGAAACCGTGTTGCGTCACGTCTGGCGCGGTGGTTCCGAAGCCTCGGACGCAGCGCGTTTGCAGGCGTTGACGGATCAACTGAATCCCGCGCGTTTACCCGGCAGTGAGGACGTCAAGGCCCAGCTCAAGGCCAATACCGATGAGGCCCTGGCGCTGGACGTTTTTGGCGTGCCCACCTTCGCGGTGGACAATAAATTGTTCTGGGGGCTGGATGCCTTGCCGATGCTGGCCGCCTATATGGCGGGTGACCCGTGGTTTGACGACGCCTGGCCCGGCGTTGCAAGCGTGGCGCAAGGCGTCAGGCGTTGAATGGGCGGGATAGACAACCGGGCGATCCCATGCCAAATGCTTTCAATTTCTCTGCATCGCCGTTTGACTGCCTGAACCCGGACGAACAGCGGCTGGTGCGCGCCAGTGTGGATGTCGTTTACTTCAGGGAAGGCGAGGCAATTCTGGATCTGGGCATCACGCCCACACATCTGTTTGTCATCATCAATGGCTATGTGACCCAACTGGAGCGCGGCGAGGTGATGACTACCTACGGGCCGGACGATTGTTTTGACGGCCGCAGTCTGGTGGCTGGCAAGGTGAGCAGCCGCTTTGTGGCCGCCGAGGAGGTGGTGGCTTATCAGCTGCCCCACCGCATGGTGAATGAGCTGATTGCTTTGAGCGCGAGTTTTGCGGC
>DAITMI010000158.1:0-1224 GCA_036835225.1 Rhodoferax sp. | reverse complement strand
TTTTGCGGCCCGCTCATTTTGTGGACGCTGACACCGACATCCTGAGCGTTGTGAAGCTGTTTCAGGCCCATCGCGCCTCCAGCGTGCTGGTGCAAGACAACTTGTCTTTGCCTCCTCGCTTGGGGATTTTCACCGCCACGGCCTTGCAGCGTGCCATTCTGGATGGCCGCCCGCTGAACCAGCTGGCGGTGGGTGAGTTGTCGAATTTTTCATTGATTGGACGTGCAGGCTTCGGACCAGTTGGGTGATGCCATGGCCTTGATGCTGCGTCGTCGCGTGCACCGGGTGGTGGTGCGCAATGAGGCTCGCGTGCTCGGCATTCTGGAAGCGTTGGATTTGTTCAGTTTCCTGTCCAATCAGTCGCATCTGATCACCGTTGAGATTGAAGAGGCCAAAGACCTCGCCGGCCTGAGTCAGGCGGCGGCCCGCATCACCCGCATGATGGCCCTGCTGTACCGCAGTGGTTCGCGCGTCAACCTGATCGCCAAGCTGGCAGCAACTCAACGCCCGGCTGTTTGAGCGCGCCTGGCAGTTGATCGCACCAGCAGAGCTGGTGATCAATAGTTGTTTGTTTGTGATGGGCAGCGAAGGTCGGGGTGAGCAGTTGCTCAAGACCGACCAGGACAACGGCCTGATCCTGCGGGATGAATATGTGCCGCCGGCTGACCTGGAGGCGATTTGTCAGCGCTTTTCAAGCGCACTCAAGGACTTTGGCTACCCGGAGTGCCCGGGCCACATCATGCTCAGCAACCCGCAGTGGCGCAAGACCGCCGCAGAGTTCGCGCAGATGACGCGTCAGTGGCTGATGCTGCCCGACGGCGATAGTTTGATGAACCTGGCCATCTTCATGGACGCGCATACTGTGTGTGGCGATGCCCGTCTGCTGGAGGACGTGCGCCGTGGCCTGATGGCGATGGCCACCGACAACGACGCCATGTTGGCCCGGTTTGCTGCCGCCATGGATTCGTTTGGTAGCAGCACCGGCTGGTGGAGCCGGCTACTGGGGCGGGGTGGGGCCGAAGAGCAGCTCAATCTCAAAAAGGAGGGCGTTTTTCCGCTGGTGCATGGTGTGCGCAGCCTGGCGCTGGCGCACCACATCACCGAGACGAGCACCACCGGGCGCATCACCGCCTTGGTCGCTGCTGGGTGGTTGGCGCCGGTCATGGGAGAGGATCTGACCGATAGCCTGCACTTCTTTATGGGCCTCAAGCTCAAGGTGGGGTT
>DAITMI010000157.1:0-3390 GCA_036835225.1 Rhodoferax sp. | reverse complement strand
ATGCCGCGGTACTGACCAGCAAGGCTGCACCTACGAGGGCTGATACGAGGGTTCTGCGTTTGAACATGGTTGTCTCCTGTAATTAAACGACTGGGGTTGGGGAAAAAGGGGTCACCGCATCCACCACTGCAGTGGCACGGTGACGATAGCGGGGAAAAGAACCAGCAAAAACAGCACGGCCAGTTGCGCCAGCAGGAATGGCAGCACGCCCTTGAACGCATCGTCCATGCTGATCTTGGCAACACCGCAGACGACGTTGAGCACCGTGCCCACGGGCGGCGTGATCAGGCCAATGGCGTTGTTCATGATGAACATGACGCCGAAGTAGACCGGATCAATGCCGGCCTTGAGCACCAGGGGCATCAGCACCGGCGTCAAAATCAGCACGGTGGGCGTGAAATCCAGCGCCGTGCCAACGGCCACGATCAGCACCATCATCATGAACATCAGCAGCAGCTTGTTGTCCATGAAGGGCGCCATCAGGTTGGCGACTTCCGTCGGAATATTCGCCACCGTGATCAGCCAGGCGCTGACCATGGCGGCGGCCACCAGGAACATCACGACCGCGGTCGTCTTGCCGGCAGCCAGGATCACGCCGTACAGTTGCGACCATTTGAGTTCGCGGTAGATGAACATGCCCACGACAAAGCTGTAAACCGCCGCCACGACGGCGGCTTCGGTCGGCGTAAACACGCCAAACTTCATGCCGCCAATGATGACGACGGGCAGTGCCAGCGCGAAGCCGCCCTCGGCCGTAATACGCAAGCGCTCGGGCAGCGTCGGTTGGGGCGCAGGAAGAACGTTTTCCCGCTTGGCCAACCACCACCAGGTCAGGCCGATCGCCAGACCCATCAGCAGGCCGGGCACAATGCCGGCGAGAAACAGTTTGGTGATGGACACATTGCCCGCGACACCAAAAATAATCATGCCGATCGACGGCGGGATCACCGGCGCAATGATGCCGCCCGAAGCGATCAGCCCCGAGGCCCGGCCCACGTTGTAGCCGGCGGCCCGCATCATCGGGACCAGCAGCGCGGCCAGCGCGGCCGTATCGGCGACGGCCGAGCCCGACAGCGAAGCCATGATCACTGCGGCAATCACCGTGACGTAGCCCAGGCCGCCGCGAAAGTGCCCGACCCAGGCCATGGCCATATTGATGATGCGGCGGCTCAGGCCCCCGGCGTTCATGAATTCACCCGCGAGCAAAAAGAAGGGCACCGCCAGCAGCGGGAAGTTGTCGGCGCCTTCCACAAATCGCTGCGCCAGAATCTGGCTGTCAAACGTCACCAGGCCACTGGTCGCACCCAGGAAGGCCATCAGAGCGACACCGCAGACCAGCAGCGCATAGGCGATCGGCATGCCGATGGCCATGGCGGCCAGCAAACTCAGGATAAAAACACTGACCGTCATGCCTTGGCCTCTTGCATTTGTTTTTCGACATCGGCCATGCCTTCGGTCTCGACCACCTGCACCAGCTCGTCTTCACTGATCTGCCCGCGCACCAGGCGGTACAGCATGTTCAGATTGATGATGCCCATCACCACGCTGACGACGTAGCCAATGCCATAAATCCAGATCATGGAAATGCCGGCCACCGGCGACACATTGCTGACCTGCAACGCATGCATCTTCCAGGTTCCCAGAAAAAACAGCCCGTTGCACAGCAGCATCAGGCTTTCACTGAGGAACAGGCACACCTTCTTGCCCAGCACCGGCAGGTGTTTGATCAGCGTGTCCACGCCCAGATGGCCGCCTTCGTGCATGGCCACCATGGCGCCGATGTAGGTCAGCCAGATGAAGCAATAGCGCGACATTTCATCCGAGATCAGGAGGCTGGAGTTAAAACCATAGCGCAGCACCACGTTGCCGAACACCATGACCACCATGGCCACCATGCAAACCACCACCAGCAGCTCCAGCAGCTTGAAGAACCAGTGAACCGAATCATTAATTATTTTTTGCAAGGTCATCCTCCACTTGTTGTTGTTGTTGATGTTGATGTTGATGTTGTTTTCTCAACCCGTCGCTCAATACGCGACCCGCGAACCCAGGCCGCGCTGGTCGGCCAGGCGCACGGCCAGGTCGGCCACTACCAGGTCCTGCAAGGCCACCCCCGTGCCATCGAAAAGGGTGATTTCCTCTGCGCTGCGGCGTCCATCGCAAAGCCCCGCGATCACTGCGCCAAGGCTGCCGCGCAGGCTTTGCAGCGTGATCAGCCCGGCGCTATAGGCGTGCTGGCACTCGCCGATAGTGATGGCCTGCGCCGCCTCATCCACGAACAGGGCCGCACCGGCCACCAGGGCAGGGTCGAGTTCCTGCTTGCCCACGGTGTCGGCCCCCATGGCGCTGATATGGGTGCCGGGACGGACCCAGGATTTTTCAACCAAGGCCCGCTGCGACGGCGTCACGGTGATCAGAATGTCGGCGTTGGCCGCCACCGCCTGGCAGTCGGCTTGCGGCGCGTATTCAAGCCCCAATTCGGCCACCAGGCGGCCGAAGGCCACAAGATTTTCGGCAGACGGGTCCCAGGCGTAGACCTTTCGGACAGGCCGCACAGCCAGCGTCGCGCGCAACTGGTAGGCTGACTGGACGCCGGTGCCGATGATGCCAAGCACGGTACTGTCCGGGCGCGACAGGTACTTGGTGGCGATGGCACTGGCGGCACCGGTACGCACGCCGGTCAGGTAGTTGGCGCTGACCAGGGCCGAAGCGCAACCGGTTTGCGGATCGAACAGCAAAGTCGAAGACTGGTGATTGGTCAGGCCCAGGGCCAGGTTGTGCGGCCAGTAACCGCCCGCCTTGAGGCCAAGAATGGGCACACTGGTGTCACAGCCGGTCTTGACGCCGTAAACCGCATCCCGATAGCCCACCACCTCGCGCACGACCGGGTAGTTGCGGGCCTGGCCGCGCGCCATGGCGACGAAGGATTTTTCGACGGCCGCGATGACGTCCTCAACGCCCACCAGGTCGCGCGCGTCCTGCTCAGAAATGATCAACATGTTGTTATCCTTTTGCCTGTCTTACCAGCCGCTGAAACGTTGCCAGACCGCAGTGATCTCGTGGTCCTTCCCCAGCACGCTGTAATGACCGTACTGGGCTGCGGTGGAGCACGCATGGTTAGGCAGAATCCGGACCTGGGTACCGACGGGCAGGTGCAGCGCGCCGTCCACCTTGCCGGACCGGTGCGCCATGATGCCGTGCTCCTGGTTGGCACCCACCAACATGAGGTCGTCCAGCGGTTGGCCGTCCAGGTCGCAGACCAGGCCGTAGCCCTGGTCCACGGGCTGCTTGGCCGTGCCGCGGTCGCGCGACATCGCCATCCACCCGGCATCCAGAATGGTCCAGCCTTTTTCGCGCTGGTGCCCGATCACCGTGGCCAGGACCGACACG
>DAITMI010000156.1:0-3542 GCA_036835225.1 Rhodoferax sp. | reverse complement strand
TGGCTGGAAATCATTCGCCAGTTCGGTGGCGACATCAAGGAAACCTACGGTGTGCCGGTCGAGGAAATCCAGCGCGGCATCAAGAACGGTGTGCGCAAAATCAACATCGACACTGACATTCGCCTGGCCATGACAGGCGCGATGCGACAGGTGTTTGCCGAGCAGCGCAGCGAGTTTGATCCGCGCAAGGCGCTGGTCGCCGCCAAGAATGCGGCGCGCGGGATTGTTCAGGCGCGCTTTGAGGCTTTCGGCTGCGCCGGCATGGCCAGCCGCATCAAGCCGGTTTCCCTCGATGACATGGCCAAGCGTTACGTTTGATGCCGGGAAATCCCTGATGCTGTGTTGGTATTTGGCAACAGGCAATAACTCAAAATTGCGTTAAATTAGCAAACAGTTATATTCGCAACAACTTCTTTAGGAAACCCCATGAAATTTCTGCACGTTCTGATAGCCGCTACGGCGGTAGTGTCTGCTCCAGCGTTCGCCAACATGGACATGGCCAAGAAAAACGCCTGCATGGCGTGCCATGCCGTGGAAAAAAAGCTGGTCGGCCCGGCCTTTCAGGATATTTCCAAAAAATATGCAAGCCAGAATGATGCTGAAGCCGCGCTGGCCAAAAGCATCAAGGCCGGTGGCTCGGGTAAATGGGGTCCGATTCCCATGCCCGCGCAGGCTGCGCTGAGCGATGCTGATGCCAAGACGTTAGCCACTTGGGTGCTTGCCGGCGCCAAATAATTCATGGTCTCCTGGGTCGACTCAGCAGAGCTGACTGATTCGGGAAGCAAGGGCGCCTGAGACATGGCGCGCTTTTATAAACCCGCCAATTGGCGGGTTTTTTTTATGCAAATTTTTCCATGAGGCGCGCCGAGCGCGACACCTCAATGATGGCTTGCTCGTCGGTCTTCGACTCATGCACGGCTTCAATCAGCGAGCAGGTCATCATCCTGTAGAAGGCCTTTTCCATCGCCTTGCGCGTGGCCGACATCTGTGTGGCGACTTCTTCGCAAGAGCGGCCGCTTTCAATCATGTCGACCAGTCCCCGTACCTGTCCTTCAATGCGGCGCAGGCGATTAACCATGTCTTTCTGGTGTTCCTGCCGGTAGTCCTGCGCGTGGCTCGTTGATTTAACGGTCGTAGCTGCGGCAGTGGCGGTTGTTGATGTCTTTTTACGCATGTTCTCAAGCCTTCCAAATGACGGTTCATTGCAGTTTGCCAGATCGTGGAACACGCGCAATGCGTGATGGCTCTCTGTATCAAAAATACCATACCCCCATTGGTATAGGGTAGATACTGATTTGCGTTGTGGCTTGAAGCCGGGATGATTGCCATAGGTCAGACAAATGTATTAATTGCGTCCAATTGTCTGTTTTTTTGAATCTTCTTAACCCTCAACAGGAACATGCATGAAAAAAACTTCACTCACCCTTAGCCTGGCCGCCTTGCTGGTGGCGACCTCGCTGACGGGGTGCGGCACGATCAGCACCATGGGCAAGCTGGAAAGCGGCGCCGGTGGCGAGGCCAGCAAGATGTGGGATCGCTGGATTGAAGCCGATGGTGATATTGCCGTGGCAACGACCTGGGAGCGCAAAGTCAAACCCGGTGTGACGATTAACGATATTGAGCAGGTGTTTGCCGCCGTTGCAACCGAGCGCAACATGAAGGCCGTGGGTGAGCTTCCGCTGTCAAAAGAACTTGAAGCACGCACGGGCGTCAAGCAAAAATTCCTGAAGGTCTACTCCTACTGCTCACCCACCACGGCACGCATGATGGTGGACTTCAGCCCCCACATGGGCGCGTACCTGCCTTGTCGCCTGACGGTGGTGGAGCGCGATGACGGGCTGTGGATCTACACCCTGAATATGGACATGATGGTCAAGATGGGCCGCAAGTTGCCGTCGCCCCTGAAGGAAGAGGCATGGAAAGTGCGCGAAACCATTTACCAGATGATGGATCGCGCCGCCAACGGTGCGTTCTAATCGCCCCGAAAAAATAACGCAACGACAAAAAAAATAGGAGACAACACATGACACACACAGTACCTGCAACAACTCGGCTTCGCCCGCTTGCCCTGGCCCTGTTCCTCGGCGGAACCTTGTCCAGCGCCTTCGCAACCAACGGCTACTTTTCCCACGGCTATGGCATGAAGGCCAAGGGCATGGGCGGCGCCTCCATAGCCATGGCGCAAGACGCCTTTGCCGGCGCCACCAACCCGGCGTCTGCCAGTTTCTCCGGCAACCGGATCGAAGTGGGGGGTGACTTTTTCATGCCCGATCGCAGCGCAAGCCGCACGGGTAGTGCAGGCGGTTCTGGTAAATATGACGCTACGGTGGAAAGTGACAGCAAACTGTTCCTGGTGCCGGAGTTTGGTTTTAATAAGACGATCAACGACAGGGTGTCGGCCGGCCTCACGGTCTATGGCAACGGCGGCATGAATACCGACTACCCGGGTGACCAGATCAACTGCGGCGCCGGTCCGGCCAACGTCTTGTGCGGCTCTGGCAGACTGGGCATGGGCGTGGATTTAATGCAGCTGGTCGTAGCGCCGACCCTGTCGTACAAGATCAACGACCAGCATGCCGTGGGTGTCTCGCCGCTATTGGTGTACCAGCAGTTCAAGGCCGATGGACTGCAGTTCTTTGACAATCAGACGATGAGTAGTGCTCCCGGCAAGGTCACAAACAACGGCACTGACCGTAGCACCGGTGTCGGGCTTCGCCTTGGCTACATGGGAAAAGTGACTGACACTGTGACAGTGGGTGCGTCCTACTCGCCCCGCATTCGGATGGGCAAGTTCGATAAATATTCGGGCCTGTTCGCGGGTGCCGGGTCCATGGATATTCCAGAGGAATACGGCCTCGGCGTCAGCTTCAAGGCCACGCCGACCGTGACCGTCGCCGTGGACTACCAGCGCATCAATTATTCCGGCGTGCCGTCGATTGGCAACCCAAGCGTAAATCGAGCCCTTTTGGGTACGGCCAACGGTCCCGGGTTTGGCTGGCGCGATATCAACGTGTGGAAGCTCGGTGTCCAATGGCAGGCCTCCTCGCAGATCGCCCTGCGTGCCGGCTACAACAAGGGGCAAAATCCAATCCAGGCGCGTGATGTAACCTTCAACATCCTGTCGCCTGGCGTGATCACGAGTCACTTCACCCTGGGTGGCACTTATGCGCTGTCTCCGTCGACCGAGATGACCATGTCCTATATGCATGCGCCGCGGCAATCGGTCACCGGGCCGTCAATGTTTGGCGGCACCGAAACCATCGGCATGTCCCAGAATTCATTGGGACTGCAAATCGGCTGGAAGTTTTAATGCGCGGGCGCTCAGGGTTGATGGGGTTGCGGACCTGTGAAGTGATCGGCTAGGCTGTAAAAATGATCCAATTTCACATCCTCATTCCGATTGCCCTTGCCCTGGGCGCCAGCCTGGCCATGGCCCAGGTGCCGGCCATCTTTCAAGGGGCTGACCTCAAGCTCGGGGAGAAGCTGATCGCGGACAACCGTTGTGTGGCCTGCCATCAGCAGAAAGCAGGGGGAGACGGCTC
>DAITMI010000155.1:0-3556 GCA_036835225.1 Rhodoferax sp. | reverse complement strand
GCGCTGGCCGGCATCATCGTGCGCAACTCCATCCTGCTGGTCGATTTCATCAACCAGCAAGTCGAGGCAGGCATGGACTTTCAGGAAGCGGTGATCCAGGCCGGCGCGACCCGGGCCAAGCCCATCGTGCTGACTGGTGCCGCGGCCATGATGGGCGCGTTCTTCATTCTCGACGACCCGATTTTTTCCGGGCTCGCGGTGTCCTTGATATTCGGCATTTTTGTCTCCACCTTGCTGACGCTGGTGGTGATCCCGGTGCTGTATTACGCCGCGAATTACCGCAAACATTTATCATGACATCAGGAGTTTCAACATGACCGTCGAACGCATCGTTCGCATCATTGCCGGTTTCTTCATCATGCTGTCGCTGGGGCTGGCACACACGTCAGCCAGTATCGACTTGGCGCACCCTTCGTGGCTGTGGTTTACTGCCTTTGTTGGCTTCAACCTGTTTCAGTCTGGCTTTACCCGCTTCTGCCCATTGGACATTCTGCTGAAAAAAGCGGGGGTCAAACAGGGCTGCGGCCTCTAAATCGAGAACCTTTATTTATGGATATGCAATTTCTACACGACAACTGGATGCTCGCATCGCTGGCGCTGGCGTCCGGCGCCATGCTGGCCTGGTCATTCATCGGCGGCAAACTGTCCGGCGTCGAACAGGCCGACACCCTGAAAGCCACCCGGCTCTACAACGATGACGCCTTGGTGCTGGATGTGCGCGAAGACAAGGAATTCGCCGCCGGCCACATCCTCAAAGCCAAACATATTCCGCTCGGGCAACTGGCCAGTCGCATCAAGGAAATCGAGAAATTCAAGACCAAGCCGGTTTTGGTCACCTGCCGCAGTGGCCAGCGCTCGGCGCGCGCCTGCGGCATGCTGAAAAAAGCCGGATTCGAAACCGTCTACAACCAGGCCGGCGGCATCATCGCGTGGGAACGTGCCAACCTGCCCACCACCAAATAACCCGTCATCCAGAAAAGGAGCCCCCATGGCCAAAGTTGTAATGTATTGCACCGCCGTCTGCCCTTATTGCGTCTCTGCCGAGCGTCTGCTCAAGAGCCGCGGCGTCACCGACATCGAAAAAATCCGCATCGATCTCGACCCGGCGAAACAGGAAGAAATGATGACTCGCTCCGGCGGTCGCCGCACCGTGCCGCAGGTCTTTATTGGTGACACCCACGTCGGCGGCTTCGACGACACCGCAGCGCTGGATGCAGCAGGCGGGCTGGTTCCGCTGCTCGCCAGCGCCTGAACACCCGCGCCTCAATCGTCTGGCGCGCTTGATATTCAGGCGCGCGCCTCCATCTTGAGGCGGTGATCATTCGTCTCAAGGAATCCTGATGGAACTTGCCTGCCCCCACTGCCTCGCGCTCAATCGCGTGCCTGACGAACGCCTGGCCGATGCCCCTAAATGCGGCCAATGCGGTGCGCTGCTATTGCCTGGCAAACCGGTCGACCTCAATGCCACCAACTTTGACCGTTTTATCGCCAAGGCCGGTCTGCCGGTACTGGTCGATTTCTGGGCCGACTGGTGTGGCCCCTGCAAGATGATGGCGCCAATTTTCCAGCAGGTCGCTGCCGAAATGGGTACGCGGGTGCGCTTTGCCAAGGTCGACACTGAAGCGAATTCGCAGGTTTCCATGCGCCACCACATCAAGGGCATCCCCAGCCTGATCCTGTTCAAAAACGGGGCTGAACTGGCGCGCACCTCGGGCGCCATGGAAGCCCATGCACTGAAACGCTGGCTGGCGTCACAAGGCATTCAATAAGCGCGTGTAAAATGCCGCCAGCCCCGGGGCCCAGGCTCCGGTTTTACTTACCCAGGGAAACATCATGACCGACGCACTCCAGCCCACATTCAATATCGAAAAACTCTACGTCAAGGATCTGTCGGTGGAAGTGCCCAACGCCCCGGCCATTTATCTGGAACGTGAAGCCCCGCAGATGGAAGTCAACATGTCGACCGACAGCCGTGCGATGGGCGAAGACATGTACCACACCAGCATTACGGTCACCGTCACCGCCAAAATCGGCGACAAGACCATGTTCCTGGTCGAATGCACCCAGGCTGGCGTGTTCCGCATCCAGAACGTGCCGCAGGATCAGATTCCGATGGTGCTCGGCATCGGCTGCCCCAACATCGTTTTCCCGTATCTGCGTGAAACCGTGTCCGACGTGGTGATCCGCGCAGGCTTCCCGCCCCTGTTGCTGAACCCGGTCAACTTTGAAGCGCTGTTCGCGCAACAGCAGCAGGCTCAGCAGCAACAGGCTGCCCCCGCACAAACGCATTGAGCCGGGTTTGTTGAGCCACGCAGGTTCACTGCTCGCGGCCGGTTTTCTGCTCGTGCTGGCGCCCACCGCCAGCGCGCTGGAATACCGCAGCACAGCACGCGCCACCCTCCTCTACGACGCGCCGTCCACCGCCGCCGGAAAAGTGGCCATCGCGGGCAGTGGCCTGCCGCTGGAAGTGGTAGTTGATACCGAGGCGTGGATCAAGGTACGTGACTTCAGCGGCCGTCTGAGCTGGGTCGAAAAATCAGCTCTCGGTGGCGCAAAAACCATCATGGTCAAAGCCGAAACCAGCACCATCCGCAAACAGCCGCGAGCCGATTCCGAGGTCGTGACACCGGTTGCGCGCGGCGTACTGCTCAGTGTCACCGGCCCTGCCGATGCCTTTGGCTGGCTGCCGGTAAAGCATGTCGACGGCCTCACCGGTTGGCTGCCCGCGCACGAAGCCTGGGGTCGATAAGGCATGGCAATGAAGCTGTCAGTACTTGGCGCGGGCGCCTGGGGAACCGCGCTGGCGGCCAGCTGGGCGCCCCACCACACCGTCACTCTGTGGGGGCGCAACGCGGCCGAACTCGACGCCATGCGCACCCAGCACGTCAACACCCGCTACCTGCCGGGCTGCCCCTTGCCGGACAGGCTACATTTCAACCCGGATTTCAATGCCGCCGTCGATGATGCCGAGCTCATCGTCATCGCCGTCCCCAGCGGCGCACTGCGCCCCACCCTCGCCGCACTGGCGCAGCGCCCCAGGCTGGCGCCGCTGCTGTGGGTATGCAAAGGCTTCGAGCCCGGCAGCCGCAAGCTGCCGCACCAGCTCATTGCCGAACTGCTGCCCAGCCACACGCAAACCGGCGCGCTATCCGGCCCCAGCTTTGCGCAGGAGGTCGCGCAGGGCTATCCCACAGCACTCACGCTCGCCTCCCACGACAGCGCGCTGGCGCAGCGTCTGGCCGAAGCGTTATCCGGCCAGCGTCTGCGCATTTATGCCCATGACGACGTCATCGGTGTCGAAATCGGCGGCGCGCTGAAAAACGTCATGGCGATTGCTGCCGGCATTTGCGACGGCCTGCAACTGGGCCACAACGCCCGCGCCGCACTGATTACACGCGGCCTGGCCGAAATGACCCGCCTCGGCGTCCAGCTCGGTGGCCGCTTTGAGACCTTCATGGGCTTGTCGGGGTTGGGCGATCTGATCCTCACCACCACCGGCGACCTCTCGCGCAACCGCCAGGTGGGCCTGCGCCTCGCGCGCGGCCAATCACTCGAT
>DAITMI010000154.1:0-3575 GCA_036835225.1 Rhodoferax sp. | reverse complement strand
AACTGCGCCATGAAGATCAGGATGGCCAGTGCGTTCACGAAGCCGGTGATGACCGAGCGCGAGACAAAGCGCATCAGCGCGCCCAGCTTGAGCGCCCCGGCCACGATCTGCAGCACACCCGTCAGCAGCGTCGCCGCCAGCAAATACTGCAGGCCATGGTCTTTGACCAGGGTGACCATCACCAGCGCCATCGCGCCGGTGGCCGCCGAGATCATGCCGGGCCGTCCGCCCGTGAACGCGATGACCACCGCAATGCAGAACGACGCATACAAGCCGACCTTGGGGTCAACGCCAGCGATGATGGAAAAGGCAATCGCCTCGGGAATCAGGGCCAACGCCACCACCAGACCGGCGAGCAAGTCGCCGCGGATGTTGGCCAGCCAGTCTTGGCGGATAGATGAATAAGTCATAGGCAATAAGGGACTGGTGCCGGGTATCGCCGGGCAGTCGTGAATCGATGGGGAACAAGCAGGAGCCGCCTAAACGTCGCAGGGTCGCGGTTTGGCAGCAAGGAAGGCGCGCAGCGGCGCCAGGGGAGAGAAGCGACGGTTTTAAGGCGGTGTCACAGAGCAAAAGTAGCCGCGCGGCAGTTCGCTGCCGCGGTAGGTCACCGGGGCAGTCAGGAACATGTGGCAGCGTTTGTGCATCTGAGCATTTTAGCAGTCGGGCTCAGAGTTCGGCCAAGGGAATGCCGCCGGCTTGCTCATCGGCTTTCAGCCGCTGAATCAGCTCGCCCAGATCCTGGTCCAGCCGCAGCAAGGTGGTCTGTGAAAGCCGGTCCAGTGCCGCGGGCAAAACTCCTTCAAACGGACCGGGCGCCTGCGCCAGCAGCACCAGCCCAGTCGGCAAAACGTGCAGCTGCACGTTGCGCCGGTCCTCCGGGGCTTTGCTCATGCTGATCAGCTCTTTGCGCAGCAGCGTCTTGACCAGGTTGCTGGCCGTGGACTGGTGGATGTCCATGTTCCTGGCAAGCCCACCCACACCGATGCCGGGATGGTCCTTGACGACGCTCAGAGCCCAGACTTGCGCACCGCCCAAGCCGACTTGCTTTTCGACCTGCTGAAAATGGCTGCGCACCGCATTGAAGACGACGCGAAAGCGCCGCAGCACCTGGGGCGTACTGGTTGCATCGTTATTATTTTCAGCTTCTGGTGGCATAGGGGAAGGGTCCGGCAACAACATGCGCACCATGATAGAGCACGATTTCTGCTTCACTGGCTTGAGGCGCCACTGAATTTCAGGCCGTTGCGAGTTGGCTGCGCAATCTCTGCATGAGCAAGTCATCGAAGGTGTAGAACCCATTGGCCCGCGTGACCAGCTCGCTCAAGGCAAAGGCCACGCCGGTGCCGAACGCCTTTCGTTCGATCGAGTTGTGAATAAGGCGAACCGTCTGGTAGGGGAAACCGAAGATCACCTCATGGTGGCCAACGATGCCGCCCAGCCGCAACGAAGTGATCCGTTCATGTTCAAGCTCAAGACTCTCGGCAATCTTGCGAGCCGTTCCCGAGACCTCTGGCATGTCACGGAAATGCTGCTCCAGAATCTCCACATCGGCAAACGGCGCGATGCTGCGCAGCAGCTTGGCCGGCTTTGCCGTATCCCATAAGACCAACTTTAATCATGACAGCCTCCTTTTTCTGGCAGTTGTCTTTGTCTGGCAACTTAAATAATTACATTTGCGGGAATGTAGCAGATTGCATTTGGCGCAATGTATTATTGGCAAATGCAATCTAGCAACTTGGTTGACACGCCCGATTCATCACGAAAGTGCCCCATGCGACCGCACCCCTCCATTTTTTTCGCGCTGCGACAGGAGCTTTACGACTGGCGTTTGTGGACCGGCCGAGGGGTGGTGCTGGCGTTTGCTGCCCTGGCCGGTTTGACCGTCGTTGCCTTTACCTGGATGACGGAGCAGGCCTTCGGCTATTTTTTTGTGCTTGAAAAGAGCTTTTGGTGGAGCCCCCTGTTGTGGACGCCCGCTTCCACTGCCGCCATCGTCTGGCTGACGCGGCGCTACGTGCCGGGTGCCGCCGGTTCCGGCATTCCGCAGGTCATGGCTGCATTGACGCCGGACGTGCCGATCGCCTCCCGCAGCATGTATGTGTCGGTCAAACTGACGCTGACCAAGATGGTCTTGACGACATGGGGCTTGCTGGCTGGTTTGTCGCTGGGTCGGGAAGGCCCATCGGTACAGATTGCGGCTGGGGTGATGCACCATGCGCGCCGCTGGCTGCCCTCAAAGTCCCAAGTATCAGAGCACGGCTTTGATGTTGGCAGGGGGTGCAGCGGGCATCGCGGCGGCGTTCAATACGCCTCTGGGGGGCGTGATGTTTGCCATTGAGGAGCTGTCACGCAAGCCCGAGCAGCGCAGCAATGGCCTGCTGCTGGCCGCCATTGTGCTGGGCGGCCTGATGGCGGTCTCGGTGTATGGCAATGCCACCTACTTTGGCGTGATCCGGGTAGAAAACCTCAGCATGGGCTTGGTGCTGCCAGGTTTGCTGGTTGCCGTGTGCAGCGGTGTCGCAGGCGGGCTGTTCGCCCGGCTGCTGCTGGTTTCACTGGCCGGCAAGTCGGGCGACTGGTTCAGCAGGGCGCGCCAGAAGGCGCCGGTACGGTTTGCGGCCGCTTGCGGCTTGGCCGTGGCGATACTGGGCTTGGTCAGTCACGGGGACACCTATGGCAGTGGCTACCAGCATACGCGCGACATGCTGGAGGGGAATGGCAATTCGTCGGCCTTGTATGTGCTGCTCAAGTTCATGGCCACCTGGATTACCACTTGGGCCGGCGTGCCGGGTGGGCTGTTTGCCCCAGCGCTGGCCATTGGCGGCGCCCTGGGCAACGATATCGCGCAGCTGACGGCGTACGTGAATGCGCCCACGCTCATTGCCCTGGGCATGGCCGGTTTTCTGGCGGCGGTGACCCAGGCGCCGCTGACCGCCTTCATCATCGTCATGGAAATGGTGGACGGCCATGCACTGGTGTTCAGCCTGATGGCCAGCGCGCTGGTCGCCAGCGGTGTGTCGCGCCTGATCAGCGTGCCTCTGTACGGCGCCTTGGCGGACTTGCAGCTGCAGCGCTTGCCCAAGCATCAGACATAAAAAAGGAGCCCCGAAGGGCTCCAAGCTCGTTTTGCCGATCTCGCCGCTTAGACAAGAACAACAGGGCTATTGTATTTGATCAAATGTAATTCGGGTATCAGTACTTTCCCTGTAGGGTGAGCCTGTGCGGGTGGCCGGGGCTTTGGCGACGAGCTGAAGGCCGGCTTGGGGTGCCAGCGCGGCTGGTGGTTGATGAGCAGCAGCCACCCAGGTATGCAGTGCACATTGCCGATCAAATCGGCCTGCAGCCCTTTGAATACATGCGTAAGTAGCTATTAACAATGTAGCAAATGCAGTTTGCCGGAGGCAGCGTCTTGTTGCTATTTAATTAATAGCATCTTACGCATGATTTGCGCGGGCTAGAGACTGATTGGATGCGTAAACTGGCGCGGTATCAAGCTATTTTCTTTCGGGCTGGGCTGGCGGCCAGTTGCAGTGGCTTGCGCGGCATCCCAAGGCTAGCCGGGGCGGCGGGAC
>DAITMI010000153.1:0-3711 GCA_036835225.1 Rhodoferax sp. | reverse complement strand
ACTCGAACTTGGTCAGCATCTCCTGGCCGATCGGGCCATCCAGTACGGCACGGGCGTGCGGCTTGTCGCGAAACAAAAACGGGATATCCAGAATCTTGGCTTCCGGCACAAAGTTGGGCACCGGACCGGTGGAGGTGAAAGTCAGCTCCTGGGTGCCGAGTTGCACCGCCTCGATCGATTCACGTTCGCTGCCCAATGAGGCGCTGTAAAAAGTCTGAATCTTGTAACGGCCCGCCGTACCCTTCTCCACTTCCTTGGCGAAGGTATCAATGCCAACGCCCTGGTGCGAATTTTGCGCGATGGAAATGTTGATCCGCATGGTCGTCTGGGCCGCCACAGTGGCCACAAAACCCAGGGCCAAGGACAGGCCAATAACCAGTTTGCTCAATTTCATGAAAAGTCTCCTCAGTTTGAAAAGGTTACGGGCTGGCGGTAGTTTGATCCGTCAATCCGTGCGAAAGTTGTCATACAACTTCTTATTGTTATCTGATTGGCAGCTTGACGGCATAGGGATTTTCCCTGATGTACTCCCTGATGATGTCTTCAAAGCTCTCCTCGGGCAGCAAGCCCAGGCCGCGCGCGCGCAGCGCATGAATGCGGGCCGGCCAGGTCTTGACGATGTTGCGGATGGCCGGGTCCGGCGTCCAGTCGATCAGGGCGGTGGCGCCGGGGCCAGCCACGCGCTCCAGCGCCGCCGCCATCTCGCCAGGCGTGGTGGTCAGTGCGGGCAGGTTCAGGCCCGTGCGCGGCCCCCAGGCTTGGTCAGGCGCCTCGGCGGCGCGGACCAGACCCTGCACGGTGCGCGCGGGAGATGACAGCGCCACGGGGGTGTCTGGTGACACCGGGCATGAGGCCCGGACGCCGGCCAGTGGCTCACGGATCATGCCGCTCAAGAAACTTGAGGCGGCGCCGTTGGGCAGGCCCGGGCGCACACTAACGGTCATCAAACGCACGTTGCGCCCCTGGACAAAGCCTTTGCGCGTGTAGTCCGCCACCAGTTGTTCGCCAATGAATTTCTGGATGCCGTAGCTACTCTGTGGTGTGGGCAGGGTGTTGTCTTCAATCACAGCCGGTACGGGCTGCGCAGGAGAGTCGCCAAACACGGCCAGTGAGCTGGCAAACACGACGATGGGTTTGGTCTTCAAGGCGCGACAGGCTTCCAGCAAGGCCAGGGTCGCGGCGAAATTGCTGCGCATGCCGAGATCAAAATCGGCCTCGCATTCGCCACTCACCGCCGCTGCAAGATGAAAAACAATAGCAACATCATGAGCAATGACGGGGGCTACCGGGCTTTTTTCTTCAAGAAGTTCATTCAAATCCCCGGTCAGTGCGAAAACGCGGGCATCGGCCATCAAATCGTCTGGCGGCGCGGCGCGGTCAACCAGGGTGATGCGAGTGATCGCCACGGGGGCAGCACCCGCGAGCGACAACTGCCCTTGCGCCAGCAGCGTGCGCGCAAGACGCACGCCTAAAAACCCGGCACCGCCGGTGATCACGATATGACAGGGCCCAGTAGCTTGAGCGGATTGCTTCAACACGGTCGTCTCCTAAGTAATGGTTCAGTTGCCGATATAGGTCGTTTTCACCGTGGTGAAAAACTCTTGCGCATAGCGCCCCTGCTCACGCGAGCCGTAGCTGGATCCCTTGCTGCCACCAAACGGCACGTGGTAGTCGACACCAGCTGTGGGCAGGTTCACCATCACCATACCTGCCTGACTGTGTCGCTTGAAGTGGGTCGCGTGTTTGAGCGACGTGGTGGCAATACCGGCCGACAGGCCAAACGGCGTGTTGTTGGCCTCAGCCAGCGCTTCTTCATAGCCCTTCACCCGGATGATGCTGGCCACCGGGCCGAACACTTCTTCTCGGTTGATGCGCATGGCTGCGGTGGTGTCGGTCAATAGCGCTGGCGCCATGTAGAAGCCCTCTGTGCTGCACGTCACGCGCTGGCCACCCGCCACCAACACGGCACCTTCAGCCTGCCCGATTTCCACGTAGCTCAGGTCCTGTTCAAGCTGGGCTTGTGAAGATACCGGGCCGATGTCGATGCCGGCGCCCAGGGCGTCACCGACCTTGAGGCTGGCCATGCGTTGCTTCATCGCTTCCAGAAACCGGGGGTAAATGCCTTCGGTGACGATCAGCCGGCTCGCTGCCGTGCAGCGCTGGCCGGTCGAGAAGAATGCGCTTTGCACACTGAGCTCGACCGCCTGCGCCATGTCGGCATCATCCAGAATGACTTGCGGATTCTTGCCGCCCATTTCGAGTTGCACCTTCTTGAGCTTGACCGCGCATTGCTGGGCAATGCGACCACCCACACTTTGCGAGCCGGTGAAGCTGATGGCGTCGATGCCGGGATGGTTGACCAGCGGGTCACCGATGATGCTGCCCCGGCCCATGACGAGGTTGAACACGCCGGCGGGGATACCGCTGCGGCTGATGATCTCGGCCAGGGCCCAGGCGCAACCAGGCACCAGGTCGGCGGGCTTCAGGATCACGCAGTTGCCATAGGCCAGCGCCGGGGCCGTCTTCCAGGCCGGGATAGCGATGGGGAAGTTCCAGGGGGTGATGAGGCCGATCACGCCCATGGGTTCACGGGTGATCTCGACGCTGACGCCGGAACGGACCGAAGGCAGCACTTCACCGGTCAGGCGCAGGCATTCCCCGGCGAAGAACTTGAAGATGTTGCCGGCGCGGGTAGCCTCACCAATACCTTCGGGCTTGGTCTTGCCTTCTTCGCGGGCCAGCAGGGTGCCCAGTTCTTCGCGCCTGGCCAGGATCTCGCTGCCAATCTTGTCCAGCGCATCGGCACGCGCCTGGGTGTTGCCGGTTGACCAGGCCGGGAAAGCGGCCCGGGCCGCCGTGACCGCTGCATCGAGTTGCGCGGCATCCGCTTGGGCGTAGTCACCGATCACATCGGCAATATTCGACGGATTGACGTTGGGGGCGTAGTTGGCACCCGCGATCCATTGCCCGTTGATCAGGTTGTCGTGTTTTTGAAGCGTCATGGTTGTGTGCTCTCGTTCTTGTGTATTTACTTGCCCCAGCGCAGAACCATCGGGTTCAGGCCTTGCGCGATTTCGATCAGACCAGCGCGAACCGCGGGGTGCATGGCGGGCCAGGGATGGCGTGGTGCTTCGCAGGCGATCACGCCACCTTCCTTCATCAGGGCCTTGGCGCTCAGGATGCCACCCTGGCGGTTTTCATAGTTGATGAGGGGCAGCCATTGCTGGTACAGGGCGGCCGCTTCTGCACGCCGACCCGCGGCGTAGGCATCAACAATCAGACGAATGCCATCCGGATAAGCGCCGCCGGTCATGGCGCCGGTGGCGCCCGCGTCCAGATCGGGCAGCAAGGTGATGGCCTCCTCGCCGTCCCAGGGACCTTCGATGGCGTCGCCGCCCAGACGGATCAATTCGCGCAGCTTGGAGGCGGCACCGGCGGTTTCGATCTTGAAGTACGACACCTGTTTGATTTCTTTCGCCATGCGGGCCAGAAACGCCGCCGACAAGGCGGTGCCGCTGGCAGGCGCGTCCTGGATCATGATGGGGATGTCAAGCGCGTTCGACAAACCGGCATAAAACTCGTAAATCTTGTCTTCCGGTACGCGAAAGGTGGCGCCATGGTAGGGCGGCATGACCATCACCATGGCGGCACCCATGTCCTGCGCGCGGCGGCTGCGCTGCGCGCACACCTGGGTGCTGAAGTGGGTAGTGG
>DAITMI010000152.1:0-3889 GCA_036835225.1 Rhodoferax sp. | reverse complement strand
CCCCAATCACATCTGAGCACGCCGCGCAAGGGACGCGGTTAATAGACCGCTTACTACCAGTAAGGCAATCACTGTCGAAAAGCAGTGATTCAGTCAGAATTCTGGAACACGACCTACTGAAATTGGAGACCTTCGATTCAGCACTTGGGAGCCTATAACATATGCCACTACGAGCTGTCCGGGACACGGCAAACATCCATGCCTTCGAATTTAACGATGCCCAATGGGCTGAGCTCAAAGCGGCTTACCGCTCATGGGGTCTGCACATGCCGTGTTGTGATTGCGCTGCAATCCCTAAGACCAGTTCGCGTGGAAACAATTTTTTTGCGCACGCCCGCAAGGGAGAGTGCACCACAGCACTGGAAAGGCCAGAGCACCTATACTGCAAGCAGCTTATCGCCCAAGCCGCTCAAAGCGCAGGCTGGACGGTCATCACCGAGTGGCCAGGAAGCACTCCAGGCGGGGAACAGTGGATTGCTGATGTGTTCTGCCAGAAGGGCAGCGCCAAAATTGCATTTGAAGTGCAAATGTCACCCCAAACGCATGCGGAAACAGTTCGCCGGCAGCTGCGATACAAGGCTTCGAATGTGCGAGGCGCATGGTTCTTTGCCTCAGAGATACGACCCAGCACTGTAGTTTTTGACAGAGACACGCCCGCCTTTGTGTTGTCACCCTTCGAAGTGGGCCAAATCCCGACCATCCGTCGGTTCGACGTGCATCTCCCTGAATTCATCGTGGGCATGCTCAGCAAGCGACTGGTTTGGGACATTCCTGAATACAACAAGCCGCTTTATGTTGAGTTCATGCCTGACACCTGCTGGTCATGCCAAAGGGCGGTGAAGCAAGTTTACGGTCACCTCGAAAAACTGGAACACACCCAGGGTGAGTGGCATCCAAGGGCTTGCACCCCCGCCAGTATTTCCACCGCACTGGAATCTGTGCAGGCTGTTATCAGCAACGAGGAGTTGGTGGCGCAGAGCATAAACCCCATCGGGAAACGAGACGTGATTCGGGGCAAAAAAACCAACTGGCCTTACTCCAACTTGTGCCTTCATTGCAGGGCACCACAGGAAAACTTCCAATTTGGAGAAAAGCTGCGGACGTATCTCAATAGCCCTGAATTCTATGTACCCGAGGATGATGGCGAGAACTGGGAGGAAAACTGCAACGAAGATGGAAACGAGTCCTACCGTGTGAGCGAAGCTGACAAGGAAGCACTTAAAGCAAGGCTCTGCGCCATCAATAGAACAATAAAAGGCGGTGGGCGGTGGCTTCTTCGCCCCAATGACACGCTGCTTAATTGATGATCTTGAATTCGCCTTCAGTCGCGCACCACCAGCACCGGCAACCGGGTGTGCGACAACACCGCTTGCGTGACGCTGCCCAGCACCAGTTTTTCCAGGCCACTGCGTCCGTGCGAGCCCATCACGATCAAATCGGCCTGCACTGACTCGGCCGCCTCCACCACGCCGCGCCAAGCTGCGTGCGCTTCCACCACGGAGGTATCCACGCTGACACCGGCGGCCTCGAACGCGGTCTTGGCGGCCTTGATCGCGGCGTTGGCCTCGGCGGTGGCGGCACTCAGGTACTCGGCCTGGCCATACGCAAAATCCGTCCCAACCCCGGTAAATGGGTAGGGGTCGATGACAAAAATCGCGGTGACACGACTGCCAAAGGCTTTGGCCAGACCGATGACCTTCTCAACGGCCAGTTGTGCGGTGGGTGAACCATCGACCGGAACGAGGATGTGCTTGAACATGATAAAAATTCCTTGTGTTTGAACCGCATCAAGTGTCAGATTGACCCATGCGTAAAACCTTGTCCGCCATCAAGTTATCGATCGTCTCCCTGAAAACCTGCGGCGCGAAGGGTGACCACCAGCGTATCACGATGGCCGCCCTGCGCGGTTGACGGGAGGGGTTGCAAGGGCTGGATCGGCGTGGACTCATGGATCACGCGGGCATCGTCGAGTAGCAACACCGACCACGGCTCGGTCAGGGTGAAGCGTTGGCCATTCGGCCCGGCCGCGTCAAACACACGGGTCTCCCCACCCTTGACCCCTTCCCGGTTCACCAGAAACACCGCCACCAGGTCCACCCCATCACGATGCGCCCCCTCCGGCGTGGGCCGGCCGATCCCATCCGTGGTGTCAATGCGGAACTGGTGCGCTTCCACAAACCACGGTTTCACCCCTTTCAGAGCGGAGCACACACGGCCCAGCCAGACCAGCAATTGGGGCCACACCGGCTGGGCGAGCAGCTCGGGCAACATCGGTTCAAACAAGCGCTGCATGCCACCATGCAAGGCGTTGTACTCGATCGGCTGCCAGTGCGCCCGATGCGGCACCTGGCTCACCTGCCCGTCCTGCACCACGAAACAGGAATGGCGCCGGCGGCGGTAGCGCCCCCCATCCTTGAGAAACTTGTCGGGTGGAAGTCCGTCCCAGAACGGACGCAAGGCGGCCAAATCAGCCAATGAGCAGCCACTCAAGCTGCAGACGCCGCGTGCATCGAGCACGCCATAACCCTGCTGTCGCAACACTGTGTCAAGTGCATCGGGCTGAGCTAAAGAAGGAGGAGAAAACGAGGTGGTCATGGATCGCAAGCTTACCTCCTCAATTCATGACTTCGATCAAACCCAAAAAAGCCGGATGCCCGTATGCTCGCGCCAAACGTTCAGGAAAACTGGCGGGCCAGACCGCAGCTACCCTAGGCTTGAGCCAGTTCTGTCCCCCACTGATTAGGAGATACCGCTATGTCCACACTGCAATGGTCTGATTCGCTCGCACTCGGTGTGCCGTTCATGGATGACACGCACCACGAATTTGTTGACTTGCTGGCAATTGTGGTCAACGCCTCTGACCACGACCTGATGCCGGCCTGGCAAACCTTGATTGGCCACACCGATGCTCATTTTGGACGCGAAGACCAATGGATGCAGAGCACACGCTTCTCATCCGGCAACTGCCATTCAATGCAGCACAAGGTGATTCTGCAGGTGATGCGTGAAGGTGAGCAACGCGGGCAGTCCGGTGAACTGGGCGTGGTACGGCAAATGGCCCATGAACTCGGCATCTGGTTTCCGCAGCACGCCCAAAGCATGGACGCCGCCCTCGCCTTGCACCTGCGCGGCGTCGGCTATGACCCCGTCACCGGCATCGTGCACTCACCCCAGGCACTGCCCCAGGAGGTGATTCATGGCTGTGGCGGCACCAGCTGCGCCAGCCCGGCGAGCGCCGCCACAGCCGCATCGGCCGACCTTGCAGTCTGACACGACGCGTGCGCAAAAGCGCGCATCCCTGCGCCATCGGCCCTATGAAGATGTGCAGGCCCTGCTCACCGGCACGCTCTTCGTGGCGCTCGGCGTCGTCATGTTTGGCCACAGCGGCCTGTTGACCGGCGGAACCGCCGGCATCGCGTTCCTGATCCACTACGCCACCGGCTGGAATTTTGGGCTGGTCTTTTTCCTGATCAATTTACCGTTTTACGGACTGGCGTGGCAGCGCATGGGCCCGGCCTTCACGCTGAAAACCTTTGCCGCCGTCGGCTTGTTGTCGGTGTTTGTCAATCTGCTGCCGCAACTGGTCAGCTTCCAGGCCTTGTCGCCGCCGTTTACCGCCGTGATGGGTGGCTTGCTGATGGGCGCCGGCATGCTCATGTTGTTTCGTCACCGCGCCAGCCTGGGCGGGTTCAACGTGCTGGTGCTGCATTTGCAGGAGCGTTTTGGCTGGCGCGCCGGCAGGATACAAATGGCGCTTGACTGCCTCATTGTGCTCGGCTCGTTTGCGCTGGTGGACTGGCAACACGTTGCCCTGTCCGTGCTGGGCGCCGTGATGCTGAACCAGACCCTGGCCATCAACCATCGGGCCGGTCGCTACATGACGCTGTAG
>DAITMI010000151.1:0-3947 GCA_036835225.1 Rhodoferax sp. | reverse complement strand
GCAACTGGTGCAGCGCCGCCCCCACCTCCGCAAGCAGCCATCAAAGCGGCCACCACAAAGGTAATCATCAGTAACGCCCATCTGGAAAACATGCGCTGGACCGGCCGAATTAAAGCGCCGTGGGCTGCCCCCGACACGACATTAAGTAACACACCCGCCCTCTCGGGGGCCGAAGAACGCCAATGTAAAAGTTGTAATTTCACGGTCAACTCCTAACTCTAAAAATCAGTTGAAAAACGGGCGTTGGCTCGGTTCCAGGCATTAACGTCGTGTGGGCAAAGGCGGCTGGGGGTTTGATGGGTAGTGCTGCGGCTTGACAGGGCCAAGGCGGATCTCGCGGGGCTGGTGCGGGCGCTTGGCGCGGTCGTCCGCCGTCATGGTTGGGCGGGCCTGGTCGGCTGCAACTCCATCGACGGTGAGCGCGTTGGGCGTGGCCTGCGCCAGCACCTGGCCCGCCAGGCACACCGTTGCGATCGCCATGCCGGCTTTGGCCGACGGCAACCAGTGCATTGAAAAAGTGGCACGTGTCGTCATCACTGACTCCTTAATAAAATAACTTAACCAATTTGAAACTGCCTCTGATGCCACGGAGTTGATTTTTAGCAAGTACATCGAAGGCCTTCCTTCAGAACCCGCTTGGGAATTTCCCATTTTTTGTTTTCCCATAGTGAAAGGGGGGTGCAGAAAAAACCAGTAGCCCCGCGAGATGATTCGCGATCAGTTTGAGCAGACTGGCCCGTGCTGAAAAGCACGCACAAGATAAGCAAGCCGCGCACGGCGGCCTTGCACGAGGTGTTCTGCGCGGCTCTCTCCACCGCTCAAAATTGGCGGTCAGTAGCACACAGCCGAGGTGACTGATCGCAAGGGCGCGCTGCAAGCTATTTACCGGTGCGCACCCATCTGCGCTGCGTCCAGCGCGTGCTGGCCGATGGGGGCTACGTGGGGCAACCGCTTGCCCACCTGGTCACGGACAAGCTGGGCGCGACGGGGGAAATCGCCAAACGCAATGAACTGCACACCTCTGGAGTGATCCCCGGCGATGGGTCGTGAATCGATCCTTTCCCTGGCCGGAGAAATGCAGGCACCTATGTAAAAATTCCAAGAAAAAGCTCAACACCAGCCCGCAGTTTGTCCATTTCTCGTTTCGTTTCTGCTCCTGCTGATCCGGGTATATCGAACAGGTTCTCAGACCTTGGCCGGTTGCAGCATGAAAGTCTCATATTCGAGCGTATCCAGCTTACGCACCAGTATTGCGATGCCGACCATACAGGTCAATAACACGGCGATGGCAAAACCGTAGCCGTAAAAAGCCGGGCCAAGATGCAGCGTGGCCCACGACAGAAGCCCGTTGGCGACCATGAAAACCAGACACACGATAAAGGCGGCCTGCCGCTGGTCGAGGTAATAGAAAACGTTCAGGATAGACAGGAACAACAACTGCATGCCCACGCCCACCAGATGGATGTTGAACATGGCCGGATCGACCAGCGATATGCCCAGCCAGGCGAGGATGTCACGGCTCGCAATGAAAAAGACCAAGGTGACAGCCCCCTGCACCTTCATCACGGTCAGCATGCCGCCGTACAGCGAATCGACGAGTTCGTTGCGGGCCTCGTGAATCTGGGCCAGCGTGCCGCCGGACTTGATGGTGGCATAGAAGCGCTCACATTTTTCGGAAAAGTCAGTCTCCATGCGGATCAGGAAGACGGCCATGCCCGGTATCAGAGAAAGATAGCTCAGGAACATCGACAGGTCGTAAGCCGGCGCGGCACGCAGGGGGCCCAGCACATTGATGCCGGTCACGGGGTTGACCCAAAAGATGAACTTGTCCACCCACACGCCCAAGTTGTAGAACAGGCCGGTCCAGACCAAGCTCAGGTAGATTTGTTCACGATGCAGGAATTCAAAAGAAATGAGCTGCTCCCCCGGGTACTCGCGCACCACCAGCGCCAGCAGCGTGAACAGCAGCGTGGCCTGTCCGATCACAAAGCCCAGCAGCAGCCCCTCCAGCCCGAAGCCGCGCAGGCCATAGGCCGCTCCGACAGTGACGCCGTAACCGATCAGGAACACCATCAGGATACTGCGATAGGCCTTGATGGCGGACGCAAAAATGACCGCGATCCAGACGCCGCACAGGATCACAAAGCCTGCCACCATACAAAGTAGGTACAGCAGCGATCCTTCCATCCACAGCGCAGCCACCAAGGTGCCCACGACGCCAGAGACCACAAAGGTTAGCAGCAGCGCGCCCATCACATTGCCCAGGATCACCGTGTCGCGCTTCTCGAACAGGCGGTCGGCCACAAACCGCGTGAACACCAGTTGCAGCAGGCTGGAAAGAATGAGCGAGAACGCCATCAAGTAGGTGATGGAGATCTGGAATTCGCCCACCATCGTCGAGGGTGAGTCCCGGCCGGTATTGAGCATACCGATGACCAGAATGGCAATGATCGACAGGATCCAGGGCCCGCTGCCAATAATCGCGGAGAACGCGAAGGCCTGCATCTTCCCGCCCAGGGTTTCTTTTTGCAGCAGCCGTCGCAGTTCGAATCCAATGCCGGCCATCAGCGTTCCGCCATCCGCTGGTTATAGATGGCACGGTAGCCGTCAATCACCCGGGACTGCTGGTAGTAGCGCTCAATCCGGGTGATGCCGGCCTGCTGTGCCGCAAGCCAGCGCGCCCGGTCGGTTAGCAGTCCGTAGGCGGCGTGCGCCAGCGCATCGTGATCGACCATCGGCACGATGGCGCCAGCTGGCCCCAATGCACGATCTTCGGGCTCGTTGCCTTCAATCAGGTCACGGCAGGCGCCAACGTCCGTCGACACAACCGGCAGCCCCGCCGCCAGGCTTTCAACGATGACCAGCGGGAATGCCTCGCTGATGGACGTCAGGGCCATCAGGCCCATCTGCGGCAGGATGTCTTCGACCTTCTGGAAGCCCAGGAAGCGGATGCGATCCTGCAACCCGAGGCTGTGCACCAGCGCCTTGCATTCATCGACGTACGTAGGGTCTTCCTCCTCCGGACCAATCAGCCAGCCCTGCACATCGGGCAGGCGCTGGACCAGAATGCCCACGGTGCGGATAAAGGTCTTGATGTCCTTGATGGGTACGATGCGGCCGATCAGGCCCAGGACCATGGGTGTCTGTTCAGGGTGGCGGGCGCGTAGTGGCTCGAAGCGCAAGATGTCAACCCCATTAGGAATGATTCGGGTACGAGCGGCCTCGGCCCCGTCACGGATCTGGCGCTGCCGGTTGAGTTCGTAGAGCGAAATGATCGGATTGGATGCCAGGTAGGTCAGCCGCCCGATGCCCTCGAACATGCGCAGCCAGGTCTCATGGTAGTACTCCATGCCCACGCCAGACGTTTCGACCAGGCCGTCCGGCGCATCGCGCAGGAAACGTGACTGCAACTCGATTTTGCGTTCCTTGGTGTAGATACCGTGCTCCGTGAGAATCAGTGGCCGGCCGGTGCGCTGGTGCAGGATAGAACCCAACAAGCCGGCATAACCGGTTGTCACCGCGTGAAATACGCGCGTCGGCGGAACGCTGCGCGCGATGGAGGCGAGCTTTATCAACGGCGTGTGCATGTTGCGCACAGACCAGAAATAAGCTTGAAACGAGGCGTCGGGGCAGTTGCTCGAATAGCTGTCGCAGATCTGCTTCCACGCGGCTTTGCTGTAAAAAAAGTCGTTGCTGCCAGCTGCTTCGCTACGGTTTTTCTGCACCACCACCTGATCGAGCCATTTGCCATCGGGCTCCCCCTCGGGCTCGCGGAACCACTTGTGCAGCCGCTCACTGGCCGAAAAATACGCGGCGTCGCCAACCTGAGCATGGGGCTCGCCCCCTTCGATGTCTCCAACGAGGTAATGGCACTGCAGGTCGCGCACATTAGGGGGCAACTTGTACCGGATTTGCTCGTCCGCGGTCTTCTCGGCGCCAAGGTGGAC
>DAITMI010000150.1:0-4074 GCA_036835225.1 Rhodoferax sp. | reverse complement strand
ACGGTGGTTCACCGGAAGCCACACCCGCCAGCCGGAGCGCAAAATGGTTTCGGTTTCCAGCGCCCGATGGTTCTGCAATTGGGAGACGACGATCAGGGCGACGTCGAGCTCGCCGCTGACCAGCAGGTGTTCCAGATAATCGCGCCGGTCCTCCGTAATCTGCACCTGGATGCGCGGGAACACGCGCCGAAAACGCTCCAGCAAGAACGGCAGGTAGTACCCCACCATGAGGCTGGTCACCCCGATATTCAGACTACCGGTAACGGTGTCGGGCCGGGACGCCAAAGCGTCCCGCGCATTGCGCATGGCGATCTCGATCTGGTGGGCGTGGCGCAAAAACTGATGACCGGCATGGGTGAGCGACATGCCCCGCGCCCGGCGTTCAAACAACAGCGTGCCCAAATCGGCCTCGATCTGGGCAATGGCGGCGGAAACCACCGATTGAGACACACCCAGCTCATGGATGGCGGCTGAAATGGAGCCAGACTCTGCGACTGCTATGAAATACCGAATGCTCTTAAAAGATGTACTCATATCCCTATTTCTGCATTTCAGACACCCTTTTTGCTCACTTAAAGGGTAAACCCGTAAATGCACCGCTTTGATACATAGGGCAAACCATTAAATAAACGTTTTTTGGTGCAAGGTTTCTGTTTTTCAGATGGATTGTATTGCTTTCGGGATATGGTTAAGCAGAGAGGCAAAACCTAAGATGCTCATTGGTTCGCACATGCGCGCCACAACAAACCAACGTCAGGAGTTCTTTATGTTCCAAACCCGCGCACTCATCACTGGTTTGCTGGCGGTTTCCGCCGCCGCATCCAGCCTCGCAGCTCCACCCAAGGCAATCGGCAAGGGTGAGGGGCAACTCAACATCATCGCCTGGGCGGGGTACATTGAGCGTGGCGAGACTGTGAAGGACTACGACTGGACCACCGGCTTTGAAAAAGCCTCCGGCTGCAAAGTCAATGTAAAGACTGCCGCCACTTCCGATGAAATGGTGTCGTTGATGAAAGCTGGTGGCTACGACCTGGTCACCGCCTCAGGAGACGCCAGCGGGCGCCTGATCGCTTCCAAACTTGTGCAGGAGGTCAATGTGGGCTTGGTCCCCAGCTACAAAAATGTGGACTCACGCCTGCAAAACGCATCCTGGCACACCGTGGATGGCAAGCACTACGGTGTGCCTTACCAGTCCGGGCCCAACGTGCTGATGTACAACACCGACGTGTTCAAAAAGTCGCCCGATTCCTGGTCCGTGGTGTTTGAAGAACAAAACCTGCCCGATGGCAAGTCCAACAAAGGCCGCGTTCAAGCCTTTGACGGCGCCATTTACATCGCCGATGCTGCGCTGTACCTGATGAGCAAAAAGCCGGAGCTAGGTATCAAAGACCCGTATGAACTGAACGAAAAGCAATACGCCGCTGTTCTGGAACTGCTGCGTGGTCAAAAGAAATTGACCCACCGCTACTGGCACGATGCCACCGTGCAAATGAACGACTTCAAGAACGAAGGCGTGGTCGCGTCCGGCTCGTGGGGTTTTATGGTCAATTCACTGAAAGGTGAAAAGAAACCAATCGCATCGGTCATCCCCAAGGAAGGTGCCACCGGATGGGCAGACACCACCATGCTGCACACCAACGCCAAGAACGTGAACTGCGCCTACCAGTGGATGGAGCACACACTCAGCGACAAGTTGCAGGCTCCCTTGGCCGAATGGTTCGGTACGGTTCCTGTGACACCCGGCGCTTGCAAGGCCAAAGCCCCCGGTGGCAGTGATTTCTGCAAGATCAACGGATTTGACGACCTCAACAAAATCAAGTTCTGGAAGACTCCGCAAGCCAAGTGCACCACCCAGGGCACCTGTGTTCCCTACGCCAAGTGGGCTATGGACTATATCGCCGTCATGGGCGGTCGTTAAAACGCAAAAACCAGAAGGTGTGTATGCCAGTTGCTATCGAGTTCAAAGAAGTTTCCAGGTACTACGGTGAAGTCAAAGCGCTCGACAGCGTGAGCTTCACCGTGGAAGAAGGCGAGTTTTTCTCCATGCTGGGGCCATCGGGCTCGGGGAAGACCACGTCGCTGCGGCTGATGGCGGGCTTTGAACAGCCCAGCAACGGCCGCCTGACTTTGATGGGCAAAGAGGCTTCTGGCACCTCCCCCTATGAGCGCGATGTGAACACCGTTTTCCAGGACTACGCCCTGTTTCCGCACATGAACGTGCTGGACAACGTGGCCTATGGACTGATGGTGCGAAAAGTACCCAAGACCGAGCGCCATGCCAAGGCACGGGAAGCCTTGGCCATGGTCGCCCTGCCCGACCATGCAGAGCGCAGACCGGCACAACTCTCGGGCGGACAGCGCCAACGTGTGGCACTGGCCCGCGCACTGGTCAACCGGCCGCGTATTTTGCTGCTGGACGAGCCGCTGGGCGCATTGGACATGAAGCTGCGTGAGCAGATGCAGGTGGAGCTCAAGGTACTGCACCGCAAGCTGGGCATTACCTTTGTCTACGTGACCCATGACCAGGGCGAGGCGCTGTCTATGTCAGACCGTATCGCCGTTTTCAACCATGGCAAGATTGAGCAAATTGCCAGCCCACGCGTGCTGTACCACCAGCCACGCACCCGCTTTGTGGCGGATTTTGTGGGCAGCTCCAACGTGATCGACACCGCTCTGGCCCATACCATCACTGGCAAGCCGCAGGCATTTTCCGTACGCCAGGAAAACATTGCCGTTATGGCACCAGGCAGCACGGCTGAAGAGGGCATGCTGCAGGTCGAGGGCGAGGTGCTAGCCATCCAATTTTTGGGCGCCAACCAACGCCTGGAAGTCCAGGTAGGCGGTCAGATTGTGACCGCCATGCAAGCCGAAAGCGAAGCCGCGTCCGAGCTGGCCGCGCACACCCGCGCCGGTCAACGCGTGGCGTTGAGCTGGGCACACAAGCACATGGTGATGCTGGATGCCTGAGACCACCACGATCCGCGCAGTATCCAACCTGCTGTACCAACGCCGTACGCTGACGCTGCTGCTCATCCTCACACCGCCCTTGCTGTGGTTTGGCGTGGTGTATGTGGGCTCCTTACTCACTCTGCTGAGTCAAAGCGTATTCACCTTTGACGACATGAGCATGTCGGTGGTGGCCGAATTCACCACGGCAAATTTCGAAGGGCTCATGGTGCCCGCCAACCTGGACATCGTGCTGCGCACCCTGGGCATGGCCATTGCGGTCACCCTGGGCACCGTGCTGATAGGCTTCCCCATGGCCTATTACATGGCCCACCACGCCAGCCCGGCAGAAAAAGGCTTTTTCTTTGTCGGCGTGATGCTGCCCATGTGGGCCAGCTACATCGTCAAGGCCTATGCTTGGACCGTGCTGCTGGCGCAAGGCGGTGTGATTTACTGGGTGCTGGATGCGCTGGGTTGGCGCGGTGCGCTGCAGGCCGTGCTGCAGCTCCCGGTGATTGGTGGCGACACCCTGGCCACCTCCAACCTGGGGCGTTTTCTGGTGTTCACCTACATCTGGCTGCCCTTCATGGTGCTGCCCATCCAGGCCGCCATCGAGCGCGTGCCGGCCAACCTGCTGCTGGCCTCGGGCGACTTGGGCGCCCGGCCGTTTCAGACCTTTCGCAACGTGCTGTGGCCGCTCGCCTTCCCGGGTGTGGTGGCGGGCTCCATTTTCACCTTTTCGCTCACGCTGGGCGACTACATCATTCCGCAACTGGTGGGGCCGTCTGGCCTGTACATCGGCAACATGGTCTACACCATGCAGGGCACCATCGGCAACATTCCCATGGCCGCGGCGTTTACCTGCGTACCCATTGTGCTGATTACCATTTACCTGTCGATTGCACGCAGACTGGGGGCATTCAATGCGCTCTAACCAAAAGACCTGGCGCCGCCCCAGCCTGCTGCGTGTGGTCGCCTATGCGGGGCTGGCCTTTTTGCACCTGCCCCTGGTATTCATCGGGCTGTATGCATTCAACAGCGATGACAGCGGCTACAGCTTTCCCATCCAGAGCCTGACGCTGCGCTGGTTTTACCGCGCGCTGGAGCGCACCGATATCCATGAAGCCA
>DAITMI010000149.1:0-4331 GCA_036835225.1 Rhodoferax sp. | reverse complement strand
AGCGCGTCGGCCCGGCGATTGCCGGCTTTTTCTCCAACCTCACGCCGCTGTTTGCGGCCTTGCTGTCGGCAGCCTTCCTAGGAGAACTGCCGCACTTGTATCACGCGCTGGCGTTTGGGCTGATTGTGGGCGGGATTGTGGTGTCAGCGCGGCGGTAAGCTGCCCACCTCAGTTTCCGCGGTTACCGCCGAGGGATGGGAACTCTGGCCTAGGGCTGTCGGATACGGGCTGACGCAATGCGGCGAGTCGCCGCGTCATGCTTTCGATCTCGATGGTCTGACCGGCCATGATCTCTTCAGCCAACTGGCGGGTGGCCGGGTCGCGGCCATGCTTTAGCACCAGTCGCGCCATGTCGACGGCGCCCGCATGGTGCGGAATCATCATGGCTAGAAAATCCGCATCAGCATTGCCGCTGTAGCCCGGCGCATGCATGTCCTGCATCATGCGCGCCATGCCCGCGTCCATGTCTGTTTGAAACCCAGGCGCTGAGTCTGCCTGCATGGCTGCATGGTCATGACCGGGGGCATACTGCGCCACGGCGCTGCCCGCCAGCACGGCCATAGTGACGGCCAGCGCGAGTCTTGTCCGCATCCTGGCGGCAGCTATCATGCCGTCTGACCTTTCACCCCGGGCCGCACGTACACCAGGTTGATGCTCTTCTTGTTGCGCAGACCGCCCGACGGCAGGGCCAGGTTGCCCAGCGGAATTTGCGCGACGAAGTTCGGCTTGAACGGGTCGCTGACGTCAAAGGCGCTGCACACGGTCTGGCCGGCGTTGGGCGTGCCGGGCAGTTCGTCCTGCTCGTGGGCAACGTACAGCAAGGTGTTTTCAGGGTTTGTCCACAGGCCGTGCGATTCGCGGCCGTGGCTGAAAAAGCTGCCTGTCATTTTGCGATCGCCGGTTTTTGCACTGCGGTCAATGATCGCAATCTGACTCGATGCCACGCCGCCGGGGCCGCTGTCGTCCACCCGCGCCAGGCTGGCATACACCACACTGCCCTTGGCATTGGACACGAACTCCACATGGTTGGGCCGCCCCATAGCACCCAGCGTCACGTTGTCGAGCAGCTCGAACCCCTCGCGCGTCGAGCGGCACGACAGCGCGTCCGCCAGTTTGTGGGAGAACCAGACCTCCTGGCCATCGGGCGTGGTTTTCATGAAGGGCGTGAAACCCAGCTTGTCCTGTGCGCTGATGTCGAGTGTGATCAGGCGCTTCGGCTGCGAATGGCCGTTGGCGCCCAGGTTGACACGAAACACATCGACCTTAGCCACCTTCTGGCTGGCCACGAAAGCCAGCGTGCCTTCGCGGTTGAACCACACCTGCGCCGGGCCGTTCAGCGTCGGCAGGAACTGGCGCACCGACGAAACGTCGGAGCCTCGCAACTGCCGCAGCGCGCGGTCCACATCCAAGATCGCGATGCGGTCTTCGCCGCGCAAGGTGACCCACAGTTCCTTGCCATTGCGGCTGAACGTGGGCTCATGCGGCTCGCGTCCCAGCAAGATGCCACTGGACAGACGCTCTGGATTGGTGGTGGGTCCGGCCGCCGGATTGGGCGTGTTGCCGATCACGCGCTTTTCCACCGCGTCGATCAGGTAAATATTGCTGGAGCCACGCCCGCTGGTGGCCAGCAAGCGGCCATCCGGTGACGGCACGGCACCGTGCGCATCAATGCAGCCGTGGTACAGCGGCTTGTGAATCATCGCCGCATGGGTTGGGGCAACCCCCGCGGTGATGTAGCGAAACGGCGGGCGCGCATCTTCATCAAAGCTGGTCAGGTTGATGGTGGTCTCCACCGTGTTGGTGCGCGGGTCGATCACCACCAGCGTGTTGGAGTCTTCATTGGTGATGAAAACGCGGTCGCGGGAGTCTATGGCCCCTGTAACGTTTTGGGCAAAGCTGGCGGGCAATGTTGCTGCAGCGGCGGCCGCAGCCGTGTATTTAAGAATTTCCCGGCGATTGGCGTTCATGAAGTTTCCTTGAATAAATTGGTTTCCGTTGAAAAATGAAACGGTCCCCAGGGTTGGCGGGCATGAGCGGATGCGTCTGATGCAGGCGACCTCAGCGTTGCGAAAGTTCAGCCCCGGCCGAGCTGGCCGTAAACCTCTTTCGAGACGCGCATCAGTTCATCGCGGCCCGATCCGCCCGAAATGGCGTAGCCGAAGTTTTTGTCAACCCAGTAAAAAACGTTGACCGGACCCTCCTTGCCAAACCGGAAAGCCGTTTCTGACTCGCCTGATGTCTTGGGCACTTCACGGCTGACGTAGAGCGTGAGGCGCTGGCCGGTGCGGTCGTGGTACATGAACTGCGCCACGGGTCCGGTGTCCCCCGGCAGCAAGCGGCCGCCGATCAGTTCGTAGCCCACGGCCTTGAGGCTGGGGGGCTTCACCTCGGTGCCCAGGCGCTTGGACAACCAGGTCACCAGCTGCTGCTCCTGGTCGGCACCCACCTCCACCGGACGCCGGACGTCGGGGCTGTACACCACGTGGGCCACCGCCGCCCGGTGGGCAAAACCACTCAGGCTTCCGTCCTGGTAGGCCAGCACTGAGGAGTTGGTGCCGGCGGCAAGGCGGGCGGCACTGGCATCCACCGACCCACGCGCGAACCAGGCAGAGCTGGCGCTCACCACGGCAATGACGATTCCAGCCGCCATACCACGCCAGGGCCAGACCATCGCCTCGGGTCGCAGCGGCAGGCGCAAGGGCAGCGGCTCCTCAAGCACCGGATTGAGCAGCTGGCGCAGCGACTCGTTCTGGCTTTTCCAGTCCTGTACCCGGCGCAATTCATCGGGTCGGGTACGCAAAAATTGGTCAACCTCGTCCTGTCGTTCCGGGGACAGTTGATGGTCGGCATGGGCGTGCAAATCAGCTTCGGTGATCGGTACGGTGCCGGTGGGGGAAGTCAGCTTGTTTTTTTCCATGTTATTTCACACGCTGAAGTTTGGGGGTCACTTCGCGTCCTTCCAGTTCAGCCCGCAGGCGCTCACGCCCACGCGACAGCCGCGACATCACCGTCCCCATCGGCACGCCGAGCACATCGGCCACTTCCTGGTAACTCATGTCTTCCACACCGACAAGCAGCAGCACCGCCCGCTGTTCGGGCGGAAGGCGTTGCAGCGCCCGGTCCAGGTCGCGCACCTCAAGCCGATCGGATTGCGTCGCGCGGTCGGGCGATTCGGGAAGCGCATCGCCCACGGACTGCTCGGGCGTGCTGCGCTGGGTACGCAGCCGGTCAATGAACAGGTTGTGCATGATGCCAAACATCCAGGCCCTGACCTCGCCGCGCCGTTGCCACAATGCGAATCGCCCCCAGGCACGCTCCAGCGTGTCTTGCACCAGGTCGTCGGCGCGCTCGCGGTTAGAGGTCAACCCGCGCGCATAGCGTCGCAGGCTGGGGAGGCAGGCCACGATATCGGCGTCTTCTTGGGCGCGCATGGAATCAGCGTGACTGGATTCGACAACAATTTAATTCATGCCTGGCTCAGGGCTTGATGACGTGCCAGACGTTTTTGAAGTTGTCCCCGCTGCGGTCACCCGCTTTGGTGTCCGATGCGTAGCGGTAAATCGGCTTGCCTTTGTAGGCCCACTGCCTGGCAGTGTCGTCACGGGTGATGATCGTCAGATCACCCTCGGGCTTGGCATCAGCGCCGGCCACCACAGGCGGCCACAAGCCGGCGCAAGGTCCGTTACAAACGCTCTTGCCGCTACCGGCCGTGTCGTTATCGAAGGTGTAAACCGTCTGGCCTGCAGCCGTGACCATGACACCGTCCATCGCCTTGAGGGGAGACTCAGCCTGGGCCAAGGGCGCAAAGAATGCGGCAGCGCACGAGATCATGAAGGCAGGAATAGCTGGAATTTTCATGGGGTGAGTTCTTATGGGTTGAAGTCTTGAGTAGACAACCGGATAGACGGAACTGCCCCACGCTTTATTCCAGCAGTTGTGAAATTTCTGCAAAATATTTCTTGAAGAAATCCGCCCTGCTTAAAAAGTCCCTGGATACGCCCCGCCATCGGCCAGCACGTTCTGACCGGTCATGTAGGCGGCATGCACGCTGCACAGGAAAGCGCAGATGGCGCCGAACTCTTCGGGCGTACCAAAACGCCTGGCCGGAATATTGCGCCGGCGTGCGTCCGCCAGGGCTTCTACCGACTGGCCGGTCTTGTGCGAGGTCGCCTGCAGCATGCTCTTGATACGGTCGGTGTCGAAAACACCGGGCAGCAGGTTGTTGAGGGTGACACCCTTCGCTGCGAGTGAAGTGCGGGCCACCCCGGCGACAAAACCGGTCAGGCCGCTGCGCGCGCCGTTGGACAGGCCCAGCGCCTCGATCGGGGCTT
>DAITMI010000148.1:0-4402 GCA_036835225.1 Rhodoferax sp. | reverse complement strand
GCCACCGGCGTGCTGCCCATCAAGCGTCTGGCCTTCAAGATTGGCGAAGGCGAGTGGGCCGACACCAGCATGGTGGCCGACGACGTGCAAGTCAAATTCAAGCTCGCGCTCAATGGCGTGGGCAAGCTCTAAGTCAGCCCGGTTACTCCCTCCTTTTTCCCTCGTCAGTTTTTTTCAACTGCTTTTTTAAGATAACTTCACCATGAACAAACTCCTCAAACTCTCCGCCGCCATCGCCCTCATTGCCGGCGCCGCCACCTCTGCCCTGGCTGCCCCTGAGACCTATAACGTGGACAGCGGCCATACGTTCCCACGCTTCTCTTACAACCACTTTGGCCTGTCGACCCAGTTGAGCAAATTCAACAAAACCACCGGCACGCTGGTGCTGGACAAGGTCGCCAAGACCGGTTCGGTGGATGTGGTGATCGACATGAAATCGGTCGAAACCGGCTCCGCCCTGTTCAACGGCCACATTCAGGGCGAAGATTTCCTGGACACCGCCAAGTTCCCCACCGCCACCTTCAAGTCCACCAAGGTGGTGTTTGAAGGCGACAAGCCCGCCGCCATCGAAGGCAACCTGACCATCAAGGGCGTGACCAAGCCCGTCACGCTGAAAGTGACGCATTTTGTGAGCACCGCGCACCCAATGATGAAAAAGCCTGCCATCGGCGCCGATGCCACCACCGTGATCAAGCGCACTGAATTCAATGCCGGCAAGTACGCCCCCAACGTGGGCGACGATGTCACCATCACCTTGTCGGTTGAGGCGATCAAGGCCGACTGAGCTTTGAGCCGCTGACGCCAAGCTGGCCCCATGGCCCGCCAGCCCGGTAGCTGTACCGGGTTGGCGGGCCATTTGCTATTTAATTAATAGCTACATAGACAATAGGTATGGGGCTACAGCTCGGTTTGGCATAATTTTTGTGACTGATCGGCCTGACGCCCGCCCGTTTCCGCCGCCCCCCAGGATTTACTGCACACAATAGTCCCCTTGCCCGGCCAGCCGCCGCCGGCCCATCAGGGACTGTCATGAACAAGAAAAATCTCTCCGAGAGCGACCTCTGCGACAAGTACATCCGACCCGCCATGGTGCAGGCCGGCTGGCATGCCGTGGAGCAGATTTACGCCCAGTTTCCCTTGCGCGACGGGCGTGTCGTGGTGCGCGGCAAAACCGCGCGGCGTGACCCCGCGACCGTGCTGCGTGCCGACTTTGTGCTGTGCCACAAGCCCAACATTCCGCTCGCCGTGGTCGAGGCCAAAGACAACGGCCACGCCATGGGCGCGGGCATGGCGCAGGCCCTCAACTACGCCGAACTGCTGGGCGTGCCACCCTGGATGATCTGGATGCAGAGGCGCTCACTGCCGCGCGCCAGCGGTACACCGAGTTTTTGATTCGGGGCGAGCCCGATGCCCGACGGCACGATGACATTCGGGCTGAAGTCGCGCAATGGAGCGTTGCCACATTGCTCAACAAAGCCCATGTCACCAAGCAGGGGCGTGTGACGCGTTCGGCTTTGTTGTTGCTGGGTAGAGACGAGGCGGCACATTTCTTGGCCCCGGTGGATGCCAAGATCAGCTGGATTCTTCGTGATGCACAGAATGGCACGGTGACCTCGCACCCGTTTGGCATGCCATTTCTGTTGGCTACCGAGCGTGCATTTTCCCGTGTCCGCAACGTGACGCTGGATCACATGCCCGATGGCACCTTGTTCCCAACGCCTGTGCAGCAATACGACGCGTGGGTGGTGCGTGAGGCCTTGCACAACTGTGTGGCGCACCAAGACTATCTTTTGGGCGGCAAGATCAACCTCGTGGAGCACCCGGAGCGCTTGGTGTTGACCAACTTGGGGCAGTTCATTCCCCCGAGCGTGGAGTGGATGCTCGAACACCAGTCTCCACCGGAGCACTATCGTAATCAATGGTTGATTGAGGGGATGATCCGGCTACGCATGATCGAGCAAGCGGGCAGTGGTATTCGCCGCATGTTTGCGACCCAACGGCAGCGCTTGTTTCCACTGCCAGACTACACGTTCGATGCATCGCCGCAAGGGCATCCCCGCGTGGAATTGGTGCTGCAAGGGCAAATTCTTGACCCCAAGTTTGCGCGTGCATTGATGGCCCGATCCGATCTGGAACTGGGTCAGGTGCTGCTTCTGGATCGAGTACAAAAAGGCCAGGGCCTAACGACTGCACAAGCCAAGGAGCTGCGGGAGTTGCAGCTGATTGAAGGACGTGCGCCAAAGTACTTCATATCTGCCAAGATGGCAGATGCCGCAGGCCAGAAAGCCCGGTACATTCACAACCGGGGGCTGGATGATCGGTATTACCAGCAGTTGGTTCTTAACTACATCAAGAAGTATGGCAAGGCGACACGATCTGATTTGGACGAGCTTTTACTGCCCAAATTACCCAGTGTGCTGACAGCCATCCAAAAGGCAAACAAAATCAGAAATCTGCTCCAGAGCATGCGTTTGGCTGGGCTGGTGCTGCCCGTGGGACCGCGCTCATCGGCGGTTTGGTTCTTGTCTAAAGACTCCTTGAATTAGGCAGGAAATTAGCCACAGTAATCGATAAAGTTAAGCTAAGTTGTTGATTTTATTGATGTCTAAATTTTTTTTGGCGTGCGTGTTAGACAAGAAAAGCGTTTGATGCCACGGGCTAAACCTTGGTCCATTCCCACGGGTCCCGCAGTTGACCGTGTCCCCAGCCGGCTACGGTTTGATCCCGACCTACAGCAGCCTATACCTCGCCGGACTTGGCAAGTCAGCCCAGCATGCTGTCAGCGCTCACATAGTCGTAGCCCAGCGCCCGCGCCACCGCTTCATACGTCACCTGCCCGTGGGCCACATTCAGGCCGTTCTTCAGGTGTGGGTCGTCCTGGAGCGCCTGCTGCCAGCCCTTGTCGGCCAGCGCCACCGCATGCGCCAGCGTGGCGTTGGTGAGCGCAAAGGTGGCGGTGCGGGCGACGGCGCCCGGCATGTTGGCGACGCAGTAGTGCACCACGCCCTCCACCACGAAGGTGGGCTCGGCGTGCGTGGTGGCGTGCGAGGTCTCAAAACAGCCGCCCTGGTCAATCGCCACGTCCACGATCACCGCGCCTTGTTGCATGCGCGCCACCATGGCGCGCGTCACCAGCTTGGGCGCCGCCGCGCCGGGAATCAGCACCGCGCCGATCACCAGATCGGCCTTGAGCACCGCCTGCTCCACACTGTGCGCGCTGGCGTGCAACGTGGTGATGCGGTTGCCAAACAGCAGGTCGAGCTGACGCAGCCGGTCCACGTTCTTGTCCAGCACCGTGACCCGCGCCCCCAGCCCCACCGCCATTTGCACGGCGTTGGTGCCGACCACGCCGGCACCCAGAATCACCACCTGGCCGGCCGCCACCCCCGGTACGCCGCCCAGCAGCAGGCCCATGCCGCCTTTGGCGATTTCCAGATGCGCCGCGCCGGCCTGCACCGCCATGCGCCCGGCCACCTCGCTCATCGGTGCCAGCAGCGGCAGGCCGCCGCCGGGGCCGGTGATGGTCTCATAGGCAATGCAGACCGCACCGGAGTTGACGAGGGCGGTGGTCTGCGCCGGGTCCGCCGCCAAGTGCAGGTAGGTGAACAAAATTTGCCCGGGGCGCAGCAGCGCGCACTCCGACGGCTGCGGCTCTTTCACCTTGACGATCATGTCGGCCTGGGCAAACACGGCGGCGGCCTCGGCCACCAGCTCGGCCCCGGCCGCCCGGTACTGTGCGTCGCTCAGGCCGATGGCGGCGCCGGCACCGTTTTGCACCAGCACCTGGTGACCATGGGCGCTCAGTTCGCGCACGCTGGCAGGTGTCAGCCCCACGCGGTATTCGTGGCTCTTGATTTCCGTGGGTAGTCCGATGCGCATGCGGGTCTCCGGCATAGTGGTGGTGGAAGGCGACAGTGTGGTGCAAGACGCGCCACAGGGGAATAGGAATCCACCGTTTCGCCGCGACAATGCGGGGCTAGTGCCTTCAACTCCATGCTGTCCATTGCCCTGTTCTTTTTCATCGCGCTGCCCTGGCTCAATCCGTTTTCGGTCGGACCAACGCCAGTCGTGGTGTCGCTGCTGTTCTCGTGGACGTGTGCGGCGGCCTTGCTGGGGGCGGTCGCGGTTGCCAAAAAGCGGGGTGCCGCCGGGCGCCTGGTGAGCGCCACGGCCATGGCCTGGCTGTTGGCCGCGTTATTGAGTTCACTGTTGGGCTTGCTGCAGTATTTTGGGGCGACCGCCGTGTTCGGGCCCTGGGTCAGCAGCAGCGGCGCGGGCGAAGCCTTCGCCAACCTGCGCCAGCGCAACCAGTTCGCCAGCCTGACCAATATCGGTTTGGCCGCCTTGCTGTGGTGGGCTGCCGCGCGCCCTGCCCTTGCCGCGTCGCCCGCTGACGCGGCGC
>DAITMI010000147.1:0-4441 GCA_036835225.1 Rhodoferax sp. | reverse complement strand
ACAGCAGGGTGTCGGGGTAGTCCGCCTTCAGGCCCAGGTACTGGGTCATCATTGGAGTATGGGTCTTAACGGCGTCGGTCATTGGCTCAAGTCTATCAACACCCGATGAGTCGCCCCTGCCGCAAAAGGACAGCGGTGCCGACGGGGGCAAGATTGGCGTGGGTAGCCTCGAGCCTGGAAAGCACAGCGCCCATGATGGAACGAGCATGGATGCCTGGCGCCCTCAATTCAGCGGCCTCGATGATTGAGTGGCACCAAAGCGGAGTGTCCCTTGTGCACCGTGGCGGTGCGCTGAGCTGGCGATTCGCCTGGATTTGCTGATCGACTTGAGGTCTGCAACACGGCGGACCCTGTCAAATTATTCAGGGAGCCCCTGCTTCCCGAAGGGAGGTGTTTGACGGGTTCGGGTTTCCTCTCATATTGAGTGAGGACTATATCTGGCATAAACCATGCTTGTAGAAATTCAAGTGACTTGAACTGTATTCAAAGTACTTTCAATCAGGATCGTGTTACTTAATTTGAACCATCAATCCACCCGAAAGGAAACGACTATGCGTAGGCGAAACACAATATTGGCCGGAACGGCGCTGTTGACATCCATGAGTCTGGCTCTTCTGGCCAGTCCAGTCATGGCTAAAGAAGTGGTGAAAATCGCCTTTGTTGGTCCGTTGACCGGTGGGGTCTCCAATATGGGGCTGGGAGGGCGCAATTCGGCAGACTTGGCAGTACGCCTGCGCAATCAGGACCCCAAATCCAAATACACCTATGAATTGGTGGCGCAGGACGACGAGTGCAAGCCCAATGTGGGTGTGCAGGTGGCGACCAAGGTGGCCGCAGACAAAAATATCGTGGCTGGCGTCACACACTATTGCTCGGCAGTCGCCATGGCCACGGCGGGCGTGTACAACCGTTTTGGCATGCCGGCTGTGGTGTGGGGTGCGGTTTTGCCCGAGGTCACCTACGGCAACAACTTCAAGGAAGTTCATCGTGTCAACGGCACGATGATCAATCAGAACGAGGTCGCCTACAAATTCATGGCCGGACTGGGCTACAAAAAATGGGCCATTATTCATGACACAACGGACTACGGCAAAGGACACAACAAATACTTCAGCGAATTCCTGAAAAAAGGTGGCGGTACGGTCCTGGGCACCTTCGGTGTGACGGCTGACCAACAGGATTTCACCACCGAACTGACCAAGATTCGTGAGTTGAATCCGGACGTCATTTACTTCGGCGGACTGACGCCGCTCGGGGTACGGATTCGGACGCAGATGGAGAAGCTGGGCATCAAGGCTCAATTCCAGGGTACCTCCGGGATAAAGTCCGATGCCTATATTCAGGGTGCCGGCAAGGAGCTGGCTGAAGGCACGCTTTCGTTTATCGAAGGGGCGCCATGGGAGAAGCTGCCAGGCGGGCTTTTCTTCACCAGCAAATACGCGCAGCAAAAATACGGCGAATCGGCAGAGGCTTATGGTCCCTTTGCATTTGCCGCCGCCAATCTGATCATGGATGCCGTGGAGAAGGTTGGTCCGGATCGCAAAAAAGTGCGTGACGTTCTGAACAAGACCAGCGATGTCGATACGATTGTTGGCAAGGTGACCTTTGACGACCATCGCCAGAACATCGTGCCGCTGATCACCAAGTACGTGGTGGAAAACGGCGCATGGGTGGTTTGGGAAGACAGCAGCTACGGCAAAGGCAAGCGCAAGCTGGCCGGTTTGTAATTCCCTGGATGCCCTCCTGCACGCCATCGGCGGCGCGGGAGGGTAATCCTCAATCGTTTCAGGAAACCCGATGAATGAAGTTAGTCAATACATCTTCAATGGCCTGATGCTGGGCGTGATTTACGCCATGGTCGCCGTTGGCTTTACCCTGTTTTTCGGGGTTCTGGACGTTATCAAGTTCTCGCACGGGGACACCTTGATGGTGGGGGCCTTCGCCGGGCTCACGGCATCCATCGTGATGATGAGCATCGGGCTGGCTTCTCCTGCGCTACAGCTGCTCGCGGTGGTTGTTTTTTCAGTCGCTGTCACTGGTTTGCTGGGTGCCGGCATTGCCAAGTTCCTGATCCTGCCGCTGCGTCATGCGCCACCGCTCAACACGCTGTTGGCGACGCTGATGCTCGGCACCGTGATGCGCGAGGCGGTTCGTCTGTTCTATCCTGACGGCTCCAACTCAAAACCGTTTCCCGCATTGCTGCCTACGTCCATGATTGAGCTGGGTGGGCTTTCGTTGCGGATTGACAACCTGATTTTGCTGGCCAGCGGCGTGCTTGCCATTGCCGGCGTACACCTTCTCATCACGCGCACCAAACTCGGCATGGCGATTCGTGCTGTGGCGCAAGACGGGGAGACCGCGCGATTGATGGGCATCAACTTCGAGGCGGTTGTGTTGATTACCTTTGCACTGGGTTCTGGTCTGGCTGCGCTCGCCGGTGTGATGAACGGCCTGTACTACTACGAAGTCAACTTCAATGTCGGTTTGCTGCTGGGGGTGATTGGATTTGCCGCGGCCATCCTGGGGGGGCTGGGCAATATCTATGGCGCCATCATTGGCGGATTTCTTTTCGCTGCTTTGCAGGTGATTGGCAGCGCCATGTTGCCAGCACTGATTCCCGGCATTCCCAGCTCTTACAAGGACGTTTTTGCCTTCGCCGTCGTCATCATTTTTATGGCCTGGAAACCGACTGGTCTGATCGCCGAAAAGTCGAGCGAACGAGTTTAGTACCATGAAACAAAAAGAAACCATAACCCCCGCCAAATCTGCCTTGATGCTCAGCATCGCGGCGCTTGTCCTGACCGTCTATGTGTGGTTTTTCCTCCATGCAGAGAGTCAAATCAGCATCGCCATTTTGCTGGTTGCCGCAATCCCGGCAGTGATTTTGAGTCGCCGATTCGGTGTTACCTTGCTGGTCGAGCAGTCGGCTGCACGGCGCCCGGGCCTGTCCCGATGGTTGGCCGTTGGCTGCGGTCTGGCCTTGATCGCGGCTTTCTATAGTTCACACTTCGTGTTGCTGATGTTGTGCGGCGTGTTGCTGTACTCCACGGCCTGTCTCGGTTTGACGGTGCAATTCGGATATTCGGGCGTGGCCAACTTTGCCGGAGCCGCCTTTTTCGGCATTGGCAGTTACGCCACGGCGGTTCTCGCCACCCATACTGCCATTCCCCACGTTCTTGTCATCCTGATATCTGGCGTGAGTGCCGCTGTCATTGGTTCGCTGCTGATCTTGCCCGTGTTGCGAACGCGTGGCCACTATGCGGCGCTGGTCACCATCGCATTCGGTATCCTGTTCAAGACCTTCATTGAGGTCAACGATGTGCTGGGTGGGCCGCAAGGCCTGCAGGTGCCCGGATTGAACTTGTTCGGCTTTTCGTTGAACGATGGCTTCAGTTTGTTCGGCCTGGAGATCTCGTTTTATGTTCCCTACGCCTTGCTCAGTCTTGCCATGTTTGCAGGTGTCTATGCCCTGGTCAATGCACTGGAGCGCTCTTGGGTCGGCCTGAGCATGGACGTGGTGCGAACCGATGAAACGGCGGCATCAACCTTCGGCCTGCACATCGTTCGCTGGAAGGTCATTGCCTTCACCATGGGCAACTTTTTCGCGGGTATCGCCGGCGGTCTTTACGGGATGATCATTGCATTCGTCGCGCCGAATAACTTCACTTTTGGTGACTCGCTGCTGATGCTCTCAATTGTCATTTTGGGTGGCCTGGGCAATATTGCCGGCTTGATTCCGGCCGCCATGATTGTGTTGATTCTTCCTGAAAAACTTCAGTTCATTCAGGAGTACCGTTTCCTGTTGTATGCAGCGCTGGTGATTGTGATTCTGCTGTTCCGGCCGCAGGGGTTGCTGCCGCGCAAGACACGGATTTTTTTCGCCAGGAAGGGTTCATGATGGCCGGCCAATCCTTGATCTCGGTTGACAAGCTGACCATGCGCTTTGGTGGCCTGACGGCGCTCGATGAACTGTCCCTGACGGTGCATAAGGGAGAAATACTTGGTCTGATCGGTCCGAACGGCTCTGGCAAGACGACTTTCTTCAATGTGTTGACCGGGCTGTACAAAGCCAGCAGCGGCAGCATTTCCCTTGATGGTGAAAACATTCTCGGCAAGACACCGCAGCAGATTTACCGCAGTGGCGTTGCCCGTACCTTCCAGCGTTCCCGTCTTTCGCTGTCCCTCACGGTTTTCGACAACATTGTCATTGGCGATTATCAGCACATGCAGCACGGTCTGATCTTCAATCTGTTGTGGCGCAAGGCGTTTCGGGCCGAGTACGAGGCTTACGTCGAGAAAGTGAAGTCCTTGCTGGAAATCTTCAGCCCGCCGCTGGTCGGGCGGCTGTTCGAGCCGGTCGAAAGCTTCACGATGATAGACCGCCGACGCATCGAGGTTTGTCGCGCGCTGCTGAGTCAGCCGCGCTTGTTGCTCCTGGACG
>DAITMI010000146.1:0-4476 GCA_036835225.1 Rhodoferax sp. | reverse complement strand
GCGGCCAGACGGCTGAACACCGCGTCCCGGCTCGGGTCGGCGATGATTTGAATTGGCACCCTGGCGGCCATCTCGCCGCCCAACAGGACATCGGCCGTCGCCACCGGGCCCCAGACAAAAGTATCGTCAACGAACTGCGCGCAGTTGAGCAGAGGCAAAACACTGGTGACCATCTGCCGCTTCAAATTCAAGGCAGGGTCCATCGCGCTGGACAACAGCCTCAGGCCGCTGGAGCCGGTGTCCACCAGCACATGGTCAATAGTCTGGCAGGTGGTGGTGCCGGGCTGGCAGACTTTGACCGTCGCATACAGGCGATTCACGTTGTAGCCGGTATTTGCGGGGCCGCTGTCCACGGTGATGGCCAGTACGTTGTTTTCCACCGGCAAGCTGGGCGACACCGAAACGCTGCTACCACCCCCGCCACCGCATCCGGCAAGCAGGATCGCAGCCAGCGCCGTGAACACGGCACGAATTAATAAGTTACTGAAGCACATCTTGGATATCGACGCCGGCCGGAACCAGGTCCGGCGCATAGGCGTGTCCAAAAAAATTCCGCATGCGGCCGTTGGACCTGACCACCAGTCCGGCGCGTTCAATGTTCACCGGGGAGCCGCGCCGGCCGGCCAGTCGAGCCTGGTCAGTTTCGAGCTTGAAGGTGCTGAAATAGTCGCCTAGCAGGGCACGCAGGTCCGGCAACACCGGCCCGCGCCACGCCACGGCGAAAACCAGCCCAGCGGGCGTTGCATATTCCCGCACGCTGGTCCCATTTTCAAGTTGGACCTCGTGCAGCGTGTAAAGACTGGACCGGGGGGCTGGCGTGGCGGCCGACATTCTGGCGCCGGCGGCAGGGGTCGAAGTTGAAGCGGCCGGACGCGTTGATGGGGCTTTGCCGAGCGCGGCCATGACGCCGCCCGCGCTAGCTGCCAGCAGCAAGCCAAGCAGCAGCAACCGGACAGGTTCGACACCGACATGCTGGCGCATCATTGGTCATCCAGCTCTGGACGCCTCTGCTGCATCGCGTCCTCTACCGACTTTTTGACTTGGTTCTGCACCTGCTGGCTGCGCTGCTGCGGCGTACCCACGGGCAAGGCAACGCCAGCAGAAGTGGTGGGCGCAGTCCCCGCGCCCGTCAAGCCACCCAGCTGCTTCTTGGCCAATGCCCCGACGACAGCGACGGCGAGCAATAAACTTAAAACACCAAAAACCATCCTCATTTCACACCTCCGTCTGGTCCTGTGCTGAATGGGCCAAAGTAACGCGTCAATATTCAGCGTGGTCTGCCCGGAGGGGATCGAACCCCCGACCCACAGCTTAGAAGGCTGTTGCTCTATCCAACTGAGCTACGGGCAGTCTTTTTAGCAAGGACTTATTGCTATCAATTTTGCTGGTTTGTCGAGATCGCCGCAATCTCAAAAATGCAAGTGCTGGATGATACCGTCATAAGGCGCCGTCACCTGCGCTTGGTCAAAATGCGCCATGAGCGCCGCCACGATGGAGTTTCGCTCACGCATTGTCCGACTTTGGTGCTGTCTTGCGGGGGCGACGGCTACGCGCGGGCGGTTTTCGGGTTGAATTCACCACTTGTTCTTCTGTTGCGGTCGTTTGCGTGGACGGCTCGGTAAGCGCTTGTATTTCCGGAGCCACATTGACCCGGTGAGGCAAAGCCAGCTCGGCTTGCGTCGAAGCCGGTTGGCGGCCGCCACGCCCCTTGCGACGTGGCTCTTGCTGCTCACCTGACGCCGGGGCGGCGGTCGATTCCGCTGCGCTCTCGCGCGCCACCGCTCGTTCAAGCAGCGCCTCGCTACGGACAGGGCCACCGCTGCTGCGATAAACATAAGCGCCCGATTTGTCGTCCCGACCGAATTCGAGCAGGCCGCGTGCTTGCGCCTCTTCGAGCAAATTGCCAAAGGCGCGAAAGCCGTAGTACGACTCGCTGAAATCAGGTTTGCGGCGCTTGATCGCTTCTTTCAGCACCGAGGCCCAAATCTTGCCACTGTCACCCCGCTCGGACACCAGCGCATCGAAAGTCTCCACCGCCATCTCAACTGCCTGGCTCCGACGTGCTTCCAGCTCCTCCTTGCGGCGTTTCTCCTCATCGGGCGAGCGCCTGGGTGCAGGGGGTGCATCGCGTGTCTCGCGCTTAGCCAAGGCACGCTGACTCTCACGTACCAGATCGTCGTAAAAAATGAATTCGTCGCAATTGGCAATCAGCAGGTCGGAGGTCGATTGCTTGACGCCAATGCCGATGACTTGTTTGGCGTTCTCGCGCAACTTGGAGACCAGCGGCGAGAAGTCGGAGTCGCCGCTGATAATGACAAAGGTATTGACATGTGCTTTGGTATAGCAAAGATCCAGCGCGTCAACGACCAAGCGGATGTCGGCGGAGTTCTTGCCCGACTGGCGAACATGCGGAATTTCGATCAACTCGAAGTTGGCCTCATGCATCGTGGCCTTGAAACCCTTGTAACGATCCCAGTCGCAATAAGCCTTCTTGACAACAATGCTGCCCTTGAGCAGCAGGCGCTCGAGTACCGGCTTGATATCGAATTTTTCATATTTGGCGTCGCGCACGCCGAGTGCGACGTTCTCAAAATCGCAGAACAGCGCCATGCTGACGTTCTCAAGGGATGAAACCATCTTTTTTTCTCCAATCAAGCATGATAGGCAGTCCACAGCAACCGGCACGTCGCAGCAGAGGCTGGCCTGCAACAGCACCTGCTGAATCGCTGCGCTGGTGGCGCCTTTGTTCAGTCAGGGGCAAGAACGTAACGATCGCGTCCGTGCGTTTTGCCGTGCAACAAGGCGTGGTCAGCCCGCTCCACGGCGCTACTCAGTTCTTCCTCCGGGCGCACGCAAGCCCACCCCGCAGTCGCAGTCAAGGACAGCACCAGTCCCTGATCGGTGCGAAGCGGGGCTGCGTGCATGGCATCAAGCATGCGCTGGGCGACCACCGCCACGCCGTTGGGCTCCGAAATCAGGAACAGACCCAGAAACTCCTCCCCGCCAAAACGGATAAGGCGGTCATTTTCCCGAAGACTACTCGCGAGGGCCTTGGCCACATGGCGAAGAGCCAAATCGCCCACGGCATGACCATGGCTGTCATTGACCGATTTAAAATGGTCCACATCAATCATGGCCAGCCACAGCGCTTGCTGAGTGCGCCGGGCGTCTTTGCGGCGCAGCTCAAACATATGTTCAAGTCCGTGACGTAGCGGCAGGCCAGTGAGCATATCGTGCCGGGTCGCGACATCCGCAATATGCTGGCGCAGGGCATTGAGCCGCTGCACCATCTCAGTCTGGTTTTTCTCGTAAGCCGCCAGCTCGACAGCCTGCGCCGCCTGACCGTCCAGCACTTTGACGCACATGACACACACGGCCTCGTGCATGGACTGATGTGCCTGGGCAATGCTTTGGACCAGCGGGGCATCGAAATCCTCCAGCGCGGGCCGGACGCGCGCAAACCACAAGCCAAAGCGACACAGCTCATGCGCATTGGGAAGTAGCATGTCGTCCCCCGGTGATTCGCGCAGCAGCGAACAGCGCATCAATTTCTGGTTCCAGGCCAAATGGGCCTCAATACCGCGATCAATGCCTGCCACCAACTCTTCCAGGCCAGGAGCTTCGTTGTTGTCAGAAAATGCGTTCAAATGATGGGTCTCCATGATTTAGCGCCAGATTGCGACACCGTGTGCGATATTTGAAGTATGACCGCCTGAGGGCGATTGAGCAAAGTCAAAATATGTTCTTTTACATTCAGTAGCCCGCTGCCCAAGACGCAGGCCACCCTGTCAATGAACAGATTTTCCCACCCTTCCCCCCAACCGAAGCCCTTGCACCATGAACATGCCCCGCTACCCCAACCCTGAACTCAAGGATCTGCCCGACGACATCCGCGCCAAGGTGCTGGAGGTACAAGAGAAGGCCGGTTTCGTCCCCACTGTATTTCTGGCACTGGCACGCCGCCCGGCCGAGTGGCGCGCCTTTTTTGCCTACCACGACGCCCTGATGCTGAAAGAGGATTCGGGCCTTACCAAAGGCGACCGAGAGATGATCGTGACGACCACCAGCGCGGCCAACAAGTGCCTGTATTGCGTGGTGGCGCACGGTGCAATTCTGCGCATCTACGAGAAAAAACCACTGGTGGCCGACCAGGTGGCGGTGAACTACCGCAAGGCTGACATCACGCCACGCCAACGCGCCATGCTGGATTTTGCGATGAAGGTCTGCATGCAAGCCGACGAGATCGAGGACGCCGACTTCGCCGCCCTGCAGACCCACGGCTTCAATGACGAAGACGCGTGGGACATTGCCGCCATCACGGCGTTCTTTGGCCTGTCCAACCGCATGGCCAGTTTCAGCAACATGCTGCCGAACCCGGAGTTCTACACGATGGGGCGGACGCCCAGATCCAAGTAGACGCTATTTATATAGTAGCTACTCACGCATATTCTACGGGGGCTAGAGGCCGATTTAACC
>DAITMI010000145.1:0-4566 GCA_036835225.1 Rhodoferax sp. | reverse complement strand
AGACAACCGCGGCAAAACCGCTGCTGACATGGCCCGCGAAGGCAAGCATCAGAATATTGTTGGACTGCTTGAGCAGCAATAAGGCGGCCTTAACCCATCCCTCATCCACCAGGCGACCCGGGGGCTTTCACCCTAAAAACGATTCATGTGCAGAAAAGCAGGAGTGCAAGTAAGTGCTGCCACTGCTGTCAACTTTGGCTCAAACCAATGCAGAAGGTGCCGCGTTATGTCTACGGCGGCGGTGGGCAGCTCGGGGGATTCCATTCTATGCAGCCTCAGTCTGTTTTGTCATCAAGTCCAGGTAGGGCTGGTCGGGCGTGACACGATCCGGGCTCGAATGTGGCCTGTGTGTTGTACCCGTCGAAGCAGTCGGCGATGTTGACTCTGGCAGTACTGGCACTGCCGTAAACCTCAAAGTACAACCCATCGTACTTCAGGCTGCTCCAACGCGCTCGACAAACACGTTGTCACGCCCGGCTATCATCGGCCAGACCTTATGCTCAGAGTTTCCGCTTATAGCGATGTTCAGATTTGCGGAGCCACTTTTCATTCACGTACCGCCCCCCCTTTTGCTCAATGCACCAAAGCCACGCTGCGGATCGTAGCCCCAGCAGGCCAGGCCAAAGCACAGTACCAGCGTGCCCAGAACGATCCACGGCGCCATGCCGGGGTCTTTGTCGTAAATGGCAAAGCGGATCCACTCCACGGCGTAGGTAAAGGGGTTGAAGCGGGCGATCTGGTAGACCCACCCGGCCCCGGACTCTTCGAGTTTCCACAAGGGGTACAGCGCCGTCGACATGAAGTACATGGGAAAGATTACAAAGTTCATGGTGCCAGCGAAATTCTCCAGTTGCCGGATGTGAACACTCAGCAAGAGACCCAGGGCACCGAGCATCAGCGCGGCACCTACCCAGGCCAGCAGCACATGCGGTGTATGGAGGCCGAGTAGCGGCAAACTGGTGCCCAGCAAGGCTGCTACCACGACAAAAGCCAGGGCCTGCACGAGTGAGAGTATGCCCGTGGCCAGCAGCTTCGCTGCCAGTATCCACCAGCGGGGCACGGGGGCGGTCAGCAGCAGGCGCATCAGGCCCATTTCGCGGTCATACACCATGGCCAGTGAAGATTGCATGCCGTTGAACAGCAAAATCATGCCGATCAAACCGGGCGCGATGTACACGTCATAGGGAATATAAGTGTCGTAGGGCTCGATGATGGCCACGCCAAACACATTGCGAAAACCGGCCGCAAAGACGGCCAGCCACAGCAGGGGGCGTACCAGGGAGGACACCAGCCGCCCATACTGGCGCGAGAACTTGAACAATTCGCGCTGAATCACCGCCCACATGGCCTGCAGCAGGTGGCCCGGGCGCAAGGGGGGGGGCGTGGTCATCATGGTCTGGCCTGACACCGTTTTTGGGGCTCGTCGGCGCCCAGGGTGTCCAGGGTGTTGCGTGGGTGCAGGATGCCTTCCAGAGGCAACATGGCCAGCACGCCCTGGCCATCGGTCAGGAGCAGCGGCTGGCGCAGTTGCCGGTCCCAGGACCTGAACTGCAGGGTCACGCCTTTGGAGCCATCGAGCTGGACGGTGCCCAGCACTTGCAGCAACTGGCTGGCGTTGCTGGCAAGGGGCTGCGCGGCTGCCGCCGCGGCAATGGCCTTGCCGGCCATCCAGCTGGCCCAGTCGTGGTCGGTCATGGCCCGTCTGGCCGCTTTGGCGAAGCGACGCGATACCTGGGGCGCACCAAAGCGCTCGAACTGGGCCTGCCAGGCCAGTGCCACCCAGCCGGCATCTCCCACGACCGGGCGCGCAGCAGCGGTGTTGTAGGGCAGGATGCGGGCAAATTCACCATCACTATCGACCACCCAAATGACGTCGTAGCTGGCGCCGCCCGTCAATAACAGGGGATTGGCCAGCTGACGTTCGCGCGGGTCTGCTGATAGTTTGAAAGTTTTCTTGTTCACCAGTTTGAGTCCATAACGCTGGATGGCGGCTTCGGCTGCTGCGCTGCGTTCCGCATCACGCGCACTGGGTCCGTTGAGCAGCAGCACTTGAGACCATTTGCGGTTGATCAGGGACTGGGCGACTGCATCGGCGCGCATGCGCTCGCTCGGCAACACATGGAACACATTGAGGCGGCAATCGCGTTCGCGCAAGCGGTCGTCGCTGGCGCTGATGTTGATCACAGGCAATTTGACCGCATCGGCGACGGTCGTCACCCATTCGGCGGGCAGGTTGGTGAGCAGGACTTTGGCCCCCGCTTTCTCGGCCTTCAGTGCGGCGGCGCGTGCCTCGTCCGGCTTTGCAACAGAGTGGGTGTCGAGTTGAATTTCCGTCTTGGCGGCCTTCAATTCAAATTGTGCCTCGTCCAATGCCAGTGCCAGGCCATCGCTGGCCGAGCCGCCCGGGTGACCCAGATAGGCCCGTTCCAGCCGGGTGCGGTCCAGTTCGGGATTGTCAGCCAGTTCCAGCAGGGTGACTTTCCAGGGGGTGGCCTGCGCCGCTGAGCCCAGCAGCGCTGCCAGCAAGACGGCAAAGAGTCGCAATCGCATCGTTAACCTTCAGTCCAGTACGACCACGGTATGGGGTATGCGACCTACCGGGATGGTCTTGAGCGCCTTGGCCGAGGCCACGTCCACCACGGTCATGTCGTCGGACAGGCCGTTGACGACGAAGAGCTGCGACTCGGCCTTGTTCAGGGCCACACTCCAGGCGCGCTTGCCCACCAGAACCTGCTGTGTAACTTTTCGACTGGCCACATCCACAAACGCCACGTGGTTGGCCCGACCCAGACCGACGAAGGCTTTTTTGCCATCGGCACTCATCGTGATGCCCACCGGGGTGATGTCGCTGGCGCGGGCGCCCTTGAGTTCGAAGTTCAGGGTGTGGATGACCTTCATGTCACGGGTGGAGACGATGCTCACGCTGGCCCCCAGTTCGTTGGTGACCCACAATTCATTGCCGTCCGGCGTCAGGGCAAAGCGGCGCGGGCGCTTGCCGACCTGGATGTCTTTGACCACTTTGCGGCTGGCCGTGTCAATCACATGCACCATGCTGGCCACTTCCGAGGTGACGTACACCGTCTTGCCGTCATGGGAAACCTTGACGCCCTCGGGCTCCTTGCCAACCTTGACCGCTGCCAGTTTCTTTCGGCCTGCTACATCAATGACGCTGAGTTCGGCGTCATCCTCATTGGACACATACAGGATTTTGCCGTCCGGTGAGAGGTCAAAAATTTCAGGGCCGTCGCTCAGCGGAATGCGACCGGTCGATTGGCGCGTGGCCATGTCAATGACGTCGGCGACGTTGTCATTGCCGCAGGCCACCAGCAACTGACGGCGGTCCGGCGTGAGTTGCATGTGGCGTGGACGCTTGCAGGTGGCGATGGTGCCTTGCACGCTCAGGGTTGCGAGGTTGACGACCGTGATCGCATGGTCCTTTTCACTGGAGACCAGGGCGATGGGTTGGGCTTGTACGCTCAGGCTCAAAGCCAGCGCGCCGGATGCCAGCAGACTGCGGAGGTGGTGGGTTGACTTCATGGTTGATCTGCTGTGGAAAAGTGTTGACTGGTGCGCGCAATAAAGCCCTGTCCCAGGGTGGGGTATCCGAGTGTTGCGGTGACTTCGGCCGGGCTACCGTCGGCGATCAGTTGCCCCTGATGCAGCAACAGTACACGGTCGGCCTGGTCGGCTTCCTCGACCCAGTGGGTGGCCCACAGCACGCAACAGCCGCGCTGAGTTGCTTCTTCGCGCACCACACGCAGCAAGTCGTGCCGCGACTTGGGGTCCAGACCCACCGTGGCCTCGTCCATCAGGATCAGGCCCGGCTGGTGCAGCAAGGCCCGGACGAGCTCCACCTTGCGCCGGTTGCCGCCTGAAAGCTCGCGTACTGTGCGGTCCAGCTCGTTTGCCAGCCCCAGCCGGGTGGCACCTTCGGCCATGCGCTGGCGGGCGGTGGCCCGACCCATGCCATGCAAATCGGCATGAAACTGCAGATTGCGTCGCACACTCAGATCCAGATCAAGCGCCTGCTGCTGGAATGCCACGCCGATGCGTGCGAGTGCTTGGGCAGGATATTGCTGGAGGGACAGGCCGTCGACGGTGATCGTGCCCTGGTCCGGCACAAACAGGCCGGTCAGCAATTGGAACAGGGTGGACTTGCCTGCGCCATTGGGGCCCAGCAGCACACAAAACTGCCCTGCTTGCAGTGCCATGCTGACGTCATCAAGAGCGGGGCGTTGGCCATAGTGCTTGCTGATATGGGTGATGGACAACATTCGTATTGCAGGAACAATGTAGGCGTTACGGGGTAATGTACTTTATTGAGCCACTTGCAGAATGACAGCAGCAGGCTGAGTTTGGCAAGAAAGGCGATGTCTTCGTTTCCATCGAGAATCGCTATCGGGTTGACCTTAAGTCGCAGACGCATGCTGTGCCCGCTTCAGGAAAGCGGTGTCCCCAGGTCGTGAAGTCACCGTGTGTGGCGTGGTGCGCGACAGCCTGCGCCAACGCCCGCGCCATGGCGGGCTCAAAGGGGCTGTGGCCGCAACCGTCCACCCACTGCAAGCG
>DAITMI010000144.1:0-4713 GCA_036835225.1 Rhodoferax sp. | reverse complement strand
CGCTGGGCGAACGAGTCAGGCTCGGCGTTGATGAGAAAGTTGATGCCGCCCTGACGGTACAGGGTGACGTTTTTGTGGCGATGTCTGGCCACCGCTTTGAAGCCCATGCGTTCAAACAGGGTACCCATCGCAATGGGGTCGGGGGCGGCATATTCGATGAACTCAAAGCCATCGGTGCCCATTGGGTTGTCCCACATGGTTATCGTCTCCGGTTGGGTGGCGCTGTGCCACGTTGTGAACCTTGAGCAGTCTATTGTTGATGTGGCGACGAAAACCTGCAAGTTGTCGCTGTTGATTTGTGTTTAACGCAATAAAACTGCAAAATATCGCGAATGGAAACACTGGACAAGCTGGATAAGCTGATTTTGAGCAGCCTGCAAGCGAATGGGCGCGCGACCTACGAGCAGGTCGCGGAGGCGGTCAGTCTGTCACCCAGTGCCGTGTTGCGCCGGGTGAAGCGGCTGGAAGAGAGTGGGGTGATCGACCGCTACGTGGCTTTGCTCAAGCCGGAGGCGGTCGGCCTGGGGCTCATGGCCCATATCAACGTGCGGCTGGAAAAAAGCACGGAAAGCCACAAACTCCATCCGCGCGATCTGTTCAAGGCCAGTGTCCAGACTTGGCCTGAAGTGGTGGAGTGCGACGCCCTGAGTGGTGAGATGGACTATTTCTTGCGGGTGTTGGTTCGGGACATGAGTGCCTATTCCCATTTTGTGATGGAGGCGCTGCTCAAGCACCCCAGCGTGCAGGATTGCCGGACCAGCTTTGTACTGGACCGGGTCAAAGCGACGACGGCGCTGCCGTTGTAAGGCAATTGGCACTTTGGGCAGGCGAGTCTAGGGAAAACCCCTATAGTCGTCGCCATGGTTGAAACAAAATTGTTGGACAAGGTCTTGCCGGACGCGGGCACGGGGCTGCTGCGCCCAACGCTGGAGGACGCGATGCCCTTGTCTGCGTCCAGAACGCCGCCGGTGCTGGTGCCGATCCGTTCGCTGGGGGCCAATCATCGTGCGCGAATCGCCTGCCATTTGCTGGCGCTTGAGTCGCATGACCGTTACCTGCGCTTCGGCTTCATGGCCACCAACGAGCAAATTCAGCGTTATGCGGACAGCCTGAATTTTGAGCGTGACGAGGTCTTCGGCATTTACAACCGGCGTCTGGAACTGATTGCCGTGGCGCATCTGGCCTTCTCCGCCGACAGCAATCTGGCCGCCTGCGCCGAGTTTGGCGTGTCTGTCTTGCGGGCGGCACGCGGACGTGGCTATGGGGCGCGCCTGTTTGACCGGGCCGCCATGCATGCACGCAACGAGGGTGTGAGCCGGATGTTTATTCACGCCCTGAGCGAAAACGGCGCCATGCTCAAAATTGCCCGCAATGCGGGTGCCACGGTCGAACGGGAGGGGTCTGAAGCCGAGGCCCATTTGCGGCTGCCGCCGGCCACGTTCGACAGCCGGTTGACCGAGCTGGTGCACGAGCAGTTGGCTCAGACTGACTACCGCATCAAGGTGCAGGTCAAGCAATTCCGGGACGCTCTGGCCGGGGTGCAGGCGCTGCGCCGCGAGGTGCAGGAGGCACAGCGAATCACGCCGAAGTGAGGCGCTGCCAGGGCCCGGAACACCGGGTGACGGCAATCCGCTATCCTTGAGGCTTAACAACAACCGCATGTCCTGCGCCGCTGGCTGTGTCAGACCCCCATCCCGCCCGACTTCCCAACCGGGAAGACAAGCGTACCTTTCTGCAAAAACTGGCCGAGTTCATTCACCCCGGACCGGATTCCACGGCTGAGTTGATCGAAACCCTGGCGGAAGCCGAAGATAACAACATCATTGGCGCCGAGTCGCGCGTGATGCTCGAACGCGTGATCCGCATGGCTGACATGACGGTGGGTGATGTGATGGTGCCCGCCACCCGGATGGACATGGTCAATATCGGCGACGCCTACGATGTGCTGATGCACGGCGTGATCGACACGGCGCACTCGCGTTTTCCGGTGTATGAGGGTGAACGCGAAAACATCATTGGCATCCTGATGGCCAAGGACTTGCTCAAACTCCAGCGTGCCCCGGAACTCAACATCCGCGCCCTGTTGCGCCCGGCCGTCTTTGTGCCGGAAAGCAAGGGGCTCAATGACTTGTTGCGTGAATTCCAGGGCAACCGCAACCATCAGGCCATCGTGATCGATGAATTTGGCCGCGTCGCCGGTCTCATCACGATTGAGGACGTGCTGGAGCAAATCGTCGGCGAGATTGAGGACGAGTTCGACATTGCCGAGGACGAGGGCGATATTTTTGGCCTGGCGGACCACACCTACCGCGTCAGCGGCGACACCACCATCGAGCGCGTTGCTGACGCCTTTGGTGTCAAGCTGACCAGTACCGACCCGGCGGACGAATTCGACACCATTGGCGGTTTGATTGCCCATGAGATGGGTCACGTCCCCAAGCGCGGCGAACAGCACATGATGGCGGGCCTCAATTTTGTGGTGTTGCACACCAAAGGTGGCGCCGTGAAATGGTTCAAGGTGTCACCGGTTGCCCATGAATCCTCTTAGGGCGTCGCGCCGCTGGGCGGCGCTGTCGGCCGCGCCGCCGCCGCGGTTCAGCTGGCTGCAAATGCTGATGGCCCTGCTCGCCGGCGCTGCCCACGCGGCCAGTCTGGCTTGGCCGTGGGCCCTGCCGACCGCCGCTACACCGCTGCTGGGCTTGCACCAGGGCCAGCCGGTCTGGTGGCTCCAGTTGCTGGCGTTGGGCGGGCTGGCGTGGCTGCTGGCCGGCTGCCGGCGCTGGCGGCTTGCCGCGCTGTTGGGCTGGTTGTTTGGCACGGCCTGGCTGGCCGGCACCTTCTGGTGGACCTTCGTCGCGCTGCATACCTATGGCGGCCTGCCTGCCATTCTGGCGGCGCCGGCGGTGCTCGCACTGGCGGCCTTGCTGGCCTTGTACTATGCTGCCGTTTGTGGGCTGTTTGCGGCCCTAGCCCCCGTCAATAGGGCGTTAGCAGCTATTATTTTTGCAGCACTCTGGTTGTTGGCTGAATTGGCGCGGGGTATTTGGTTGACCGGCTTTGGCTGGGGTGCCGCCGGCTACGCCCATGTGGACGGACCGTTGGCCGGCTTCGCGCCCTGGGTGGGCATGTACGGGCTGTGCGCCCTGTCGGCGTGGTTGGTCATGACGCTGGTTCAGCTGGCGCAAGGGGGGCGGGACGGGGCCTGGCGGACACGCGCCATGAGTCTGGTGGCCGCGTTGGCGCTGCTGACCCTGCCCATGCTTTACCGCATCGGCCAGCCGGAGCTGTCGGCGTCGGCCGGCATGTTGTCCGTCACGCTGCTGCAGGGCAACATTCCACAGGAGGAGAAATTCGAGGCCGGTACCGGCGTGCCGCTGGCCTTGCAGTGGTACGCCGAGCAACTGCAACACAGCCGCACGGCACTGGTGATTGCGCCGGAAACGGCCATTCCCGTGTTGCCGCAACAGCTGCCGCCCGACTATTGGCCGGCGCTGCAGCAGCGCTTTGCCACCGGTCAGCAAGCGGCCCTGATTGGCACGCCCTTGGGCAACTACCAGGCGGGTTACACCAACTCCGCGGTGGGCTTGAAGCCTGGGCAGTCGCAGGTCTGGCGCTATGACAAACACCATCTGGTCCCGTTTGGCGAGTTCATTCCGCCGTTTTTCAAGTGGTTCACCGCGATGATGAACATCCCGCTCGGGGACTTCAACCGCGGTGCGCTGCAGCAGCCCCCGTTTGCCTGGCAGGGGCAAAAACTGTCGTCCAATATCTGCTACGAAGACCTGTTTGGCGAGGAGCTGGGCCTGCACTTCAGTGACCCGGCGCAAGCCCCCACCATCTTCGTCAACATCAGCAACCTGGCCTGGTACGGCAACAGCCTGGCGATGGACCAGCACCTGCAGATTGCGCGCATGCGGGCGCTGGAGTTTGCGCGGCCCTTCCTGCTGGCCACCAACACTGGCGTGACGGCGATTGTGGATCACCGTGGGCGCGTCGTCAGTGCCCTGGCGCGCGATACCCGCGGCGTGCTGATGGGCGAGGTCGAGGGCCGCACCGGCGTGACCCCGTATGGCTGGTGGGTGGCGCGTGTCGGGCTGTGGCCGTTCTGGCTACTGGCCGGGGGGCTGGTGTTGCTGGCGGCGCGCCAAGGTAAAAGCTTGCGAAAACGCTAATCTGCGGGCCAGTGGCCGTGCTAAGGTCAGCGCCCGGAACCCCCGTAAAATCCTTTTTTTGCACGCGACCCTCGCGTCTGTTTTCAAACCCCAGGGCGCAGCCCGTCCAAGCCATGTTGACCTTCCAGCAAATCATTTTGAAACTGCAGTCCTACTGGGATGCCCAGGGCTGCGCATTGTTGCAGCCCTATGACATGGAAGTCGGCGCCGGCACCTCGCACACTGCTACGTTTTTGAGAGCGCTCGGGCCGGAACCCTGGAAAGCCGCCTACGTGCAACCCAGCCGCCGCCCAAAAGACGGTCGCTACGGTGAAAACCCCAATCGCCTGCAGCACTACTACCAGTACCAGGTGGTGCTGAAGCCCGCCCCCAGCAATATCCTGGAGCTCTACCTCGGTTCACTGGAGTCGCTCGGCTTTGACCTGAAAAAGAACGACATCCGCTTTGTCGAAGACGACTGGGAAAACCCGACGCTGGGCGCCTGGGGGCTGGGCTGGGAGGTCTGGCTCAATGGCATGGAAGTGACGCAGTTCACCTACTT
>DAITMI010000143.1:2418-4778 GCA_036835225.1 Rhodoferax sp. | reverse complement strand
GGCACCACGACAGCCGGTGGCACCACGACAGCCGCGATGATATTCCCGGTTGTTCTCCCGACAACAGGCCCGCAGCAGGCAAACGGGAGGGCAAAGTTGGTTGCGCCGCCACCAGTCAGGATTGGGCTTTGCGCAAGGCTAAAGCCACTAAAGGTAACGGTCTTGCCCTGTCCTACGGCCGGAGTATCAAAATTGGCAGTAGCAAGAGGAGCAGCAACCAGCGTAACGGAGCTAGGAACAGAACCGGACAAAGCGGTGCTCTTGAATCCGGAGAGGGTTGCCGTGGTGTCGCCGTTGAAAGTCTTATCCACCACACCGGGATACACCAGCATGTATTGAGTCAGCGTAACGGCCCCGCTCAAGATGAAGTTAGTCGAGTAATCTGTCCGTGCTGCGTAGGAAATCGGATTGTAATAAATGGCGACATCGGTCGCCGGCGCCTCCGATCTTGTTACGCTAGGTCTGAGTGGATCACCAGCACCCGGAAGGTACACGCTGCCGCTGGCCCCCCCTGGACCAGTGCCGTTAGTACCGGCAATCAGTGTCAAGCCGAGTGGCAGGCCGAGGCTCTGCTCGGGGATACTACCGCTATTGGTCAGGGTGATTTTCGAATTCACGATGACATCGCGGCCAGCGCACATTTCAATGTTTCCATTGGTCGTTGTCATGGCCGAGCCTGCAAACAAGGTCACGTCGCGTCCGGCGCTCAATAAAACGCTGCCGTTGGTCGTCGTAATGGCCTCTCTCACGTTGACATCTTGCCCGCAACACACGACCAGATTTCCTTTGGTAGCAGTAATTGGCTTGTTTATGTTCACGTCTCCGGCAGCATTCAATGTCAGCGTCGTCGGGCTGCCAGACGCGGTCCATGAGACCCCTGTACCGATCGCGTCATTGACATTGATATTGCCCTGACCGGGGGCTGCAAAAAATGTAGTGCCCGTATTGGTTCCGGTTACGACCGTACTGATGGTGACGTTGTTCGTTACCAGCAGCGCTGCCAGAGCTGCACCGGTAATGTCACCGCCTGTGACGCCTGTGGCTTCAATATTGAAGTCAACCGGGTCGATCAGCCAGTTGCCGGTCGCCCCCTGCGCTGCGGCGGTGGTAATTTTGGCGTCCTTGGCGATCTTGACGTGTGCCGCCGAGGTTTCAATGAAACCGCCGTTGCCGCCATTCGGTGCCGAGGCATCCAGCGTGCCGCCCACGTTCACGGTGCCGCTTTGCATGTCGCCCATCAGCATGATGCTGCCGTTTTCACCGGTGACCAGCGTCTGCGCCTGGATCACGCCGGTGTTGTTCACCGCGCTCTGCAGCAGGCTACTGGCCGACTGCGCGGTCAGCAGCACTTGGCCGCCGTCGGCCTGGATCAGACCGCCGTTTTGCACCAGCGCGTTCACCGCGCCCTGGTTCACCGCGACATTGAGCAGACCGTCACCGGCGACGTCCAGCGTGATGGCGTTGCCGGCGGCCAGCGCCACCGTGCCGAGTTGCGCCGCGATCACGCCCTCGTTGCTGACGTTGGCACCCAGCAGCGCCACATAGCCGCCGGCGGCGTTGATGGCGCCCTGATTGAGCACCGTGCCAGTGCCGGCGCCGCTAAATTTGTAGTTGCCGGCCATGAAATCAGCGTCGGCAAGGTTCAGGGTGGAGGCAACCAGGCCGCCGACGTTCACTTGCGCGCCCTTGCCGAACAGAATGCCGTTCGGATTCACCAAAAACACTTTGCCGTTGGCCGACAGACTGCCCAGAATGCTGGACGGATCAGCGCCCAGCACCCGGTTGAGCACCACCGAACTGCTGTTGGGCTGCACGAAGCGCACCGCTTCGCCCGCGGCGATGTTGAAGCTCTGCCAGTTGATCGCCGCGTTCTGCGTTGACTGGGTGACGGTGGTGCTGCCGGCAACACTGCCGATGCTGGCGCCGCCGGCCGCGACGACGCCGCCGGTGGGCAGGGCATAGACGGTCGCGCCAAAGGACAGCATCAGCGACAGGGCCAGCGCTTTCAGGGCAAAGCCATCGCGGCTACCCTGGGCGCTGCTGCTGGAGGAGGTTTTTTTACCCGCGCTGGTGGCGTTTTCGGAAACGGCGACAAAAGTGCCGGTGGTGTCATTCCAGATCGATCGGTAGGTACAGTTCATTTTGTGATTCCAATGTTCTTTAAGTGCCTGAGAAGTCAGGGTTCGGTGCTGCTCAGCCGGCTCAGAAATATTTCACAGCCTGAAGCCAGAAGCGGCCCGAGGCGTCCGGGGCGGAGGTCGCGGCTTCATCACCGAGCTTGAAGGCGTAATAGGCGCGCACCATGAAATTGTTGGTGTCTGACCAGTTGAGGCCAACCCCGGCGCCGCTCAGGGTGCGGC
>DAITMI010000143.1:0-2318 GCA_036835225.1 Rhodoferax sp. | reverse complement strand
GGCGCCTGGCACCAGGGTCGATTTGACATTCACGCCGGGCAGATCGGACAACAGCAGCAGCCGGCTCTCCAGCGGCGCGGCGGTGACCGGGTCGCCCTGGTTCAGGCCGCTCAGACGGCTGTTGACCAGCGCATTGGACACGTTGGTCTGGTTATTCAGCGTGATCTTGCCGTATTGGCCGTCGATCACGGCGATAGTGACGACGCCGCCCTTGATGTCTTGCGCGGGCAGGTAGGCTTGGGCCACGAAGTAGCCGTTGCGGTAGTAATGGTCAGTGATCTTCGCCGCCATGCCGCGCAGGTCGGCGAGCGACAGTTCGCTGCCCGGCGTGAACCCGGTGACCGCCAGCAGCTCCGCTTCAGAATACGCTTGCGCGCCCGTCACATGCAAGCGCTGGACAATGATCTTGACACTCTCAGTGCCCGCAATGGCCGTCGCGCTGCTCGGCTTGATCTCGACTTTGGGCGGCATTTTTTGCGGCACGGGGGCCGGCGGAATCTGCTGCATCTGGCTACCGGCACTGGGCACCTCCGCGGCAAAAATACTATGGCTCAATGCCAGCAAGGCAAACGGAAGAAGTTTATTTTTTAACATGGTCACTTTCGGAGGTAACTGACAGTGCGGGATTTCCTAAGGACCATTTTGGTCAAGCGCGCCGGCCCCGACTGTTCGCTAGCGTACATAGCGCCGCGCCAGGGGCACGCCTGGCTGCGGGTGGCCGAATTAACAACAGTCGGGGCCGAGCGAGCGGGCGGGGAGATGGGTTTGGGCGACTTCAATTGCGAAGTGCCTGCGCGTGCGGGCGCGCCGGCGCAGTGCTGATGGCCGCGTCCCGGCAGAGCGGTGCGACCACAGGCTGACCGGGCTGCGCCGGTCGCCTATTGATGGGGTTGAAGGGCGGCCGCCGCGCGATGGCGTTATCGAGGCCGCGGGTGGGTCAGTGTGTTACCGACCCGTCTTTCTATTTGTGGGCAATGGTCTTGTCGGTGAACAGATAGTCCTTCAATTCGCTCGAAAACGCCGGGTCGTTCCGGCGTATCCATTCGAGGACCATCGCCGCATGCTCTTTTTCCTCATCCCGGTTGTGCATCAGGATGGCCTTCAACGCCGGGTCTTTGCAGGCATCGGCCCGCTGGTTGTACCAATCGACTGCTTCCAGCTCTTCCATGAGCGAAACAATGGCGCGGTGCATATCGCGGGTTTCATCTGAAAGCTCCGACACGGGCTCGTGGTAACCGACACTGGACATGGTTTTTTCCTTCCTGTTGGGCAAACGTTCAACAAAATGCCTAGCGCTATTCGCCAAGCTGACCCGCCAAGACTATTGAAATAGTCAGAACATCACGACAGCATAGCTTTTAGTCGGTCACAGGCATTCGGCGCTTGACAATTCGCATCGGCAATAAAAATTATTGGTCGATGATGCCGATGTACCGTGGCTGCTTTATGGGGAAGCTCGGCTGACGTTATTGTTTCGACTCACTGCCTGGCCCGCGCCAGTTCCACATACCAGTCCAGACAGCCCGGATTGGCCATGGCCTCGCGATTCACCACTTTCTCCAGCGGCTGACCGAGCAGCAGCTTCTTGATCGGCAGCTCCTGCTTTTTGCCGGACAGGGTGCGTGGGATCTCCGCCACCTGGAAGATCTCGTTCGGCACAAAACGCGGCGACAGCGCGGTTTTGATGGCCTCGACGATTTTGCCGCGCATGGCCTGGTCCAGCGGCACGCCCTCGCGCAGCACCACAAACAGCGGCATGTAGCTCTCGCGCCCCAGGTATTCCAAGTCAACCACCATGGAGTCCAGTACTTCGGGCAGGGCTTCCACCGCGCTGTACAGCTCGCTGGTGCCCATGCGCAGGCCGTGCCGGTTGATGGTGGCGTCACTGCGACCATAGATGATGCAGCCGCCATCGCGCCCAACCTTGAGCCAGTCGCCATGGCGCCAGACGCCGGGGTACATGTCGAAGTAGCTGGACAGGTAACGCTGCTTGCCCGCGTCGCCCCAGAAATACAAGGGCATGCTGGGGATCGGCTGGCGGCACACCAGCTCGCCCACCTCGTCGATCACCGGCGCGCCCTGCTCGTTCCAGGCCTCCACCGCACAGCCCAGCAAGCGGCACTGCATCTCGCCAGCCACCTGCGGCAGCTCGCGGTTGCCGCCGATGAAGGCGCCGGCAAAGTCGGTGCCGCCGGAGATGTTGCACCACCAGATGTCGCCCCCACGCTCGCCCCTATTGTGCAGCTTGCGAAACTGTTCGGTGCCCCAGGCTTGCGCTTCGGCGCTCAGCGGCGAGCCGGTGCTGCCCAGCGCCCGGA
>DAITMI010000142.1:0-4825 GCA_036835225.1 Rhodoferax sp. | reverse complement strand
AAACTCAAGGCAGGCATTCGGGCCAAGGTGGAGCACCCGTTTCGGGTGATCAAGCGCCAGTTTGGCTTTGTGAAGGTGCGCTATCGCGGCTTGAAGAAAAACACCGCGCAACTCATCACGCTGTTTGCGCTGTCCAATTTGTGGATGGTGCGCAGCAAATTGATGGTGACGGGGGCATGAGTGCGCGCGAAAACAGGGCAAGTGCCCTGCCAAGGGCGAAGAAGGCCCACCAGGGCAGAAAAACGTCGGGATTTCAGGGGGTGTACTCTTGAAATTCCACTATTTGAAAATTAGCGAGCAGCTACTTCAGTTGGCATCGAGTTGTTCAGACCATCCCTTAGGGTCCTGTCAACCCGGGCGCACCGTCCAGAGAAAGCGATATCGGACACTATCTGCCAACCGTCAATGTTGGGACTTGATTTTTATCAAGCCACCGCTGCTATGCCTGGGCCATTCACGTTTTGAAAATCGTCACGGGCAGTCCCTGTCCGGCTAGAGAAATGCACCTGATGACGCGCTGTCCAGACTGTGCATCTAGGTGTTCAACACGGTGTTCAAGTGCGAGCAACACGCGCGCGACGCTACTGATGCCGCTCCAGCCATGACTTCGGCATGGACGTATACCGCGACTACTTGGTCGGCATCTGGTTTTTATCGCCACCTGCGTCGAAAATGTTGGGCGTTGGGCTATATTCGTGCCAAGCGCGAGATTGTCCCCCCAACTGGGAAGCCAGTATGGACCTGCCCAAGGTCGTGCATGCTCGTCCCAACTGCTCGCGAGGGCCTTCGTCGGGTCTCAATGCTCACCGCGCTGCCCCGGTTGTTCGATTCGCTCTGGAGGTGACACATGAAGATACTTGTTCCCGTCGATGGCTCTGAATTGGCATTGGATGCCGTGCGCTACGCGTTGCACCTGCAGCGTGCCGGGCTGCAAGCGCACTTCGTGGCTACCGTGCAGGACCCCGTCTACCTTTACGAAATGGTGCTCGCGCCAGATGCCGAGGTACTACAAAGGGTCAGCGGCGCGGTCGGTTCACGCGCGCTAGAAGGTGCGCAAGCGCTGTTTAAGGAAGCCGGCGTGCCCTACGAACGCGAGATTGGTTCGGGCGATCCGGCGCAAACGCTGATCGAGATCGCTGGCCGCTATGGCTGCGAGGCCATCATTCTGGGCGCCAGGGGCATGGGCGCGCTGCGCAGTGCCCTGCTTGGCTCCGTGTCGCAGGCGGTGCTGCATGCGTTCAAGGTGCCCGTAACGATTGTCAAACATGACGCAGCCGATTTCGCGCACTGATCGGCGGCTGCCTCGAACGGAGAGTCCGCGACCTGCCCGGTGACTGACATGAAAACAAGCCATCCACCCATCCACCAGATCGAGATGCGCATAGCCGAGCTTTCGCAGCTATTCAATTCGATGGACCCGACGCCTTTCTATCACCGCGACCTCGATACCAATGCTGAGAGGTTCTTGGAAAGCTGGGCGTTGGAGTTCTCGCAGGACAGTCACTTTCGCATCATTGTCCACATTGAAGAGATGCCGCAGGAAAATCCCGCGCCGCTGGTCGCCGAGGCGATCCACAACCACTTCGAATATAAGTCCTTGCTGGCCAAGCGCAAATTACGCCTACTGCTGCAGGAAGGACACACCAGCCTACTGATCGGAGTTGGCTTCTTGGGGCTGTGCCTGCTTGGTGCCGATCTCCTGTCTGGCTTTGCCAACAACACGTTCCTCAAAATACTGAAGGAAAGCCTACTCATTGGCGGCTGGGTCGCCATGTGGCGCCCAATGCAGATTTACCTTTACGAGTGGTGGCCTATTGTTCGAAGGGGCAGGATCTACCGTAACCTGGGCCGGGCAAGTGTGCACGTGACACCAGTGAAAGCCTAGCCATGAATGACCAACTTAAATACCTGTGGGTGCAGCAGCGCCTCGTTTTCAGGCGGCCCACACTTAGTCCCGTAGTTGGCACAGTGAGGAACGCACCCTGACGAACTCCAATGCACCGATCACGGCACACACGCTGACAGTTGAAGCCGTGGCCACAGCCATGGAGGTCCGACTCGAAGTCGGACTGACCAGTGCGCAGGCCCTGGAACGCCTTGCCCGCTATGGCCCCAATCGGCTGCCAGAGACGCCGCTTCGCTCGCCCTGGCGCGTGCTGCTGGGGCAGTTCAAGAGCATCCTGATCTTGATCCTGATAGGGGCGGCTGCGCTGGCAGCACTGGTCGGCAGCATCAAAGATGCCGTGGTCATTCTGGCGGTGGTCGTGATCAACGCGCTGGTCGGTTTCTACCAGGAGTACCGTGCCGAACGCAGCCTTGATGCCTTGAAGTCGATGCTGCCCATCAAGGCGCGCGTGCGCCGCGATGGCATCAGTCACTTGATTAGCGCCGACGAAGTGGTGCCGGGCGATGTCTTGCTGCTGGAAGCCGGTGACAGTGTCGCGGCCGACGGGCGCCTTGGCGTCGCGGTTGGGCTTGAGATCGACGAGTCGGCTCTGACCGGTGAATCGCAGCCGGCCGGCAAGCAAGCTGCGCTGCTGGCGGCGCTTGATGCGCCGCTCGGCGACCGCATCAACCTGGCCTACATGAATACGCTGCTGACGCGCGGACGCGCCGAGCTTATCGTCACGGCAACCGGACTGCGAACCGAGATGGGCCGCCTGTCGCAGGAGCTGGCGGCGACCGAAGAAGTCGCCACGCCGTTGCAGGTCCAGCTCGATCGCCTCGGTAAGCGCCTGGGGGTGATCGCCTTGACGCTGGTCGGGCTGCTGTCGCTCCTGCAGTACCTGCGTGGTGCCGGACTGGTGCACATCATGCTGCACGCGATCGCGCTGTCGGTTGCCGCCATGCCCGAGGGTCTGCCTGTCGTCGTGACGGTCACGCTGGCACTGGGCATGCACAAGATGGCGCGCCAGCATGCGATCGTGAAACGCCTGGCCAGTGTCGAGACGCTGGGGTGCACGACCGTTATCTGCTCCGACAAGACCGGCACCTTGACGCTCAACCAGATGACGGCGCGCACTTTTTTTTATTCGGGAGGACGCTTCGATGTGTCCGGCGAGGGTTATCGGGCGCAGGGGACGATCACTGCGGTTGCGGGCAAGGCCGACGACGCTGGTCTCGCTGCCCTGATGTTACCGTTGGTCGCCTGCAATGACAGCCACGTCGCGGATGGCAAGGTGATCGGCGATCCCATGGAAGCGGCGCTGCTGGTTCTCGCAGCCAAGGGCGGCATCGTGCGGGACCAGGTCGAACGCGACCTGCCGCGCCTGGCAGAACTGCCCTTCGATTCGGCGCACAAGTTCATGGCCACCTTCCACCGCGATGGAGACTTGATCCAGGTATTCGTCAAGGGTGCGCCCGATGTGCTGCTGGCACGCTGTACGCTGTGGCACGTAGCAGGTGCAAATCAGCCGCTCGACGAGTTGCACAAAAGCAGAATCGACGCCGACTACCAGTCGCTCGCAGAGCTCGGTCTGCGCGGGCTGCTGGTGGCATCGCGCACCCTGCCTGCGAGCACATTTGATGCGGCTGGCGATCTCTCCTCGTGGATCAATGAGTTGAGCTTTGTCGGGCTGATCGGATTGATGGACCCGCCCCGCGCCGAGGCCAGGCAGGCAATTGCCGAATGCCGACAGGCCGGCATTGCGGTCAAGATGATCACTGGCGACCACCAGACCACCGCATCGGTGATAGCGTCTGAGCTGGGCCTTCAGGGGCGTGCGGTGTCGGGCACGGAACTCGACCGCATGGATGGCGCGCAACTGGCCGCAGCGATCGACGAGATTGCGGTGTTCGCCCGGGTGACGCCGGCGCACAAGGTGAAGATCGTGCGGGCACTGCAGGCCAAGGGACATGTGGTGGCGATGACCGGCGACGGCGTCAACGACGCCCCCGCGCTCAAGCAGGCAGACATTGGCGTGGCGATGGGCATCAGCGGTACGGCGGTTGCCAAGGAGGCCGCCACCATGGTGCTGACCGATGACAACTTCGCCACCATCGTCAGCGCCGTGCGGCAAGGGCGCACACTGTATGACAACATCCTGAAGTTCGTTCGCTTCCAGCTTTCGACCACCATAGGCGCGATCCTGACTGTATTCTTCGCGCCGCTTGTGGGATTGCCAGAACCGTTCACGGCGTTGCAGATTCTGTGGGTCGCGATCATTATGGATGGACCGCTAGCGGTCTCTCTCGCGCTCGATGGCGCACGGCCGGGCATCATGAACGAGCCGCCGCGCCCCCGCGCCGAGTCGGTTCTGCCGTTGACACGCATGGCGCGGATTTTTTCCTACGGCATCACGATGATGGTGGGCACGCTGGCGGTTCTGCACTACGGACTGCAGACCGGCGGTGAAGACTGGGCCTTGACGCTGGCATTCACGACCTTCGTGCTGTTTCAGTTCTTCAACGTATTCAATGCGCGCAGCGAAACGGGTTCCGCCTTTAACGCCGACTTTTTTAACAACCGGATGCTGTGGCTAGCGCTGATCGGCACGCTGGTGTTGCAGGCCGTGGCCGTGCATTGGCCGCCTGCATCCCACATCTTCGGCACCACCGGTATGGCTTGGGTCGATTGGGGCCTGGCGATTGGCGTGGCGTCCTCGGTCTTGCTACTGGAAGAGGTGCGCAAATTGGGTGTGGGGGCATTGCTGTTCCTTCGCCGGTAATGTTCACCCTCTTTGGCTCTTTCCAAATCACGAGTCGTGAGGGGTCATTGGGGTTGCGTCTGCTTATGGCCTGCGGTGCCCCCATGGAGCTGACTACGAATGGTGGCTTCCCGGCAATCAAAATCATGGAATTGGGCTGCCCAAAAGCCGGTACTCGC
>DAITMI010000141.1:0-5074 GCA_036835225.1 Rhodoferax sp. | reverse complement strand
GGCGTCACGCCATTGGTCTTGTTGTTGAACTTGCCCGGCCACAGGTCGACAAAGTCGCGGAACAAGCCTTCTTTCAATAGTTGCGAGTGCAAGGCTGCCACGCCATTGACCGAGAAGCTGCCGACAATCGCCAGCCAGGCCATCCGCACCTGCCGCACGGCGCCTTCTTCGATGATGGACATGCGGCGCTGGCGTTCGATGTCGCCCGGCCATTTCAATGACACTGCGCGCAGGAAATGGGCGTTGATCTCGTAAATGATCTCCAGCAAGCGCGGCAACAAACGCTCAAACAGTGCAACCGACCAGCGCTCCAGTGCTTCGGGCAGCAGCGTGTGATTGGTGTAGGCCATGCACTGGGTGGTGATCGCCCAGGCCTGATCCCAGGTCAGCCTGTATTCATCGGTCAGCAGCCGCATCAGTTCGGCCACCGCGATCGTGGGATGCGTGTCGTTCATCTGAAACACGTTGTGTTCGGCAAATTTCGACAAATCGCTATTGCCTGCCGCCAGCCACTGGCGCAGCGCGTCTTTCAAACTGGCCGAGGCGAGAAAGTATTGCTGGCGCAGGCGCAACTCCTTGCCATTTTCGCTGCTGTCATTGGGGTACAACACCATGGAAATGTGCTCGGCATGGTTTTTTTCCTGCACCGCCTCGGTGTAGCTGCCGGCATTGAACTCATCGAGATTGAACGCATCGGTGGCGGCTGACTTCCACAAGCGCAGGGTATTCACGGCGTGATTGCGATAGCCCGATATCGGCATGTCGAAGGGAATCGCCAGCACGTCGCTGGTATCGACCCAGCGCGCATGGGGCACGCCTCCCTGGTCATGAAAATGCTCGGTGCGGCCGCCAAACTGGATGGTCTGGGTAAACTCCACCCGCTCGACTTCCCATGGGTTGCCGTCGCGCAGCCAATGGTCGGCATCTTCTTTCTGGTAGCCGTTTTCGATGCGCTGGCGAAACATGCCGTACTCGTAGTGGATGCCATAGCCCATCACCGGCAGATCAAGGCTGGCGCAACTGTCCATGAAACACGCGGCCAGACGCCCCAGGCCACCGTTGCCCAGGCCGGCATCGGGTTCTTCTTCCACCAGGGTTTCCAGCGAATGCCCAAAATCCTGCAACGCGAGTCGAGTCGTCTGGTCCAGATCCAGGTTCAGCACATGATTGGACAGGGCACGACCAATCAGGAATTCCAGCGATAAATAATACGCACGTCGCTTACCCGGCTGGTCACGCCGGGCATAAGTATTCATCCAGTCCGACATGAGGCGGTCGCGCAGCGTCCACGCCAGCGCCCGATACGTGTAGACCGGCGGACAGCCCTGGATACGACCCAGGTGGTAGTACTGATACTGCTTGATGTCCTGCTTGATCGCGTCTGCAGTCACCGGCACGGGCTCCAGGGCGGTTTGACCGGGGCGGCAAATTGTCTGATCTGGCATGATGGTTCCCGAAATTGGAGGCTCTGAATTCAAATGGAATACAGCGCAAGGTAATGCGCTGCACTGTCCGCCCAATCGAACGACTGCTGCATGCCGGATTGCTGCAGCCGCCGCCACTGGGGGGGATGACGATAGAGGTCAAGCGCACGGCGAATGGTGTCAAGAAACGCAGTCGCATCCGGCGTATCAAACACAAAACCATTGGCGCTGGCATCGGCAAGCGCGGATTCGTCTGCATCCACCACGGTGTCGGCCAGGCCGCCCGTGTTGTAAACGATGGGCGGCGTGCCGTAGCGCAGGCTGTACATCTGGTTCAGGCCACAGGGCTCGAAGCGCGACGGCATCAGGAACATATCCGCACCGGCCTCGATCAGATGCGCCAGTGGCTCATCGTAGCCAATCTCGACAAACACCCGCTCCGGATGCTGTTTGGCCAGCCGCGACAGCTTCTGCTCGTAAGCCACCTGGCCGCTGCCCAGCACCACAAACCGCGCATCGGTTTCAGCCAGCAACACCGGGATCGCCGCCAGCACCCAGTCAATCCCCTTCTGCTCGACCAGGCGCCCAACCAGCCCCAGCAACGGCGCGCCCAGCGCAACGTTGTCGACATGGGGCAGAAAGCGTTCGAGCAGCACCTGCTTGTTGCGGCGTTTGCCGGGCTGGATACGGCTCATCGAATAGTGAGCGGGCAAATGCGGGTCGGTATGCGGGTTCCACAGGTTTTCGTCGATACCATTCAGAATGCCGTGCAGCTTGTAGCTGCGAGACAGCAGCAGTCCATCCAGGCCGTAGCCGAATTCCGGCGTGCAGATTTCGGCAGCGTAGGTTGGGCTCACCGTGGTGATGGCATCAGCGTAAACAATGCCTGCTTTCAGCATGGACAGGCCACCGTGAAACTCCACTCCCTCGGGCGACCACCAGTGACTGGGCAGCTGCAGACGAACAAAGTCCCCATGCGGGAAAAAGCCGCTGTAAGCCAGATTATGGATAGTGAATAGGGTTTTGGGGCGCCCAGGCTGATCGGCCAGAAATGCCGCCACCAGCCCGGTCTGCCAGTCGTGCGCGTGCACCGCCGCAGGCTTCCAGCCTAGCTCCAGCGTATCCATCGCGAGCAGTGCAGCCACGCGCGAAAAAACCGTGAAGCGCTCAGCATTGTCCGGCCAGTCCTGCCCGTTGGCATTGACGTAAGGATTGCCGGGCCGGTCGAACAAGGGCGGGCAATCCACCACCCACAGCGGAAATGCGAAATCGGGATGGCGCGTTTCCAGGATGCGCGCGCTAATAATGCCCTCTGCGCCACGCACATCGATCCAGCCGAGAATGCGCACCTGCTCAAGTTGGCGCAGCAGCGCGCGATAGCCCGGCAGCAGCAAGCGTACATCGGCGCCGCGCGCATGCACGGCATGCGGCAGGCTGTAAAGCACATCGCCGAGGCCGCCGGTTTTGACCAGCGGATAGGCTTCGCTGGCCACAAACAAAATTTTCGTTGCTCCGCGTTTCATTATTTTTGAGTGCTCCGCTTTGTCATTTTTTAATTATTATTTTCGAGGGTGGTTTTCTATGAATGAGGTTTAAGGAAAATGGCGCCCAAAGGCGGCACGCTGACCTCAATTGAATGTTCGAAGCCCATCCAGGCCTGATTTTGCGAATGCAACAGCTGACCATTACCCAGGTTGCCGCCGCCATAAAATTCCGAATCGGTGTTCAGCACTTCCTTCCAGACAGCATTCCCCGGCACGCCAATCCGGTAACCATGACGCGGAACCGGGGTGAAGTTCAGCAGAATCACCATCTTGTCAGCCTCGTGACGCCCTTGCCGAACCAGACTCAGCACCGATTGATCGGCGTCGTGGCAATCGATCCAGCGAAACCCGCGTGGATCGAAATCAAACTCATGCAGCGCCGCTTCATCGCGATACAAATGATTGAGGTCGCGCAACAGCGCGCGCAGACCGCTGTGCGCCGGAAAATCGAGCAGCACCCAGTCCAGTTGGCCGGCTTCCTTCCACTCGTTCCACTGGCCGAATTCGCTGCCCATGAACAGCAGTTTCTTGCCGGGATGCGCATACTGCCAGGCATAAAACAAACGCAGGTTGGCAAAGCGCTGCCAGACATCGCCCGGCATCTTGTCGAGCAGGCTTTTCTTCATGTGCACGACTTCGTCATGTGACAGCGGCAACACGAAGTTTTCGGTCCATGCATACATCTGGCTGAAGGTCAGCTGGTTGTGCTGGTATTTGCGATAGACCGGCTCTTTCTCGATGTAGTCGAGGCTGTCGTTCATCCAGCCCATGTTCCACTTCATCGAAAACCCCAGCCCGCCCAGTTCAACCGGACGTGACACCGCGGGCCAGGCCGTGGACTCCTCGGCGATGGTGAGCACACCGGGGAAGCGGGCGTGGACTTCGGTGTTCATCTCGCGCAGGAAGTGAATCGCCTCGATGTTTTCGCGCCCGCCGTATTGATTGGGCAGCCACTCGCCTGCCTTGCGCGAGTAATCGAGATACAGCATCGAGGCGACCGCATCGACCCGCAAGCCGTCGATGTGGAATTCATCCAGCCAGTACAGGGCGTTGGCGACCAGGAAATTGCGCACTTCATTGCGGCCAAAATTGAAAATCAGCGTGCCCCAGTCCTGGTGCTCGCCCCGACGCGGGTCTTCATGTTCGTACACCGCTTCGCCGGTGAAACGCGCCAGTGCCCAGTCGTCTTTTGGGAAATGCGCCGGCACCCAGTCGAGCAGCACGCCGATGCCAGCCTGGTGACAGGCATCGACAAACGCGCGGAAGTCGTCGGGCGAGCCAAACCGTGCGGTTGGCGCGTAATAACCCGACACCTGATAGCCCCACGAAGCATCGAGCGGATGCTCGGCCACCGGCAGCAATTCAATGTGGGTATAGCCAAGATCCTGCACGTAAGGAATCAGTTCAGCGGTGAGTTCGCCCCAGGTATAAAAACTGCCGTCGGCGTGACGCCGCCAGGAACCCGGATGCAGCTCATAAATGCTGACCGGGCGATGCTGCCAGTCGAACTGCGCACGGGCGGCGATCCAGTTGCTGTCAGCCCAGACGTATGGCGTGTCGTCGGTAATGCAGCTGGAAGTTTCGGGACGCGCAAACATCTGGCGCGCATAGGGGTCGGTTTTTTTCGCCAGCTGGCCGTGGCTACCGAGGATTTCGTATTTGTAAGCCATCCCTGCGGCGAGCCCGGGAATGAACAATTCCCAGATGCCGGATGCGCCCCGGCAACGCATCGGATGACGGCGACCATCCCAATCGTTGAAATCGCCAATGACGCTGACGCGCTGTACTGCCGGCGCCCACACGGCAAACAGGCAACCCGCCACGCCGTCTATCGTTTTCAGGCGTGCGCCGAGCACTTTCCAGGCTTCAAAATGCCGCCCTTCGCCGAGCAGATATAAATCCAGCTCACCAAGCTGGGGGGCAAAATCATACGGGCTTTGCAGGGTGTGCCATGCGCCCGCGCTCTTGTCCTGCCAGCGCAGCTGCGGGTGTGGATCAAACGCCTGACCAGATGGCAGCGTCAGTTCAAAGCAGTCGGTGCCCGGAATGCGCGTCATGCGGGTACCAGCCACTTCGACCACTTCGGCAGCCGGCAGGAACGCGCGT
>DAITMI010000140.1:0-5098 GCA_036835225.1 Rhodoferax sp. | reverse complement strand
CGATATCCAAACTCGTCGTTGCGATGGTGCAGATGGCAGAACACACCGGTGAATCGCTGCAAGGCATGCCGGTTGAATTCGTTCAGGCAAGCCTGGAGATGCAAAACGGGCAGGGGAACCCGGACGCGACCTACACGCTTGGGCGGGCGCTGTCCGGGATCGCCTGTGGGTCTCTTCAACCTTCGAGCCTCGCCGAGAGTCCGAACCTTCGCAAGGGAACGGCATTGCTGCTACGGGCAGCCGACGCCGGCCGGGACGAAGCATGGCTGCATTTGTACAAGCTGAACTCAGACCACCGGTGTTCTGTCGCCAATCCCCAGATGGCCAGGTTCTTCCTTGAAAAGGCCGCAGAACGCGGGCAGGCGGAGGCGCAACGCAAACTTGGCGCCTTGATGCTGCGCGAAGCCGGATCGATCACGGAGTCCGAACAAGCAATCTGTTGGCTTTACCGCGCGGCACGCGAGGGCGACTTGCACGCAAAGGAGCTGTTGAACTCCCTGGTGCTGCCTGTATCAGGCAGCGATCAGGAGGCCAAGGTCGCTGTGGAGGAGCTGGATCGTTCCGATCCCTGGTTGGCCACGCGGCTGCGTTTGGCCAGGCATTTCGGTCTAACCAAGCTCGAGGCCTTGGCGGTAGACCCCGCAGAGGGGAAAAGGCCATGGGGCCTGGTCGTGGGACCCAATCCCTTCATCGTACAAATTCGCTTGGCGGCTCCACGTGCCATTCCGGCATTGAGCGACGCAGCCCTGGCCGACCTGGAACGCGCCGTCACGCTCTTCGGGCGATCGCAGCGAAGTGGCGGCGACTCAGAAGGTGACTTGCGACGCCGATCGCTTAACCAGCGAAGAGCGTTTGAACGTCATAACCTGCAGGAGTCCATGTTCTTCGCCACGGCCAAGTCGACCGTGCTCGATTCCTTTCGGGTGGGTCCAAAGTGGGCCTTCCGCGCGAGGCACACCCTTCATCTTGCACTCGCCGCATGAAATCCGCGCCGACGGTCAATAGGCTGCTTGGGCAAACGTCAGTCATCGCTCCCGGTTTCTGCTCAGTGCTTCATGTTGATGAACGACCGGCCTGCAGCACAAGTTGCAAACCAGAATATTGCGAGAAATGAGAATTCTGACGGTCGAAGATGAACCAAAATTTGCGGACCATGTTATGCAAGCCCTGGTCGAAATTGGGTTTGTCGTTGACATCGCGCGCGACGGAATCGTTGGAAAACATATGGCACTGGAGGGTAGCTACGACCTCATGCTGCTGGATGTCATGCTCCCGGGAATTGATGGCTTCGGTGTTCTGCAAGCGGTGCGTGAAAAGAAAGATTTTCCGATTATTTTGTTAACGGCACGCGATACGGTGGCGGACCGGGTCAAAGGGCTCCAGATGGGCGCAGACGACTACGTGGTCAAACCGTTCGCTTTGCCGGAACTGCTGGCGCGCGTTCAGGCCTTGCTGCGAAGGGGGCACGTTCAAGACCTGACCGTCATGCAGTTGGGCGACCTGCAGCTGGACCTGGTCAGGCACAGAGCCACCCGTTCAGGAAGACGATTGGACTTGTCCGCGCAAGACTTCAAGCTTCTTGCCCTTTTTCTTCATCGGCAAGGGCAAGTTCTTTCTCGCACCATTTTGGCGGAGCAGGTATGGGATATCAATTTCGACTGTGACTCCAATGTAGTTGATGTCGCAGTCAGGCGGTTGCGGCAAAAGATTGACGACCCGTTTCCAGTGAAGCTGCTGCACACGGTTCGAGGCGCGGGTTATGTCATGGAGACGCGGGCATAGACAGTGTGTTCCGCCGAGCCTGGCGTTGCTGGATAACAGCCGGGTAGCGACGTTCGCGATTCCCGGAACTGTCGATGCGATTTGGACTCGAACGTCGCGACCGGTGCACTTCTGGATTTGATCGAACTCGCCGACGTTGCATGAGGTGTCGATTTGTTACTCGCATGGTCTGGCGAATTATTGAACCCTTCATGGATCATGGCCGGCGTCGTCGTCGAGATGAGAAGCCCATTGAAAGGATTCGCCATGTCTGACATCTTGCTAGCCCCTCCGTGTGCGCCCGATGCGCATCGCCGTCAACTGACCTTCGCCACAGTGGGTGTCGGCGGCGCGGGCATCGTCGCCGCTGCGGTTCCCTTCGTTTCATCTTTTCCCCCAGCGAGCGCGCCAAGGCGCTTGGCGCGGCGGTGACGGTGTCGATCGAGGGTTTGCCGGAAGAGCGGCTCATGACCGTCGAGTGGCGTGGCAAGCCCGTCTGGATATTGCGACGCAGCGCGGCTCAGCAGCAGCGCTTGCAGTCGCCCGATCTGCTAAATGTCTTGGCTGATCCGGCTTCGCTGCGACGCGAGCAGCAACCCGACTACGCCGAAAATCCGCAGCGCTCCATCCGACCCGAGATCGGCGTGTTTGTCGCGTTGTGCACGCACCTCGGTTGTATACCGGCGTATCGCCCCGATGCCGGTGCGACCGACTTGCGTGCCGGGTGGCCGGGTGGCTTTTTTTGTCCCTGCCATGGGTCGGCTTTCGACCTGGCAGGTCGTGTGTTCCGCAACGTTCCGGCGCCCAGCAACCTTGAAGTGCCGCCGCATCGCTATGTCTCCGACTTGGTCATCGAGGTTGGCACTGACAAAAACGCCAACTGAAGTCCTGCCTGTGAACTTGATTTTCCCGGTGTCGCGGGCACCGCCACAGGCTCCAAGCCGCTCGTCATGCAGGACTTCAGCGCAGTTTTGACCGATCGGCATGAGCTATCGGGAATATCAGCATGAAAGTCACCTCACCACCCGAGCGGCTTTGCGCCATCGCCTGCCCGCCATGGGCCAGCATGATGGAGCGCACAATCGCCAGGCCCAGCCCCGTTCCGCCGTCCAGCCTGGCACGCGCGGAATCGATCCGGTAAAAGCGGTCAAAAATCCGCTCCAGATGTCCCGGGGCAATGACGTCGCCGTGGTTGGTCACCGCCAACGTGACACCGTTGTCTCCTGTGCTGATTGCCAGACGTATCTTCGATTCAGCCACGGCATGACGTATCGCATTGGACACGAGGTTGGTGATTGCGCGCTCCACCAGCAGACGATCAGCCATGACGACGGCTGTACCCGTAACCTCCACGGCCAAGCCGCGTTCCTCGGCGATCAGAGACAGGTAGTCGGCAACCCGTTGTGCCTCCCGGGCAAGTTCTACCCGTTCGTGATTCAACGGGTCTTCATTGTGGTCGGCGCGGGCGATGAAAAGCATGTCGGAGATCAGGCGAGACAGGCGCTCGAGTTCTTCGACGTTGCCTTCCAGGACCTCCTGAAACTCAGCGCATGTGCGGGGGTGGGACAGCGCCACCTGCGTTCTTCCCATGAGTGTCGCAATCGGCGTGCGCATTTCATGAGCGAGCTCACCCGAAAAATCCTGCAGCCGTCGGTAGCCTGAGTCAATTCGCTCCAGCATGCGGTTGAACTCTTCTGCGAGTTCGTAGAGTTCCGGTGGCAGACCGGAGGAAGATATTCGCTGACTGAGCGACTTTGCTCCGATGGATGCCGCCAGCCGATGGAAGCGCCGCAGCGGCGCCAGACTGGTGCGCGCGTTGAGCCAGGCACCCAGCGCGACGACGAGCAGCAACAGCGGCCAGCCCACCAGAGTTGTCTTGATGAATCCCCCCAATAGACGGCGGTCGTGCCTTCGGTCCAGCGACAGGTAGTACTGCACAGTCATCCCGTTGGCAACCGGACTGCTTCCGCGAAGCGTACTCAGCCGCTCGCCGGTTGCCGTCGTCCATGACTGGATGGACGTTGAGCTGACCGGGAAGGCATCCGGCGCAGACGCGGACTGTGTGGCAATCGGAGAAAAGCTCGTCAGGATTTTCCCGCTGACGGGGTCCACCAGCGCGAGGTGCAGGTCATCGTGACCGATCAGCAAATCGCCGAAGCGGTGCTGGTTCGGGGCGATGGCTTCGATGGACGGAATTTCGGACAACACATGCATCAGCAGGTCACGTTTACCGAGGAGCTCGGCGGCTGAACGTGCATCAAGCTGGTGTGACAGTGCATAAAATCCGGCAACAATCGCGCCGCCAGTCATCAGAAAGCCAAAAAAGGCGCTGGCCAGCGCGATGCGCGTGGCCAGTGAGTTTCTGGACCAATAGCTGAAACGCCAGCCCCGTGTCACAACGCGTCCCGGCGCTCAAGGACGTAGCCCACGCCGCGCACGGTATGAATCAGTTTTACGTCGAAGGGGTCGTCAATTTTCGCGCGCAGCCGCCGGATCGCCACTTCCACCACGTTGGTGTCCGAGTCGAAGTGAATATCCCAGACCAAAGAGGCAATTTGAGTTCTCGACAGCACATCTCCCGTCCTCTGGGCCAGCAGGGTCAGCAGGGCGAACTCCTTGGCTGACAGGTCAATACGCTGGCCAGCCCGGGTTGCGCGGTGGCGTACCGGGTCGATCTCCAGGTCGGCCGTGCGGAGCACCTGCTCCACAGCCGCGGGTTGGCCGCGTTTAAGCAGCGCCTTCACCCGGGCGAGCAACTCCGGAAACTGAAACGGTTTGACCAGGTAATCGTCGGCGCCGAGGTCGAAGCCGCGCACCTTGTCATCCGTATTGCCGCGGGCGGTGAGCATCAGCACGGGCACTTCCCTGAATGTGCGCAACGCCGAAAGAACGGCAAACCCATCAATGCCTGGCAGCATGACATCCAGGACCACCAGGTCATGGTCGCCGTTGGCAGCCGCATGCAGCCCGTCTGTGCCGTTGTGGGCCACTTCAACCGCATAACCGTTTTCCGTCAGACCTTTGCGCAGGTAGTCGGCAGCCTTGGGTTCGTCTTCAACCACCAGAATTTTCAAAAGAAGCCTTGATCGTACATAACGGATTCGTAATCTGCGGGTCAGGGTGGCGTCGCAGCCGGTTTTCTACATTAACAACTGTGATGCAGAGTTTGCATCGCAGTGGCTCCAAGTGTTGGAACCACACCTTGCAATCGATAGTAAAGGAGTTTGATCATGTTGTTTCGTAAAACCGTATTTGCCCTGGCCCTTGCCGGCGCAGCCCTTCCCGCAGCCTTCGCCAACAGCGGCAGCACCTGGGTCGGCGGCGAACTGGGCTTTGA
>DAITMI010000139.1:0-5099 GCA_036835225.1 Rhodoferax sp. | reverse complement strand
TGTCACCAACAGCATGCTGGCAAGCAGCGTCGCGAATTTTTTCATATGGAATACCTTTAAAAATTAAATCTGACCGGCCATGAGATAAAACTGGCGTGCATAAATAGAAGCACTTGCTTATATTAATGATGGATGATGTTTAATTGGCTGGTAGAAACCCGCGGCTTTCGGGTTTTACCGGCAGTCCTCAACCTGGCCCGGTCAGTCTGCGCCGGTGGAGAGCCCCTCCATGGGGTTCCAGTGGCGCAAAAACTGTGTCGCCAGAAATCCCTCGCCACGCTCCAGCACAAAGTAGCGAAAGGACTCGGCGGCCGGCGAAAGCATCTTGGCCAGGGTGTGCACGCAGTTCCACCGCCGCACCACCGGCGCGCCCTCGACCGGAATCATCCTGAGCAGTCCGTTGTCCAGCTCCAGGCCCAGGGTGTGCAGAGACAGAAAACTGATGCCCATGCCGGCCATGACGGCTTGCTTGATGATCTCGTTGCTGTCCGCTTCCATGGCCACGCTCAGTTCAACGTGCTGCCGCTGGAAAAATTCCTCCAGCGCCGCGCGGGTTCCCGAGCCCTGCTCGCGCATGACGAACGGCGCGCCGAGCAAGCCGGCCACGGTTACTTCCCCCGCGGCCATCAGGGGGTGGTCTGGTGCGGCAATGAACACATGAGGATGCGCGGCGAAGGGCTCTGCGCGCGTTGCCATTTGCTCGGGCGGGCGCCCCATGATGGCAATGTCCACCTCGCTGAGCTCCAGCATCCGCACCAGCTGGCGGCGGTTGCCCACCACCAGCTTGACTTCGATGCCCGCATGTTCGCGCTTGAACTCTGCCAGCAAGTGCGGGAGAAAGTAGGTGGCTGTGCTGACCATGCCGATGGTCAGGCTGCCCATCTCCAGTTTTTGCAGCCGTGCGGTGGCGTCTTCGGCGTCCTTGAGGGTCGCCAGAATTTTCCGGACGTACACCAGCACGTATTCGCCCGTGGTGGTGAGGCTGATTTTCCGGCCGCCGCGGTCAAAAAGTGGCAGGCCGACATGGCCCTCCAGCTCCTTGATCTGCATGGTGACGGCTGGCGGTGTGAGGTGAAGCGCTTCTGCCGCTTTTGAAAAGCTCAAATGCTTGGCGACTTCATTAAAAACCCGCAGCTGCCGGAAGGTGGCGTTTTTCATTCAGCTTTACCTTAATTAAAGTCACACTATTATTGAATTTACCTTATTTAAGTTAGTTCTTATAGTCTGGGCTTTACGCAATTTCCCTTAACTGAACAGGAGCAAAGCGATGGGCAACACACAAATCACCGATGCCAAGCAGCGATACAGCGCCGGCGTTATTCCTTACAAAAAGATGGGCTATTGGGATCCTGATTACGCGATCAAGGATACCGACGTGTTGGCGATGTTCCGCATGACACCGCAAGACGGTGTTGAGGCAGACGAATGTGCGGCCGCAGTCGCCGGTGAGTCGTCGACCGCCACCTGGACCGTGGTTTGGACCGACCGCCTGACCGCCTGCGAGATGTACCGCGCCAAGGCCTACCGCGTGGACCTGGTGCCCAACACCGGCCCCGGTACCAGCACCGAGGCTCAGTACTTTGCCTACATCGCCTACGACATTGACCTGTTTGAAGGCAACTCGATTGCCAACCTGACCGCATCCATCATCGGCAACGTGTTCGGCATGAAGGCTGTGAAAGCGTTGCGCCTGGAAGACATGCGCATCCCTGTTGCTTACCTCAAGACTTTCCAGGGCCCGGCCACTGGCGTGGTCGTCGAGCGCGAGCGCATGGACAAGTTTGGCCGTCCGCTATTGGGCGCGACGACCAAGCCGAAACTGGGTCTGTCTGGCCGTAACTATGGCCGCGTGGTGTACGAAGCGCTCAAGGGCGGTCTGGACTTCATGAAAGACGACGAGAACATCAACTCGCAGCCTTTCATGCACTGGCGTGACCGTTTCCTGTACTGCATGGACGCGGTGAACAAGGCGTCTGCTGCTACCGGTGAAGTGAAGGGGCACTACTTGAATGTGACCGCCGGCACCATGGAAGAGATGTACGCACGTGCCGAATTCGCCAAATCGCTGGGCTCGATCATCATCATGATCGACCTGGTGATCGGTTACACCGCGATCCAGTCCATGGCGGTCTGGGCACGCAAGAACGACATGATTCTGCACCTGCATCGCGCCGGCAACTCGACTTATTCGCGCCAGAAAAATCACGGCATGAGCTTTCGCGTGATCTGCAAATGGATGCGCATGGCGGGTGTCGATCACATCCACGCCGGCACCGTGGTCGGCAAGCTCGAAGGCGACCCGATGATGATTCGTGGTTACTACGACACCCTGCTCGACACCCACACCCCGGTGCAACTCGAAAAAGGGCTCTTCTTCGAGCAGGACTGGGCGTCGCTGAACAAGGTCATGCCGGTTGCCTCCGGTGGCATTCACGCCGGACAGATGCATCAGTTGCTGCACTACCTCGGTGACGACGTGGTGTTGCAATTCGGCGGCGGCACCATCGGTCATCCGGATGGCATCCAGGCCGGTGCGATTGCCAACCGTACCGCACTCGAAGTCATGATCATGGCGCGCAACGAAGGCCGCGATATCTGGAACGAAGGCCCGCAGATTTTGCAGGACGCTGCCAAGTGGTGCGGCCCGCTCAAAGCCGGCCTGGCCACCTGGAAGGATGTGTCCTTCAACTACGCATCCACCGACAGCCCCGACTTTGTGGCAACCCCTACAGCCAGCGCCTAAAACCCATTCAGGAGAATAACCATGATGACCAATCTCGGCGGCCGCGTTACGCAAGGCCAGTTTTCATTTCTGCCAGACCTGACCGATGTGCAGATCACCGCACAGGTGCAGTACGCGCTGGACAAAGGCTGGTCGCTCGGTATCGAATACACCGACGACCCCCACCCGCGCAACACCTATTGGGAAATGTTCGGCAACCCGATGTTTGACATGAAGGACCCGGCCGGCATCTTGATGGAGATCAACAACTGCCGCAAGACGTACCCGAACCACTACATCCGCGTGACGGCTTTCAGTGCCGTGCGTGGTGTGGAGAGCGTGACCATGTCCTACATTGTTAACCGCCCCAAGAAAGAGCCTGGCTTCCGCCTGGAGCGCCATGAGACCGATGGCCGAACGATGCGCTACACCATCCACTCGTACGCGACCGACAAGCCCGAAGGCGAACGCTATTGAGCGTGTCGTTGTAGTCTTGCAGACCTGACTGGCGAAGGAACTTTTCGATCATGAACGCACCGAAGTATTCGATTCCCGGTCAGGTGGCGGCGCAAGCCGTCACCGAAAGCGGTCCCGGTGACAACTCCCTGGCGGCCGCTCGCACGGTCGCCGAGGTGCTGGCGCATTCCCATGTGGAGCCAGTACTGCAGGAGCTGGACGACGCGCTGGTCGGGCTGGCCCCGGTCAAGGCGCGCATCCGTGACATCGCCGCGCTGCTGGTGATCGACAAGCTGCGGCTGAACCTGGGTCTGGCAGCCCAGGCGCCGTCCTTGCACATGTGCTTCACCGGCAACCCCGGCACCGGGAAAACCACCGTGGCCATGCGCATGGCTGAAATATTGCACCGACTCGGCTATGTGCGCAAAGGCCATATGGTCGCGGTCACGCGTGACGACCTGGTGGGCCAGTACATTGGCCACACGGCGCCCAAGACCCGGGAAGTGCTTAAAAAGGCCATGGGCGGCGTGCTGTTCATTGACGAGGCCTACTACCTGTACCGCCCGGAAAACGAGCGCGACTACGGCCAGGAGGCCATCGAAATCCTGTTGCAGGTCATGGAAAACCAGCGCGATGATCTGGTGGTGATCCTGGCCGGTTACAAGGACCGCATGGACACTTTTTTTCAGAGTAATCCGGGCATGAGCTCACGCATTGCCCACCACCTTGATTTTCCCGACTATGCGGTGGGCGAGCTGATGCAGATTTCGCAAAAGATGCTGGGCGACCAGAATTACCGCTTTGGCCAGGGCGCTGCGCAGGTGTTTGAAGAGTACCTGACGCTGCGTATCGGCCAGCCGCACTTTGCCAATGCGCGCAGTGCCCGCAATGCGCTGGAACGGGCCCGGTTGCGCCAGGCGAGCCGTCTGTTTGAAGACCGCGACCGGGTGTTGACCGTGGACGACCTGACGACGATTGAAGAGCGGGACATACGCGCCAGTCGCGTCTTCCAGCAAGTGAAGGCGCAGCCATGAACACCGCCGGTCTCCAGGCCCTGATTTTTGATGTCGACGGGACGCTGGCCGACACGGAACTGGCGCACCTGGCCGCATTCAACGAAGCGTTTGCGCAGGAGAGCTTGCCCTGGCGCTGGGACGTGCCCCTGTACACCCGGCTGCTGGAAGTGTCGGGGGGCAAGGAGCGCATCACCTATTACTGGCGGCAGGTTCAGCCCGACCTCAAGATCATCGACAACGCTGCATTCACCGAGATCGTGCAGCGCATCCACGACCAGAAAACAGCGGCTTACGAACGCATGGTCAACAACGGCGCCGTGCGGCTGCGGCCAGGCGTTTTAAAGCTGATCGAGCAGGCGCACGACGAGGGCCTGCGACTGGCCATTGCAACAACCACGTCGCCGGTCAATATTTCCGCGCTCTTGCGCTGTGCCATGGGGCCGGACTGGGCGCGGTTTTTTGTCGTGATCGAGGACGCTTCGACCGCACCCCGCAAAAAACCGCATCCCCAGGTGTATTTGCAAACGCTGAGCCGGCTGAAGTTGCCCGCAGCCGCGTGTCTGGCCATTGAGGATTCAGCCAACGGATTGCGGGCCGCCGCGGCAGCGGGGTTGCCCACCATCATCACCCAGAATTCTTTCACCGGGCACCATGACTTTTCAGGCGCGCTCTGCGTCCTGCCGGACCTGGCCGGCTGCACGCTGGCGCAGCTGGCCGGCATGCACGCAGCAGCGGGCCCGAAAAAATCGACCGCTCGCTGATCCCTTTCTTCATAAGCATCCTCACCATGTCAAGCCCCCTCCGCATTGCGCCTTCGATTCTGTCCGCCGACTTTGCCCGTCTGGGCGAAGAGGTTCGCGCCATTGAGGCCGCCGGGGCCGACCTGGTGCACTTTGACGTGATGG
>DAITMI010000138.1:0-5132 GCA_036835225.1 Rhodoferax sp. | reverse complement strand
TACTCATAATCGAAACTCCCACCCGCTACTCCTCCGAAGAGGGGCAGCAGCGTCACCGGGGCAGGGGTTTGACTTTTTCTATCAGTTCTTTTGCGTGTTCCGCTGCCGCATGGCGCTGCACTGCATCAATATGGAATCGGTAGTCTTGCAGCATTAGCGAGGTCTTGACCAGCTCGTCTCGCATCTCATGCAATGCATTGACGTGATAAGCAATGTTCGTATCAGGCTCACTTTGAGGATTTGGGTTTTCCATAATTATCCACAAGCAGGTTGTTGCAGGTTCTTAAAAGCTGGTCCAGTCGTCATCACCACCCGAAGGGGTGCCCTGTTTCGAAACTTTGGGTGCTTGGGATTGAGCAAGCGCCTTCGGTTTCATTGGTGCGCTCCTGACGCCAGTGCTGACACGTTTTTCAATGCCCTTGAAGGCCAGGTTCTTTGGAGTCGTCGCACGCACCATGCCGGCAGCGGGTAGCACGCTGTCATGGCGTGAATCCCCTGACGACAGCTTGAACACCGCCACAGTGCCGACCAAGTCTTGTGCCTGCGACTTCAGACTGCTGGCGGCGGCGGCCATTTCTTCCACCAATGCCGCGTTTTGCTGCGTCACCTGGTCCATTTGAGTGACGGCTTCACCCACCTGCGCTACGCCCTGCGCCTGTTCGTTGCTGGCGGCGCTGATCTCGCCCATGAGGTCGGTCACGCGGCGGATGGAGCCCACCACCTCGGTCATGGTGACGCCAGCCCGATCGACCAGCGCCGTGCCTTGCTCGACACGCTCCACACTCGCGCCAATCAGGCCCTTGATTTCCTTGGCGGCTTCGGCGGAGCGCCCCGCCAGGCTGCGCACTTCGCTGGCTACTACCGCAAAGCCGCGACCCTGCTCACCGGCGCGCGCCGCCTCTACCGCTGCATTCAAGGCCAGGATGTTGGTCTGGAAGGCGATGCCATCAATCACGCTGATGATGTCGAAGATTTTCTTCGAGCTGTCGTTGATGTGCTTCATAGTTTCAACCACCTGAGCCACTACTTCGCCGCCCTTGACCGCCACGCTGCTGGCACTTTGCGCCAACTGGTTCGCCTGTCTGGCGTTGTCAGCATTTTGTTTGACGGTGGAACTGAGTTCCTCCATCGAGGCGGCGGTTTCTTCCAGGGCGCTGGCCTGCTGTTCGGTGCGGCTTGAGAGGTCGTGGTTGCCCGAGGCAATCTGCGCACTGGCGGTAGCCACGCCTTCGGAGCCCGAACGCACGGTAGAGACGACTTTGACCAGGTTGTCCTGCATGGCGGAGAGGGAACTTAGCAACTCCGCTACTTCGTCTTTTCCCTGCACCTCGATGTGGTGGCGCAGGTCGCCCTGGGACACGGCGTTGGTTGCATCGAGCGCCTGGGTCAGCGAACGCGAGATACCGCGAATCAGGGTGATGCCGAAGATAAAGGCGAACAGCACCCCGGCAAGGATGGAGGCGATGGAGACGATGCGGGTTGTGGCATAGCGGGCAACAGAGGCCTCGTATTCATGCTTGGCTTCATTGAGTTGCAGCTTCATCAGCGCCTCGATGCCCTCATTTACGGGGGCGTAGAGCGGGCGAATTTTTTCGACCACCACCCGGTTGGCTTCCTTGACGTCGTTGGCGCGCAAGGCGGCCACGGCCGGCTTCAGGCCTTCCTGGATAAATTTGGCGCGATCTTCGGCGAATTTTTTGGCCATCTTCGCTTCCTCGATGGTCAGCGTGGTGGCCATATAGGCTTCCCACACTTTGCCGATGGTCACGATGCTGGCCTCGACTTCGGCGGTGGCCGGGGTGATGGTTTCCGGGGTGGGGGTAATCAGTGAGACGGCAATGGCCAGCCGGTTGCGCAGCAGCTGGCGCTGGATTTCGGCAATCTGGCCTGTCGGTACCAACCGGTCTTCGTAGACTGACTTCATGGTGTCGTTGGATTGACTGATGCCAGACAGGCCCATTGTGCCGATGCCGATGAGCAGCACCGACAGGATGCCGATCAGCATGATCAGGCGGGTGGATATTTTGAGGTTGTTCATAGGTGTCTCCTTTTTCAATGCGTTGTTTCGGCAACCAGCCCCATCTCGGCACTGGTCATGAGTTTTTCTATGTCCAACAGGATCAGCATGCGGTCCTGCACCGAACCGATGGCCAGCAAATGGTCGCTGCCAATGGTGGAGGAGAATTCGGGCACGGGACGCAATTGGTCAGCGGTCAGCGAGATCACATCGGAGACACCATCGACCACCATGCCGACCACTTGAGTGCCGATGTTGAGGACGATCACCACGGTGAACGTGTCGTAGCTCACCTGCTCCAGGTTGAACTTGATGCGCATGTCAATGATGGGCACGATCACGCCGCGCAGATTGACCACCCCCAAAATGTACGCCGGGGTATTGGCCATGCGGGTGGGTTGTTCGTAGGAGCGAATCTCCTGCACGCGCAGGATGTCCATGCCGTACTCTTCGCTACCGAGTTTGAAGGCGAGAAATTCGCGGATGGCGGTATCGGCCGTGCCCAAAGGTGTGCCGCGAGGCACGGCTGATGCGCTATTGGGTGTTGTTGACGGGTTATTCATGGGAGGTGCCCTTCTGTTGTCGTGATGGTTTGAGTCAATGCGGCCTGTTTTTGAACCACATCCAGCAAGTTTTCAATTTCGTTGGCCTTGTCGAAAAACCAGTCTGCACCGGCCCGCGTGCACTTGTTGCGGTTGAACTCAGAGGGGTCGTGGGTAAGCACCGCGATCAGCATGTCAGGCATCATCTTTTTCATCAGGTTGATGAGCTGGATGGCATTGCAATCCTGAAAGCTGGGATCCAGAATGAGCAAGGTTGGCGATTCAATCCGCAGCCATTTCAGCGTCTGAGCCAGCGTGCAGGCAGTTTGAATGGCGGTAACACCCTCGAGGCCTTGGATCAGCCGCACCAAACCCGCGCAGATCAGTTCCGAGTCATCAACAATCAGCACTTTTAATGTCATGGACCGATGATGCCCAGACCGGCGTGCCGGCACCATCAGGCGATGCCGGTTTTGTTGTCAGAAAAGTAGGGGGTAGGGTAGGAAACGCCCTACCCCAGGCGCGGCGAAGTCCAGGGGAAAATCAGCCCAGTAGACGATGTTCCATCGCATAGCGCATCAGGTCCGCCATGCTGGAGAGGTTCATTTTTTCCATCAACCGAATCTTGTGGGTGCTCACGGTCTTGTTGCTGATGGCCAGTTGCGTGGCGATCTCATTCACCCCCTTGCCGGAGGTCAGCAGGCGAAACACTTCCATTTCCCGGTCAGACAGCAGTCTGTGGGGCGGGCGCTGTGCCGTGGAGGTCACGTCGAACACCATTCTTTCGGCCAGGTCAGGAGCGATGTATTTGCCGTGACCCGCGACTTTTCGGATGGCCGCCAGCAGAATGTCGGGCTCACAGTCTTTGGTGATATAGCCGGAGGCACCTGCTTTGAGCATGCGTGCGGCCACTTGCGGCTCGTTGTGCATGCTGAGGACGAGGATAGGTAGATCCGCTTTGTGCGCCTTGACGCGCTCGATCAAATCCGCCCCGCTGATGCCGGGCATGTTCAGATCCAGCAGCAGGAGATCGAAAGATGCGTGGTGCAGGCATTGCAGTACCTCGCTGCCATTGATGGCCTCGCCCACGACTTCGAAGTCTGGCACGAGTTCAAATATCTGTTTCAGGCCACCGCGCACGATGGCATGATCATCCGCGATGACCAGCCGAATCATGGCTTGTCCTTTGCGGTGGCAAGGTCGATGGGGATCGTCACGCCAATCACCGTCCCTTGGCCAGGGGCGCTGGCAATGTCCACCCGGCCACCCAGAGCAAGCGCCCGTTCGCGCATGCCAAGCAGGCCAAAGGAGTTCTTCCTGGTTACAGCGGCCAGATCAAAGCCCCGACCGTTGTCCCGTACTTCTACCCCCAGTTCATTTCCGCGGCGACCGAGATTGATGTCGACCCGGCTTGCCTCAGCGTAACGGGTGATGTTGGTGAGCGACTCCTGCACGATCCGAAATATCACCACAGCCCGTGTTTCATCCAGATCAATGTCTTCTTCCTGTGCCTGCAGGACGCACAGTATGGAAGTGCGCTCGGTAAAGTCACGGCACAACCACTCAATGGCAGGAGCCAGGCCCATGTCCAGCGCCGTCGGCCGCAGATTCACGGCCACATTGCGCACCCCCTGGATGGCGCGGTCCACCAGCCCCTTCATGCCCTGGACCTTTTCCAGCAACGCCGCATTCTGCGAGCCGAATTGCATGCCCAGCAAAGACATGTCCATGCGCAGCGCCGTCAGTACTTGCCCCAGTTCATCGTGCACCTCGCGCGCAATGTGCTTTCGCTCCCCCTCCCGCTGCGCCTCGTTTTGCGCCGCCAGATCACGCAGGCGCTGGCGTGATTCACTGAGCTCCATTTCCGCTTTCTGGCGCCCGGTCACGTCACGCACCACGGCCATCAATAGCTGGCCACGATTGGTTTCCATCGGGCTAAGACTGATATCGGCGGGAAACTCGGTGCCATCCCTGCGCAGGCCATGGATACTTATGCCCATCAACATCCTGTGCGGCCGCTGAAGGCAAGCCTGGCGATCGTCTTCGTGAGCGCCACGCGAACGTTGCGGGATCAATACGTCTACCGGTAACCCGATTAATTCTGCCCGCTTGTAGCCAAACAATTGTTCCGCCTGACCGTTGATCTGGACAATGTGCCCTTGTGTATTTGAAAGAATGAAAGCGTCCGGCGCAAATTCGATCACATCACGGAACATTCCCTCCAGACTTCTGCGTTGGCCGTACAGGGCCAGATGGGTTTTGACCCGGGCCCGCACCACTGGCAGCTTGATGGGCTTGGTAATGTAGTCAGCAGCACCCACGGCAAACCCGCGTGCTTCGGCGTCGGCGTCTTCCTTGCCCGTCACAAAGATGACGGGAATATGCCGGGTGGACTCGTCCTCCTTGAGACGGCTGCACACGGCATAGCCATCCATGTCGGGCATCGAGACGTCAAGCAGAATCAAGTGAGGTTGTGAGGCCTGTGCCATCTGCAGCGCCGTGGGTCCGTCGGTGGCGCTGATCACCTCATAGCCGGCAGGAACCAGAACGGCCCGCATCAACTTGATGTTTTC
>DAITMI010000137.1:0-5191 GCA_036835225.1 Rhodoferax sp. | reverse complement strand
CGGGCAAAGGGCAGCAGGCCGCTGCCGGCAATGCAGCCCAGCATGGTTGCGCTCACCACCGTGCCCGCCTCACGCGTCAGCGCTGCCATGTCCAGCACATGGTGAGCCCGGCTGTTTTCCCGCACCAGTTGCAGCAGGCCGGCCTCTTGCCGGCGCCCATCGCCGATCTCCATCTTTTCCATGGTCGTGAGGGCGCGCGCCGACGAGGTGATGACCAGCGTGTGCTGGTTTGATACCAGTCCATTGCCGATCTGCCGCGCCGTTTCCAGCAACTCCGACGAGACCAGGGCGTCGAGCCGTCCGGGAAGCGGATTCAGACCGAACACCGGGCGCCTGCCCTGGAGCTCGGCCACCGGTACCGGGAACACTTCCAGGTAATACGTGGTGGCGCCGGTGCGTTGCGCCACGCCCGGGATGGACGTGGCCTGCGCGGCGAAGCCTGCGCGGCGGGCGATGTCGATCAGCCATTCGCTGAGAACGCCGCCGCCTTCGCCGCCCAGGGCGCACAGGAGCAGGGAGATGGGTTGGGTCTGGTTCATTTGGTCAAGTGCTTCTCAAGCCGGCTGCAAGGCCCGTACCAGCGCATGGCGCCACGTGGCCAGCAGCCGCTCATGCCAGCGCGGGTTCTGGATGACCTCCGCCCGGTAAAACGAGGGGCACAGCGTGGCAGCGTGCGCATTCGAGCCACACAGGCCACAGCCCACGCAGCCATCAATCACGGTCGCCACCGGATCCACCTTGAGCGGGTCCGGGTTGTCTTTCAGTGTGAGCGTGGGGCAGCCCGAGAGGCGAATGCAGGCATGGTCGCCATTGCACACGTCTTCGTCCACCCCGTACTTGACGCGCACCACGCGCTCACCTTTTTTGAGCAAATTGGCCAGCCAGGGCTTGATGCGGCGCTGGCGCTCCAGCTGGCATTCGCCCTCGGCCACGATGACTTTCAGCCCACTGAAGCCGGTGGTGAAGGCTTCGGTCAGCGTGCTGCGCATTTTTTCCACCTCGTAGGTGTTCACCGTGCGCATCCACTTCACGCCCAGGCCGGTGAGCGTGTTCTCGATGGTCTGGTTCAGGTGCACCAGGCTTTGCTGTTTGTCGGCGCTGTCGGCCTTGCTGGCCTCATGGGGCGTGGAGATGATTTCTTGTGTACCGGTGGCCGAGGTGTAGCCGTTCTTGAAGATCAGCAGCACGGCATCGTCATTGTTGAACAGGGCGCTCTGCACCCCGGTGAGCAAGCCGTTGTGCCAGAAACCGCCATCGCCCATGATGGACAGCACGCGCCGGTTCATCATGGGTGACACACCCGCCCGGCTGGCCAGACTCATGCCGTAGCCCAAAATGGAATGCCCGAACGAAAACGGCTCGAACGTGGCGAGCGCATGGCAGCCGATATCGCCTGAAATATGCACGTTGCCCACGTCCTGTTGCGCCAGTTTGAGCGCCGAAAAAACAGGCCGCTCCGGGCAGCCGATGCACATGCTGGGCGGGCGGGCGGGCAGGGGAGTGGGCAGCGACCTGGCCACTGCCTCGCGGCGCTCGCGGTTGCCTGACAGCCATTGCAGCGTCGACTCCGGTGTGTGCTGCGGCAGGTAGCGCTGCAGGAATTTGGCCAGGCCGCCCGCCATCACCTCGGTGGTGTATTCGCCCGCTTGCGGCAGCAGGTCTTTGCCGTGCAGGGGCGTCTGGATATCGGCACGGCGCAGCAGGGTGGCGAGTTCCTGCTCGATGTACTCGGGCTGGCCTTCCTCCATCATCAGCACGGCCCGTTTGCCCAGGCAGAACGCGCTGAGTTGCGCGGGCACCAGGGGGTAGGTGACGTTGAGCACCAGCAGCGGGATATCGGTCTGTCCAAACGCATCGGCCAGGCCGAACTGCTGCAGGGCGCGGATCAGCGTGTTGTACAGGCCACCCTGCACGATGATGCCGACATCCGCGTGTTTGCCGGGGAACAGCTCGTTCAGTTCGTTGTCCAGAATGTACTGGCGCGCCGCGGGCACGCGCTCTTCACCCTTGAGCTTTTCGTGGCGGAAGGTGACTGGCGGATGGGCCAGGCGCATGTAGTCAAAACCGGCTGGCTCATCGATCAGGTGTTTGGTGGAGAACGCCGGTGCCACGTTGTCTTTGCACTCGAAGCTGCCCCGCACGTGGCAGGCACGAATGCGCAGCTCCAGAATGGCGGGCATGCTGGAGGCCTCCGACAGCCGAAAGCCGTGTTCCACCATATCCACCATGCGCCCCAGCTCAGGCCGCGGGTCCAGCAGGCACATGGTGGACTTGAGCGCATAGGCGTGCGTGCGCTCCTGGATCACGCTGGCGCCTTCGCCGTAGTCCTCGCCCACGATGATCAGCACACCGCCCTTGACGCCAGGGCTGGATAGGTTGCTCAGCGCGTCGGCCGCGACGTTGGTGCCCACGATCGACTTCCACGTTACGGCCCCGCGCAGCGGGTAATGGATGGAGGCGCCAAGCATGGCCGCCGCCGAGGCTTCGTTGGAGCAGGCCTCCACGTGCACGCCGAGTTCGTCCATGTAGGGCTTGGCCTGCACCATCACATCCAGCAAATGCGAGACGGGTGCGCCCTGGTAGCCACCCACATAGGCCACGCCCGATTGCAGCAAGGCCTTGGTGATGGCCAGAATACCTTCGCCATGGAAGGTGTCGCCAGCGCCCAGTGCCAAAGACTTGATTTCCTTGGTGAATGAAACTTCCACGCGTCGCCCCTGTATTTTTATATTCGCGCAGTGTCGTTGCGATCCGGTCATCAATCAATAAAATAATTGAACTATTCAATATTAGATTTATGCATATCAAGGACATCGACCTCAATCTGCTGCGCCTGTTTGATGCGGTTTACCGCACGCGCAATGTCAGCCGGGCGGCCGAGCTGCTGGACCTGACCCAGCCGGCGGTCAGCCAGGGCCTGACGCGCTTGCGCCTGCTCATCAAAGACCCGCTGTTCATGCGTGCGCCTGGCGGGGTCCAGCCCAGCCCCAAGGCAGACCGGCTGGCGGATGCGGTGCGCAGTGCCCTGAGCACGATTGAGCAGGCGTTCAACGAGTCGGTCCAGTTTGAGCCGCTGCAGTCGCGCAAGACCTTTCGCATCCACATGAGCGACATTGGCGAAAGCCGCTTCTTGCCCGCGCTGATGGTGGGCTTGCGCGAATGCGCGCCCGGCGTGCGGGTGGAGACTTCCGCGCTGTCGGCCAATACGATTGGCGACGCGCTGGACAGCGGCCGCATCGACTTTGCCATTGGCTTCCTGCCCACCGTCAAGGAGACGCAGCGCGTGCAGCTCCTGAAGGACCGCTATGTGGTATTGCTGCGCGCCGGCCACCCCTTTGTGCTGAAGTTCAACCGGCGCAAGAGAAGTGGCACCGCCTTGCTGGAGGATTTGCGGCAACTCGAATTTGTCGCGGTCAGAACCCATTCCGACACGCTGCGGATTTTGCAGCTGCTGCAACTCGAGGACCGCCTGCGCCTCACCACGGAACATTTCATGGTGCTGCCCGCCATCGTTCGCGCCACCGACCTGGCGGTGGTGATGCCGCGCAATATTGCGCGCGGTTTTGCAGAAGGAGGCGGCTACGCCATCATCGAGCCTGCATTCCCGCTACGCGACTTCACCGTGTCTCTGCACTGGAGCAAGCGGTTTGAGTCAGACCCTGGCAACCAGTGGCTGCGCGAGGTGATGCTGGGACTGTTTGCCGGGTAGCGCACGACGAAAGGCATTTCACCGGATCTGCCAACCGATGCACATCTTTTTGCCTAAAAGCTTAAAATAAGCACTTAGCTGGCTCGGCATGAGTCATGCTTGATTATTATCAATACATCGTTGGGAGACTTTCTAGATATGCTGTTACCTGATTGGGCTGCACTGAACGCAGTGCTTGGCTGGCTGGCGCATGGGTTTTTGAATCTGGCCTGGTGGCAGATAGTGTTGTTCACGCTGGCAGTGACCCATGTCACCATGATCAGCGTGACTGTGTATTTGCACCGGCATCAAGCGCACCGCGCCTTGGACCTGCATCCGATTGCCTCGCATTTTTTCCGCTTTTGGCTCTGGTTGACTACCGGCCAAGTCACCAAAGAGTGGACTGCTATTCACCGCAAGCACCACGCCAAGTGCGAGCAGGCGGAAGACCCGCACAGCCCGCATGTGCACGGCATTAAAACCGTGTTGTTGCAGGGTGCCGAGTTGTACCGTGCCGAGTCCAAAAACATGGAAACGATGGCCCGTTATGGCCATGGTACGCCCGCTGACTGGCTTGAGCGCAATCTGTACACCCGCTTTTCCTGGCAAGGCGTGGGCTTGATGCTGATCATCGATCTGGCCCTGTTTGGCGCGGCAGGGCTGTCAGTGTGGGCGGTGCAGATGGCCTGGACCCCTATCATGGCGGCCGGCATCATCAATGGTGCGGCGCACTATTGGGGTTATCGCAATTTCGAGGCGCCGGATGCCAGCACCAATATTTCGCCTTGGGGCATCCTCATTGCCGGTGAAGAGCTGCACAACAACCACCACACTTATCCCACCTCCGCCAAACTGTCGGTCAAGCCGTATGAATTTGACATTGGTTGGATGTACATCAGCCTGATGCAAAAAGTGGGTTTGGCCACGGTCAAAAAGACACCGCCCAAACTGGCCTTTGGTGATGTGCGCCCGGTGGCTGACGAGAAGACGCTGGAAGCCCTGATATCCAACCGCTATGAAATCATGGCCGGTTACGCCAAAGACATGCGCAGCGCCTTCAAGGATGAGCTCCAGGCCATGAAAGCACGCAGTGCCGACGCCGCCGTCATCCAGGCCGCCCAGCGCTGGATGCACCGTGATACCGATAAAGTGCCAGCTGCCGCTATTCCCCACCTTGTTACCGCCCGTGCCGCCTCGCCGGTGCTGGACAAAATGGTGATCATGCGTGAAGAGTTGCGCCAGCTGTGGCTCCACCGCTCGCACACCCGCGAGCAGATGGCGGCCGATCTGCAAGCCTGGTGCCATCGCGCCGAGGCCAGTGGCATTGCTGCCCTGCAGACGTTTTCGATGAAGTTGCGGGCGGCGCGGGTCTGAAGTTGCTTCACCATTGGCCTGCCGCCCTGTAAAAAAGCCCGCTTCGTGCGGGCTTTTTTACGCCTCCATTCTTCGTAAGCGTCCGGCGAACCCATCTTGAGAACATCGTCGAAGAAGCAGAAGATGGTG
>DAITMI010000136.1:0-5201 GCA_036835225.1 Rhodoferax sp. | reverse complement strand
GCGTTAAGTGACTGTGCCAATGTGGCCTCAACCGGCAGTGGCTCCCCACCCCAGCGCGCCGCCAGCAATTCAGCGCACAGTACCGAAAAACTCAGACCTCGTGAACCCATGCCGGCACAAATCCACAGGCTTGACTTGTCTGATTTGTAGAGGGGCCCCACCATGGGCAAACGGTCAGCGGTGACGCAGCGCGTGTTTTTCCAGGCGTTGACGGAGCCAGCGGCAAACTGTTTTGCCAGCACTTGCCCTAGCCGTGGCAGCAATTTGTGCAAGCGTTCAAGGTTGGCGGCGTGGTTTTGTTCGTCCGGCAACGCAGGCTTGTTGTCGGGCTGGTAACTCGAGCCGACAAACCAGGCCGACCCCTTGTGTAAATCCCCATTGAGTGGCACCACGGGAACCACACTGCCTGCCCCATTGACCGGAAACAGCGGGAAGGCCGCATCAGGTTCACCCTGGTGCAGAGCCCACGACAACTGACCCCGTACCCCGTGCATGGCCGGCAGCTGGTTGACGCAAATGCCCAGTGCGGGCAGGGTCGTCTGCAGCGTTTCAAACAGTGGTATCGCGCCATTGGCGTTGGCCAGAACCACCTGATCGGCGCGGGCGAGTACACGGCCCCGCGCGTCCAGCAGGTCCCATTGATCGTCGCTTTGGCGAAGGCTGGACACCCGGGCGTCGCCCTGAAAAGTGATTCCAGGCTGCGCCAGCCAGGCCCACACCAGTTGCGCGGGCTTGAGCCATGCTGCCTCCTTGTGCCAGATGTCGGGCAAGCCCGCCGGACCATCCACCTGACGTTCCAGGGTACCGGTGGCATCCCAGTCCAGTCCCGGCTGCAGCAGGCTGCGTGCCTGGTGCAGCGTCAGCCGCACACCACTGCGCGACAGGCGCGACAGTGCACAGTCGTCGGCCGACACATGCGGCACCACCAAGCCCACGGGCAAGCCGGAAGCGCCGGTGGCGGGCGTGTCGCCCTGGTCGAGCACCCGCACCTGCCAGCCGCGCCGGGCCAGCGCCGCCGCCACGCTGGCCCCCGCCAGTCCGGCCCCGATAACGGCGCAGGTTCCCACCTCGACCGGACGGCCGATAGACGGATCTCGCGTGTTCTTGATCGTCCAGCGGGGTGCGAATTGACCGCTCAGTGCCCCGATCGGCGGATCAGTCTGGCTGGTCTCCAGTTCAAACCCACACTGCGTCAAATCAGCGCGCAAGGCCGAGGCGCCAACCGTGGTGGCCAGCCGGGTACCGCGGCGGCAGCAGCGCGCCAAAGCCTTGATCGACCAAATATTCCATGGCGAATCCACGGTGCCGTCTGGACGCTTTGGCTCCAGGTAAACCGAATCGGCGGCAAACTGCTGTTGCCGCAACAGGGCCGTCAGGTCGCCCACGCACAACGTCAATAACACCTGGCCGTCATTGAGCGTCAAACGGTGGAAGCCGGTTAGCAGCCCGAACCACTGCGGTGCCAGCTGTTCGGTCAGCACCCGCAGTTCGGGCAAGGACGTGGCACAGGCCAGTATGTCGTCAAGTTGAGGGGACGCGTTGGTCAGTGCCACATAGTGCAGCATGCGGGGCCGTTGCGGGTCGTTTCTCCAGGCCCGCCAGGTGCTCAGAAAATGGAATCCCCGATCAAAGTTGGTGTCCAGCACGCGCCAGGCGCTCTGCCCAGCCCATGCCTGCGGCAGCCTACACCCATGCAACACAAGGGCGGCTGCCGGTTCAGCCATGCGCCACGGGCTTCAAGCGCTGGGCGGTACGTAGCCCTGCGCGGCGTCGGCGCCGTCGCCAAAAAAGTGATTTTCCATCTGGCGTGCCAGGTACTGCCGGGCACGCGCGTCCGCCAGATTCAGGCGATTTTCATTGACCAGCATGGTCTGGTGCTTGAGCCAGGCGGCCCAGGCTTCCTTGCTCACGTTTTCCCAGATGCGTTTGCCGAGCTCACCGGGGTAGGGCGGAAAATCCAGACCCTCCGCTTCCTTGCCGAGTTTGATGCAATTCACAGTGCGTGCCATTTGGAGCCTTTTCCGAATTCTTATGAAAGGCGTGACTTTAGCAAGCTTTCGGTGGCCGTCCGGCTGGCAGGTTAAAACCACGGTTCAGCATGCCATGTGCCAGCCGAAGTAAAATACGGGTTATGGCAAAAGCTGACACGAAAACTAAAATGCTGGCCGACGGCCTGCGTTACAAATCCAAAGTATCCGGTTCTCCGTTCACTGCGGCAACATCCTTTGGGGCCGCGACCATGTCGTGCTTTCTATGTGGCAAGCATCGCGCTCGCTCGCAGATGGTCACGCGCAAGATCCTCGGCAAATCGCAGGCGGTATGCTCACCATCCTGCAAGGCGGCGGACGAGGCGGCCGCCGGCTGATCCCATGGTGTTGACGGGCTGGTTGAACGACTCTCCCCGCCGCGTCTTCGCGTTGCTCAGTGCCGTTTGCATCGGCTTGCTGGCGTTTGGCCTGTACCTGCAGCATGGGGTCGGGCTGGAGCCGTGTCCGATGTGCATTGTTCAGCGCTATGCTCTTATTTTGATAGCGCTTATTGCAGCTATGACGGGGGCTAGCAGTAGAAAAAGTCTGCACCTCGGGGGGGCGGTGCTGCTGCTGGCAACGGCCGGTTTCGGTGCCTTTGTGGCGGCCCGGCAAAGCTGGCTGCAGTGGTACCCGCCTGAAGTGGTGAGTTGCGGCCGCGATTTCTACGGCATGATCGAGACCTTCCCGCTACAGCGCGCCATACCCATGATTTTCAAGGGTGGCGGCGATTGCACCAAGGTGGACTGGACCTTTCTGGGCGGCTCCATTGCCAACTGGTCATTTTTGTGTTTTAGCGCGGTTGCCATGCTGGCACTGGCGCTGATCTGGTGGCAAGCCAAACGTCGCTGAATCCGGCGGTTCTACAACACGGCTAGCCAGCCGCAAGCCGGTCAGGCACTGCCCAATTTCTTCACCAGCACCTGGCTTTTACGGTCCCAGTTGTATTTGCGCTTGCGTGCTTCGGGTAGCCAGTCCGGATCGACCAGGATAAAGCCGCGCTTAAGAAACCAGTGCGTCGTGCGGGTCGTCAGTACAAAAATGCTGTCCAGCCCCGCGGCGCGGGCGCGTTGCTCAACGCGCTTCAGGACACGCTCGCCATCGCCCTGGCCCTGCACTTGCGGTGACACCGTGAGCGCTGCCATTTCGGCGGTTTTGCTCTCCGGGTAAGGGTACAAGGCGGCGCAGGCAAAAATGACGCCGTCATGTTCGATCACCGTGTAGTTACCCACGTCGCGCTCGATCTCGGTGCGGCTGCGCTTGACCAGGGTGCCGTCTTGCTCAAACGGCTCGATCAGCTGCAGGATGCCACCCACATCGTCCACCGTGGCTTCACGCAGGCTTTCCAGTTTTTCGTCCACCACCATGGTGCCAATGCCGTCGTGCACGTACACCTCCAGCAAAATGGCGCCATCCACCGCAAACGGGATGATGTGGCTCCGCTCCACGCCGCTTTTGCAGGCTTTGACACAGTGCTGCAGGTAAAACGCGGTGTCGGTAGGCTGGTGGGCCCCGGGCAGCGCGGCCAGCAGCTTTTCGGCGGCAGCCAGCGGCAGCTCGGTATCGATCGGGTTGTCGGCACCCTCGGGCTGCGTCGGGTGGATGCGAATGCCCGGAATTTCAGTCACAAAAATCAGCTTGTCGGCCTGCAAGGCGGTGGCCACCGAGGTGGCGACTTCTTCCATGGTCAGGTTGAAGGCCTCCCCGGTGGGCGAAAAGCCAAAGGGCGACAGCAGCACCATGGCACCAAAATCCAGCGTGCGCGTGATACCTGCCGTGTCCACCTTGCGCACCAGGCCCGAGTGCTGAAAATCCACCCCGTCCACAATGCCGACCGGCCGCGCCGTGATGAAGTTGCCCGAGATCACCCGCACCGTGGAGTCGGCCATGGGGGTATTGGGTAGACCCTGGCTGAAGGCCGCCTCGATCTCGTAGCGCAACTGGCCGGCCGCTTCTTGCGCACAGTCCAGCGCCACCTCATCGGTGATGCGCATGCCGTGGGAGTACTTTGGCGTGTGCCCCTTGGCCTTGAGCTGCTCGTTCACCTGCGGCCGAAAACCGTGCACCAGCACGACTTTCACCCCCATGCTCTGGATCATCGCCAGGTCTTGCGCCAAGTGCTGCAGCTTGCCGGCGGCAATGGCTTCACCGGCGATACCCACCACAAAGGTCTGGTTGCGAAATTTGTGGATGTAGGGCGCCACCGAACGGAACCAGGGCACAAAGGTAAAGTTGAAAACAGAGGACATGCAAACGGGTGACGGATTAAGGGGACAAGGGACGAGGATAATCCCCGATTCTCTACGAAGTTATTGCCTTGACTGCTCCGCCCCTACAAATCGAGTTCCCCGAATCCCTGCCCGTGTCGGGTAAACGCGACGAGATCATGGCCGCGCTCGAAGCGCATCAGGTCATCATTGTGTGCGGGGAGACCGGTTCCGGCAAGACGACTCAGTTGCCCAAGATCGCCCTGGCCATGGGGCGCGGCAAGCTGAATTATCCGCCGGGGAAGGGCAAGCTGATCGGCCATACCCAGCCGCGCCGCATTGCCGCCAGCAGTGTGGCCAAGCGCATTGCCGACGAGCTGAAAACCACGCTGGGCGATGTGGTCGGCTTCAAGGTGCGCTTTCAGGACCGGCTCAGCCGCGATTCATCGATCAAACTGATGACCGACGGTATTCTGCTGGCCGAGACGCAAACCGACCCGCTGCTGAAAGCCTACGACACCATCATCATCGACGAGGCGCATGAACGCAGCCTGAACATCGATTTCTTGCTGGGCTACCTGCGCCAGATCCTGCCGCGCCGGCCCGACCTGAAAATCATCGTGACCTCGGCCACGATCGACGCCCAGCGTTTTGCCGACCACTTTGCCAGTAGAAATGGCCCGGCGCCGGTCATCATGGTGTCGGGCCGCATGTTCCCGGTGGAGCAGCGCTACCGGCCGTTTGAGGAATCCCGTGACTACGACCTGAACAGTGCTATCGCCGACGGCGTGGACGAGTTGTGGCGCGATGTGCACAACAGTGGCGACATTCTGGTGTTCCTGCCCGGTGAGCGCGAAATCCGCGAGGCGGCCGACCATTTGCGCCGCCACCTGAGCCACCAGCCGCTGTTTCGCAATGCCGAGGTGCTGCCGCTGTTTGCGCGCCTGAGCCAGGCCGAGCAGGACCG
>DAITMI010000135.1:0-5417 GCA_036835225.1 Rhodoferax sp. | reverse complement strand
GCTCGGGGCCAACAAGGCTGCAAATAGTTTGCAGACGCCTCACGAGCACAATGAAAAAGGAGCATGAAGATGCCCAAAATGAAGACCAAGAGCGCGGCGAAAAAACGCTTCCGCGTCCGTCCAGGTGGCACCGTCAAGCGCGGTCACGCCTTCAAACGTCACATTCTGACCAAGAAGACCACCAAAAATAAACGCCAATTGCGCGGTACGACTGCTGTACATGAGACCAATATGGGTCACATGGCACAGATGTTGCCCGGCCGTGGTATTTAATTAACGACGAACAAGGAGTAATCACATGCCTCGCGTCAAACGTGGTGTAACGGCTCGCGCCCGCCATAAAAAAGTTTTAGCCCTTGCAAAAGGTTTTCGCGGTCGCCGCGGTAATGTTTACCGCGTCGCCAAAGAAGCGGTAATGAAGGCTGGGCAATATGCCTACCGTGACCGTCGTACTAAAAAGCGTGTCTTCCGTCAGTTGTGGATTGCCCGTATCAATGCTGCTGCTCGTCAGTGTGGCATGACCTACAGCCAGTTTGCCAACGGTCTGAAGAAAGCGAACATTGAGATTGACCGCAAGGTTTTGTCCGATATCGCTATTCATGACATGGCTGCATTTGCCGGCATCGTGGAGCAAGTCAAGGCCAAACTGGCTGCTTGAGTTCACGGTGGATTGCTATCGTAATGATAGCGATTTATGCAATAGAAACAAGGGCTAGGGCTTGAAAAAGCGCTAGCCCTTTTTCAATGAAAACGCAGTTTCAGAGAAGACTAACTTGTACTCAAGTTATGTCGGAACTACAAGAGAATTTATGAACGAGTTGAACGTCGTCGTTGACAGCGCCAAAGTTGCCTTTGAGAAGGCCATTACCCCCGCCGACCTGGAAAATGCGAAAGCATTATTTCTGGGCAAGTCTGGCCGCATCACCGAACTGATGAAGGGCATGGCCGCCCTGCCGGTGGACGAGAAAAAGTCGCGCGGCGCAGCCATCAACCTCGCCAAGCAGGCCATTGAAGCTGCATTAACTAATCGTCGCCAGGCGCTGGCCGACGCCGAATTGCAGGCGCAACTCGAAGCCGAAGCACTGGACGTTACCTTGCCGGGTCGTCAGCGCGGGCAGGGTGGTTTGCACCCGGTGTCGCTCACGCTAGAGCGTATTGAGGCTATCTTTGGCTCGATGGGTTTTGAAGTGGCACAGGGCCCCGAAATCGAGACCGACTGGTTCAACTTCACCGCCTTGAACACGCCGGAGGACCACCCTGCGCGCTCAATGCACGACACCTTCTACGTCGAAGGTGGTTCCGCCAGTGCCCCCAACCTGTTGCGCACCCATACCAGCCCGATGCAGATCCGCCATGCGGTGCAGCATGTCAAACAGCACCGTGCCGCCGCTGAGGTTGGGCAGGCCAACGAGGGGCTCTTTTCAGGCACCATGCCCGAGATTCGCGTCATCGCCCCTGGTCGCACCTACCGTGTTGATAGCGATGCCACCCATTCGCCCATGTTCCACCAGTGTGAAGGTCTGTGGGTGGGGGAGAATGTCAGCTTCAAAGACCTCAAATTTGTCTTTACTGATTTCTGCCGTACCTTCTTTGAGTCGGATGACTTGGTGTTACGTTTTCGCCCCAGTTTTTTTCCGTTCACCGAGCCGAGTGCCGAGATTGACATTCAGTTCCAGAGTGGCCCGCTTGCTGGCCGCTGGCTGGAAGTGGCGGGCTCAGGGCAGGTCCATCCCAATGTGATTCGTAACATGGGGCTCGACCCGGAAAAATACATCGGCTTTGCTTTTGGTATGGGGCCGGACCGGCTCACCATGTTGCGCTACGGTGTGAATGATCTGCGTTTGTTTTTTGATGGCGATATCCGCTTTTTGTCGCAATTTCAATAAGAAGACTTTGCGGGACAGTCCGCAGCACTGCAAGTGCACGCTCTGCCCTCAACTCATTAGAACAGCTGACTATGCAATTCCCTGAATCCTGGTTGCGCGAATTTTGCAATCCACCACTGTCCACCGAGCAGCTTGCCGAGACGCTCACCATGGCGGGTCTTGAAGTTGAAGAACTCAAGCCGGTCGCTCCACCGTTTACCCACATTGTTGTGGGCGAGATCATGGAGGCAATTCAGCACCCCAATGCGGATCGTTTGCGCGTGTGCAAGGTGGATGTCGGTCAGCCGGCTTTGCTTGATATTGTGTGTGGTGCACCCAACGCCCGTGTAGGCATCAAAGTACCGGTTGCATTAGTTGGTGCCGAGTTGCCCCCGGGCGAAGATGGAAAACCGTTCCTGATCAAGGTGGGCAAGCTGCGTGGCGTCGAGAGCCAGGGCATGCTGTGTTCGGCCCGTGAGCTCAAACTATCGGAAGATCACGGTGGCCTGCTTGAGCTTGTTGGCGATGCGCCCTTGGGCCAAAACATTCGCGAGCACCTGAACCTGGACGACACCTTGTTCACTCTTAAACTCACGCCCAATCTGGCGCATTGTCTCAGTGTGTACGGCGTGGCGCGTGAAGTGGCGGCCTTGACCGGTGCACCTTTGACGGCCCCCAGTTTTCCCGTTGTCAACGTTAGCAGCACTGACAAGTTGCCGGTGAAGATCAGCGCTCCTGATCTGTGTGGGCGTTTCTCCGGCCGCATTGTGCGCCACGTCAATCCCCGAGCCAGTACACCGCAGTGGATGGTGGACCGGCTGGCGCGTTGCGGCCAGCGCAGTGTCACGGCGCTGGTGGACATCTCCAACTACGTCATGTTCGAGTTGGGCCGCCCCTCGCATATTTTTGATCTGGACAAAATCCAGGGTGACCTGGATGTGCGCTGGGGCAAGCCCGGTGAACAGCTCGAACTGCTCAATGGCAACACCGTCACGGTGGATGACACGGTTGGCGTGATTGCAGACGATCAGCAGGTGGAGTCGCTTGCGGGCATCATGGGTGGCGCCGCGACGGCCGTGTCTGACGACACGCAGCATGTCTATTTGGAAGCCGCTTTCTGGTGGCCGAAAGCCATTGCGGGCCGCTCGCGCCGCTTCAACTTTTCGACCGATGCCGGTCACCGGTTCGAGCGCGGGGTGGACCCGAACCAGACCGTGGAGCACATCGAGCGAATCACGCAGTTGATCATTGATATTTGTGGTACGGCCAACACCGCATGCGGGCCCATCGACGACCTGCAGGTGAATATGCCCACTGCCCCTGCTGTCAACCTGCGGGTGGCACGTGCGAGCAAGGTCATCGGCATGCCGCTCACGCAGGCGCAATGTGCCGACGCGCTGACGCGCCTGGGACTACCGCTCACCCAGAGTGATGGCATCGTCACAGTGATTCCGCCGTCGTATCGATTTGACCTGCAAATTGAAGAAGACCTGATCGAAGAAGTAGCCCGCATGGTGGGCTACAACAACTTGCCGCAGACACCACCGCTGGGGCCTATCACCGCCAAAATTAGCCACGAGGCGCAGCGCAGTCCGTTCGCCGTGCGTCGCACTATTGCCGCGCTGGGTTATCAGGAGACCATCAACTTCAGTTTTGTGGAAGAGCGCTGGGAGCATGAACTCGCGGGCAACCCCACGCCCATCAAACTGCTGAATCCAATAGCAAGCCAGATGAGCGTGATGCGCTCGTCTTTACTGGGCTCGCTGCTGCAGGTTTTGAAATTCAACCTCGACCGCAAAGCCCAGCGCGTGCGCGTCTTTGAGCTGGGTCGCGTGTTTTTGCGTGATGACGCTGTCAAAAATACCGATACCACGGTTGAAGGCTTTCATCAGCCCATGCGCGTGGCGGGTATGGTGTGCGGCAGTGCCGACATGCTGCAGTGGGAGCGAAAGGAGAACGGTGCTGACTTCTTTGATATCAAAGGCGATGTGGAGGCATTGCTGGCGCCACGCAAGCCGACCTTTGCGCCCTCTGAGCATCCCGCCATGCACCCGGGGCGCTGTGCTCGCGTCTTGTTGGGTGGTGTGGCAATTGGTTTCGTTGGTGAATTGCATCCCCGATGGCGCCAGGCCTATGATCTGGCGCAAGCGCCCCTCATGTTTGAGCTGGAGCTGGACGCAGTGCTGCAGCGCGAGGTGCCCGTGTTTAAGTCCGTGGCCAAGCACCAAGCCGTGGAACGCGACATTGCCGTGATGGTGGATGAAAAGGTCACTCATTCCGCTTTGATGGCCGCCGTTTGGGTCGCACCCACAGCGGGTCTGCTGCGCGATGCCACCCTGTTTGACGTCTATCGCCCTAAACCAGCGAAAGACCCGCAAGGTGTAGCCGTGCCCAGCCATGAGAAGAGTCTGGCGGTGCGCCTGACGCTCAATAGTGATGACGGCACCTTGACAGAAGAGAAAATCGACGCCGCGGTACAGGCTGTGGTGAGTTCGCTGGTGGGCACATTGGGTGCCCGTCAGCGCGCTTGAACTGTTACCATTTTCCAGAATAAGAAAAAAGAAACAAGGACAGAATGGACATCTCGGTTGAAAGTCTGGAAACCCCGGCGCTGACCAAGGCGCAGCTCGCTGAACTGCTGTTTGAGAAGATTGGCTTGAATAAACGCGAATCCAAGGACATGATTGATGCGTTTTTTGACCTGATCTCTGACAATCTGATTGCGGGAGATGACGTCAAGATCTCGGGCTTTGGCAACTTTCAGATCCGTACCAAGGCACCACGCCCGGGGCGCAACCCCCGAACCGGCGAGGCCATTCCCATTCAGGCCCGTCGGGTTGTGACCTTTCATGCCAGCCACAAACTCAAAGAACAAATTCAGGACGAAAAGCGCACGTTCTCAGCACCTTAGTGCCGACTTTTGCTTATTCGATGCTCAAGGGTCAGTTGTGGCTTTACAGACTGCGGTGACTTAGAGTAATCTTAAAATTTTCTTTTCGACTGCATTGATTTCAATGGAGAAAGTCCTCCCCCCCATACCTGCCAAACGCTATTTCACCATCGGTGAAGTTGGTGATTTATGCGGCGTCAAACCTCACGTGCTACGTTATTGGGAGCAGGAGTTCACGCAGTTGCGCCCCATGAAGCGGCGTGGCAACCGCCGCTATTACCAACACCATGAGGTGCTGATAATCCGGCGTATTCGCGATTTGCTCTACGATCAAGGCTTCACTATCAGTGGTGCCCGCAACAAAATGCAAGAAATCCTGCAGGCTGAGCGGGACAAGAAACAAAGTGGCGAGTTGCTCCTGGATGGCGTTCAAGTCATCGATCTCAGCGATTCTGAGTTAGATGACTTTACAGACAGCCAGCTTGACGCGTCACTGGCTGGTGCTTCAGACCACTTGTTGTTCGTGCGACGTGAACTGTTTGAAATTCGTGACCTCTTGTCGCTGACGCACATGAATTCATGATTTTCTAGCGGTTATAATTCGAAGCTAGATCGGTGTGTGGCGCAGCCTGGTAGCGCACTTGCATGGGGTGCAAGGGGTC
>DAITMI010000134.1:0-5672 GCA_036835225.1 Rhodoferax sp. | reverse complement strand
TACCTTGCCGCAGGGATCGTTGCTGCCGGTTGCTGCTTGAAATGTCCACCATGATCATCAAACCGATCCCCGTACCGACAGCGGGCACACAGCTTGCCTGGAAGCTAGACCATCCATACACCGCCAAGCACTTGCTGATCGTGTTGGTGCTGCTGGCAAGCTTGATCTACACAGGTCAGAGAACCGAGATGGACCGCATGGTGACCATGACGGTGCAAGCCATTGGCAAACTGGCTGGATTGACCGATGAATCCCAGGTAGTGCGCGGCCTGTCGCGTATTGGCCAGTCGATGTGGCCGCCGGCGATCGGCGAGAAAGAGGAAGTGGCGCGCCTGTCCCAGTTCGACCGCAACGACCTTCCATGGTTTAGCTACATCGAGGTGCAGGAGCGGCGCGAGCAGCGCATGAACCTGCAGACCTTGCAGATGGATGTGGAAACGGAGCGCATCGAGTACCTGGTCAAGCCGGTCGGCTACCTGTGGACCGTGTTCGTGAAGATGGTGCAGACGGTCGAGATCGCGATTTGGGGCACCTTGCTGTCGGTGCTGCTGTCGATCCCGCTGGCCTATCTGGCCGCGCGCAATTACACGCCGAGCCGGTTCACCTACACGCTGGCGCGCGGATCGATCAGCCTCTTGCGCTCGGCGCCGGAATTGATCGTCGCGTTGTTTCTGGTACTGGCCTATGGCTTCGGACCGATCGCCGGCGTGCTGGCGCTGGGTTTGCACGCGGCCGGCTTTCTCGGCAAGTTCTACGCCGAAGACATCGAGAACGCCGACAGGAAACCGCAGGAAGCGCTGGAGGCCATCGGTGCCGGCAAACTCAAGACGCTATGGTATGGCGTGCTGCCGCAGGTGCTTCCGCAGTACATCGCCTACACGCTCTACATCCTCGATCGCAACATTCGCATGGCGACCGTGATCGGTCTGGTCGGCGCCGGCGGAATAGGGCAGGAACTCAAGGGGCGCTTCGACATGTTCCAGTATGACCATGTAGCGACCATCCTGATCGCGATCTTTATCGTGGTTTTTCTGCTCGACCAGTTCTCGGCGCGCCTGCGCGCGAGATTGATATGAGGCCGCAGTAGTGGCCCAACGTTTCCCATTAAGATTCCATAAAGCTGTCGGTCGCCAATACCCGCTCCCGCTGCTCAAGAGACAGCCAAACCGAAAGTTGATGCCTGGTCCTCGAATGTCCGCTGTCACTTTTCCAAGTCGAAACTGAATGTCAACTCTGTCTTTCCGTGGCTGACGACAATGGGCACTGACTTGACCGTGGCTGGAAATCAGCGAATGACTCGTCTCCGTCTGACACTGTAGTTTGCGCCGCTGCCCCAGTAATCCCCCAGATCGGATCGGGCAGCAGCGCAAGGCGGGGGTAGATGTTGGGTGCGACATTAAAAAGTCCGAAGGACGCTGAGCGTCCGGCGTCTACCCCACCCCCGCCGACTCAACTCCAACGCAGTCCTGAATTGCCGTTGATTGAGCCGTCGGAAGCCGTACCAGTATCGAGATTCAAGGCACACTGGGGCCAACGGCGTAGTAAAACCCATGACGCGCAAAAAAGGCCACCCGCAGGTGGCCTTTTCTCATGGCGAATGGCGCTTACTTTTTGGCGACAGGCGCATCGGTGATGTAGGGCCCGACCACCTTCCACTTGCCGTCCTGAATCTGTGACAGACGCGACGCGTCGCTGCCCAGGCGCTTGGTCGGCGAGAAGCTGGTGGTTGAGCTGCCAAAGATGTCCGGGGCTATGGTCATGGTGTCCATGACCTTGATGAAGCTGTCGGTAGTCAGGTTTTTACCGGCCTTGGTCGCAGCATTGGCAAAGGTATTGATGATGGTGTAGCCATACACCGAGAACACGGTCGGGTCTTCATTGAACTTGGTCTTGTACTTGTTGGCCCAGAAGCGGATCGGCTGCGACGCCTCATCGGTGTAGGGGTTCTGCACGGTCATGGTCGCGTACATCCCGTCCATGGCCTTGCCGCCGAGTTTGTGGATCAGGTCGGTATAGGCCGCACTGGAGCCCAGAAACGTGGGGTTGAAGCCGGTCTTGCGGGACTCGCCAATGGTGCCAATGGTCTCGCGAATGATGGTGCCCAGCACCACCAGGTCACAGCCGGCGGCCTTCATTTTCGCCACCTGGGAGGAAAAGTCGGTCGCACCCCGCTTGAATGAGGTCTTTTCGGCGTATTCCATGTTGAGGGTTTTCAGGCCCGCTTCACCACCCCGGAATACCTCCAGACCGAAATCGTCGTCCTGGTAAATGGTGCAGACTTTCTTGGCGCCCTTGTCTTTGACCATTTGGGGCAAGGCGCGGCGAATCTGGTCATAGTAGGTGGCGGCAAACGAGTACTTGAGCTTGTGAAAGGGCTCGTACATTTCGCGTGCTGCGGTGATCGGGAAGAAGTTGATGACGTTCTTCTCGAACTGGACCGGCATGGCGGCCATGTTCTGCGCCGTCCCGATGTGGCCGACCATCATGAAAATCTTGTCCTGGTTCACCAGCTTTTGTGCCGCCAGCACGGCTTTCTTGGGGTCATAACCGGAGTCTTCCACCAGCAGCTTGAGCTTGCGACCATTCACGCCGCCCTGCTCGTTGATTTCATCGACGGCCAGCAGCATGCCCAGGCGGGCCTGTTTGCCAAAGCCGGCCAGCGGACCAGACAGATCCTGGATCGAGCCGAGCGTAATCTCGGTCGCGCTGACGCCTTGCTGGGCCGTAGAAATTGTGCTTGCCAGCGCCAATGCAGCAAGTACCACGGTGGCTTTGAATTTCATGCGTGATCTCCGTTCATGTAAAAGAAAAAGGGGGCGTCAAAAATGCAGATTGAACACCGTGCATTTTTGACTTCACGCGACAAATGTCAAGCTGTCGCAAACCCGCAAGGGAAACTACTGGGGTTTCACGTAGTCCGAGACCACTTTCCACTTGCCGTCCTGAATCTGCGACAGGCGCTGCATGTCGCTGCCCAGGTGCTTCGTCGGGGTGAACGACATGGGGGGGCCGCCAAAAATGTCCGAGGGAACGGTCATGCTGTCCATGGCCTTGATGAAGCTGTCGGTACTGAGATTGGGGCCGGCTTTCTGGGCGGCGCGGATCAGGTTGTCGATGATGGTGTAGCCATAAACGGAAAACACGGCCGGGTCTTCGTTGAATTTGGTCTTGTATTTGTTGGCCCAGAACCGGATCGGCTGTGAGGCCTCGTCCAGGTACGGGTTTTGCACTGACATGGTGGCATACATGCCGTCCATCGCCTTGCCACCGAGCTTGTGAATCAGGTCGGTGTAAGCCGCCACCGAGCCAAAAAAGACCGGGTTGAAACCATTCTTGCGTGATTCGGCAATGGTGCCAATGGTTTCGCGGATGATGGTGCCCAGCACCACCAGATCACAGCCGGTGGCTTTCATTTTGGCCACTTGCGACGAGAAGTCGGTGGCGCCCCGCTTGAACGACGTTTTCTCGGTCATCTCCATGGAGATGGACTTGAGGCCCGCCTCGGCGCCACGCAGCACTTCGAGGCCGAATTCGTCATCCTGGTAGATGGCACACACTTTCTTGGCACTCTTGTCCTTGACCATTTTCGGCAGCATCAGGCGCATTTGTTCATAGTAGGAACTCAGCAGCGCAAACTTGAGGCGGTGGACCGGCTCGTACATTTCGCGCGCGGCGGTCAGCGGCATGAAATTGATGACGTTCTTCTCGAACTGCACTGGCATGGCGGCGTTGTTTTGCGCCGTGCCGATGTGCCCGGCCATGATGAAGATCTTGTCCTGGTTCACCAGCTTCTGCGCCGCCAGCACGGCCTTTTTCGGGTCGTAGCCGGAGTCTTCCACCAGCAGCTTGAGCTTGCGCCCGTTCACGCCGCCTTGCTCATTGATTTCGTCCACGCGCAGCTGCATGCCGTTGCGCGCCTGTTTGCCATAGCCCGCCAGCGGACCGGACAAGTCCTGGATGGTGCCGATCACCATTTCAGTCTTGCTCACGCCCTGCTGTTGTGCGGCGCACAGTGAGGTCGCGGTGGCCAGGGCAACGAAGAGAAGGGAAATTCTGGGTTTCATACGAGTTGCTCCGGTGGTGAGGGGGGTTAACGGTCAGCGGTCAGCGCTCAGCGCTCAGCGGTACATCGCTTCAATCTGGGGCGCATATTTTTGCTCGACCAGCTTGCGTTTGAGCTTCATGGTGGGGGTGAGTTCTTCGTCTTCTGCCGTCAACTGGTTTTCCAGCAGGAAGAATTTCTTGATCTGCTCGACCCGGGCGAACTTCTGGTTGACCCGGTCGATCTCGGCTTGAATCAGCGCCTGCACTTCGGTCGACCGGGTCAGTGACGCATAGTTGCTGAAGGGCACGTCCTGGTCCTGGGCAAACTTCTCCACGTTTTCCTGGTCGATCATGATGATCGCCGTGAGGTAGGGGCGCTTGTCGCCGATCACCACCGCATCGGTGATGTAGGGCGAGAATTTCAGGTCGTTCTCCAGTTCGCTCGGGGTCACGTTCTTGCCGCCGGCGGTGATGATGATGTCCTTCATGCGGTCGGTGATGCGGAAGTAGCCGTCCGCATCCATCACGCCCACATCGCCCGTATGCAGCCAGCCGTCCTGGTCGATGGTCTCGGCGGTTTTTTCCGGCAGGTTCAGATAGCCGGCAAACACGTTCTTGCCGCGCACCAGAATCTCGCCGGTGGCGGGGTCAAGCCGGACTTCATTGAAGCTGGCGGCCGGCCCGATCGAGCCGGGTCGCATGCGCTCAGCGGGAACACCGGTGGACGCACCGCAGGTTTCCGTCATGCCCCACACCTCCAGCATGGGCACGCCCAGGGCCAGGTACCAGCGCACCAAGTCGGGCGAGATCGGCGCCGCACCCGTGACCAGAAAGCGGGCCCGGTGAATGCCGATGAGCTTGCGCACATTGTTCAGCGCCAGCCACTGCGCAATATTGAACTTGAGCTTGAGCCAGCCGCTCACCGCTTGCCCTGCCAGCACCTTGTTGGCAATCTCGGTACCGACACCGATGCCCCAGGCGTAGGCGGCTTGCTGGAGGGCGCCGGCCTCTTTCAGGGAAATCATGACGCCCGAATAGAACTTCTCCCACACGCGCGGCACGCCGGTAAACACCGTCGGCGCGATCTCGCGCACGTTTTCGGGAATGGTCTCCGGGTTCTCTACAAAGTTGAGCTTGGTGCCGGTGTACAAGGCAAAGTACTCGCCGCCCATGCGCTCGGCGATGTGGCACAGCGGCAGGAAGCACATGCGCTCGTCACGCTCGTCCTGCGCGATCAGCGTGTTGAACCCGCGCACCGTATAGACCAGCCCGGCGTGCAGATGCATGGCGCCCTTGGGCTTGCCGGTGGTGCCGGAGGTGTACACCAGAATGGCCAGATCCTCGGGCTGGCAGGCGTCAACGCGCTGCTGCAGTTCGTCCGGGTGCTGCGTCAGGTAGGCGCGGCCCAACGCGCGCAGATCATCCAGACTGAGGATGTTGGCATCATCCAGGTCACGCAGCCCCTCCATGTCAAACACCACGATTTTGCGCAGGCCCGGCAACTGGTCGCGCACTTCGAGCGCCTTGTCCAGTTGCTCATCGTCTTCCACAAACAGAATGGTGGTGCGCGAGTCTTCGCACAGGTAGTGCACTTGCGACGCGGCATCGGTCGGGTAGATGCCGTTGGA
>DAITMI010000133.1:0-5716 GCA_036835225.1 Rhodoferax sp. | reverse complement strand
ATCATGGTGGACATTTCAAGCAGCAACCGGCAGCAACGATCCCTGCGGCAAGGTATTTTCTTCGGCGTCGGAGGGTGCGGCGACGTCTTCCCAGTGTGCGCCGGCATACAGGCGTTCCACGACTGCGTCGGTAAATTCGGCGGGTGTGCCGTCAAACACGATGCGGCCGTCGCGCATGCCGACAATACGATCGCCAAACTCACGCGCCAGGTCCACCTGATGCAGGCTGCACAGGACGGAGGTGTTGCGCTCGCGCGCCGCATCGCGGATCAGCGTCAGGATGTCGCGCGAAATCTTCGGATCCAGGCTGGCGACCGGCTCGTCGGCCAGAACCACTTCGGGGTCAAGCATAAAAGCCCGGGCAATGCCCACGCGCTGTTGCTGTCCACCGGATAGTTCTCCCGCGCGGCGCTGCAGGTGCTTTGGCGCCAGCCCGACTCGGGCCAGCAGTGTGCAGGCTCGGGCCCGATGCGCAGGCGTGAACCAGCCCAACAGGGCGCGACCGATGGACACCTGCGGCAGCAGACCGGCAAGCACGTTGCCGGACACGCTCATGCGCAAGGTCAAATTGAAATGTTGGTGAATCATCGCCACGCGTTGACGCAATTCGCGCTCGGTCGCGGGGGTCAGTTCAGTGCCGTCAATGACGACTCGGCCCGTGCTCGGACGCATCAGGCCGTTGACCGCGCGCAGCAATGTCGATTTGCCGGCGCCCGATGGGCCCAGCACGACGCAGAATTGTCCACGCGGTACGGCGAGGCTGATATCGGACAAGGCACGCGTACCGTCTGGCCAGGTCTTGGAAATGTTATGGAATTCGATCATGGCAAGCGCCTTGGGTGGATGTCCGGGCGACGGCATCGCGCCGCCGCCCGTTCTGGTCTGATGTGGAAACTGCGCTGGCTTAGCGACTGTCGGCTTTCTTCATGATCTCGACCTTGACCTGGTCGGTGACCAGCTCGAACATTTTTCCGGCGGCCGCCATGTCGGCTTCACTGACCTTGGACGTGTAGCCATCAACCTTGCCGCCGCCATAGCCGCGGATCTGGTCCTTGGTGATGCCGGGCAGTTTGTCGATGTTGTTGAAGGCATCGCGCAGCTTGGTCTTCACGGCCTCGGTCAGCTTCGGGTGCATGGCCAGCGGCGGATACGGAATCGGCGCACTCTTCACAAGCACCTTGACTTTGGCCGGATCGATCGCCTTGGCGTTGACTGCTTTCTCAAACGAGTCGAACGAGGCACCACCCGCATCGACCAGCCCCTCGGCCAGCGCCTTTAGCACGTTGGCGTGGGTACCGGCCATGTTGATCATGCCGGCGTCTTTTGCAGGATTGACACCTGCCGAGAGCATCATCGCCACCGGCACGTTGAAGCTCGATGTCGAATTGACGTCACCCAATGCGATTTTCTTGCCCTTCAAATCCTTGATCTCGTTGATGCCTGCATCGGTGCGGGCGAAGATGCCGGAGTAATACACGGATGCGCCCTGGCGTACCGCCAGCGCCAGCAATTCCGCGCATCCGCGACCGCGGGCCTGCAGATAGCTCGCCGGGCCAAACCAGGCAATATCAGCGGCGCCGTTGCACATGGCCTCGACCACGGCTCCGTAGCTCTGTCCGACCTTGATATCGAATTTCAGGCCGGTGGAGTGGTTGATGGCGCCGAAGATCGGTTCGAAATCCTTCTTGGTACCGTCCTCGGTGCCGCCATCGGCGGGGATCAGAATGACGCGCAGGGGCTTGGCCGCGCTGCCATCGTGTTGCGCCTGGGCGAAGGTGGTCGCGCTGGCGAACAGTCCGGCGATGGCCAACGTAGTTGCCACTGCGGCTCGGATAAATAGTTTGCGGGGCATGGTTGAATCTCTTGTCTGGTGGGTGAAATTGGAATTGACACGATCGCTGGCGTAGCCTGCGGCGGCGGCCGCACACTGGCTTGCCTTAGGCTGCGCTGGCGACGCCAAGGACGCATTCCGGAATGCTTGTCCTTGGCATCGCCGAACGTTTTAGGCAGTCCCCATCGCCGGATCGCTGAGCCCATGCTTGCCGGTTTCGACCCGGCCAGCAAAGCGGCGCAGATAACCCTTGCTGGTGTCGGCAGTCACGCTGAAGTCATACCAGTTGCCACTCTTGCGCAGCGACCAGCTCTGCTCCACTTCCTTGCCGGGTTCGACCTTCACCACCAATGATCCGCCGCCATAAGCATTGTCCTGAATCGTTAGCGTGCAAGCCTGTGCCCCGGTATTGCTGAACTTCACGTAGACATCCCCGTTTGCGATGTCGTAGCAGACACGGCATTCCGGGCTGGCTACGTTTGCGATAGTTTCCGCATCGTCCTTGAATACGCGCACGAAGCCGTTCGGTCCGTACACCCACAAATCATGCTTGCCTTTGTCGGCCGACACGTCCCAAATATCCGTCAACGTTTTACCGGTTTCAACGGTATAGCGGCGCGGAATGCGATCAAGGTGCATCTTGTCATAGACGTGATACACCGCACCCTGTGTGCCCGTGTTGGCGAAAGTCAGCTCAACGCTGATGCCGGCCTTGACGGTGGCGTTGACATGCAACTCGTAAGGCAGTCTGCGCGAAAAGCGAACGCCTTTTTCCTGGAACAGCGGCTCGTGCGTCTTGGGAATGAAGTACGGCAGCATGGTTTTTTGCTGTGCGTCGATGACGGCGTAGTTGCCGGTGTCGGGCAGCGTTGGCCACGCTGCGTCCTTCGCCTGCACGAAGTCGAACGCCGAGGTCAGGTCGCCGCAGACGGCGCGGTGCCATGGGCTGATGGCCGGAACAGTGATGTCGAAGCGTTTTTCCAGAAACATCCCCAATGAGGTGTGATCGAACACTTCGGACGCGACCCACCCCCCCTTGCTCCACGGCGAAACCACGTACATCGGAACGCGCGCGCTCAGCCCGAACGGACGAACGGTGCCCGAGATCGTGTCTTCTGGCTTCAGGTATTTTCGGATCGGGTCCGAAAAGTATTCGCCGTCGAGCTTGAGGGTGGCTTTGCCTGCCAGGGTGCCGTCCGCGTTGTATGACGGAGGGGCAGGCGGAGGTACGTGATCGAAAAGACCGTCGTTTTCATCGAAGGTCAAAAAGAACGCCGTCTTGCTCCAGACGTCGGTGTTCACGGTCAGCGCATTCAACACCTGCTCCGTGAAGTTGCTGCCTTTCAGCGGGCTGGAGGGCCCACCCGGATGCTCGGAGAATGCTTGGGGCGGGAGCACCCAGCACACTTGCGGCAGAGTGCCATTCTTGACGTCGTTGGCGAGGTCTTCGAGCGTCCAGAGCGACATGCCGTTCTTGTAGATGGACGAACCGGGTTGCGCCGTTCTGAAGCTCTCGAAAGCGAGGCATCCGTGCATCGCGCCGGTCCAGTTGTCATTGGGGTCCTGATAGATGCGCCAGGTGATGCCGGCTTGCTCGAGAACGTCCGGAATAGTCGGCCACTTGAACGCCGTGTCCTTGTACTTGTAGCCCGGCACCGGCCACTTGTTGACAGCAGGGTCCAAGACCCAGCAACGCACATTGTTCGGCTCCGAATCGGCATCGGTGCAATTGATGCCCTGGGCTCTCAGGTCGGGATTGAAATTCGAACCGCTGAAAAAGGTGATCCGATTGGGGTCGGTTCCAGTGGTGATCGAGCAATGGTAGGCGTCGCAAATCGTGAAGGCTTCGGCCAGCGCGAACTGGAACGGAATATCTTCCCGCTTGTAGTAGCCCATTGAATTATCGTTTTTGTATTTCGGCCAATAGCCGAACTTGCCCTGGTTCCATGCAGCCTGCGAGTCCGAGAAGCTGTGCGCCGTGCTGGGCGCGAGCATGGCATTGAATTTTTTCGGATCGAGATGAAATGGCGCAATTTCGGTGCCGTCGAACGGCGCGGTAGGGTCAGGCGCGCCGTCGGCCTTGCCGTTGAGCTGGTACCAGACCGACTTGCCGCTCTGCAGCGGGATCGGGAAGCGGTCGCCGAAACCGCGCACGCCTTTCATGGTGCCGAAATAATGGTCGAAACCACGGTTTTCCTGCATCAGGATAACGATGTGCTTGAGGTCCTTGATCGTGCGGGTATCAACGGCGGGTTCAACGGCGAGGGCGTTGCGGATGCTCAAGGGCAGCGCGGCAAGCGCGGCGGCGGCGGCGCCTGTGTTGGCGCTCATGCGCAAGAAGTTGCGGCGATCGATGCTCATAAGTTTGTACTCCTAATGGTAGAAAAATGGAAGGCGGTTATGGATCTCTGCGGGTCAGGGTGCGCAGCGAATGACTGGCGTCTTGGAGATAGGCGCAGCCGGGGCGGCCGGGGCGGCGGGCGCTTCTCCCCCCCCGCAGGCGGCGAGGACTACAGTCAAGAAAACCGCTAGACCAAGGCCCAGCACTCGGGTTGGAGGTGGCAATGATTTCATAATTACTCCTGATTCAAGGACAAAGGTTGATGGGGCGTGACAAAGAGAAGCAGACAGTGGGAAACAGAGCAGAGCGTTAGTCGAGAATCCAGCTTGTGAGTTGCTCGTATCCGCCAAAAGTCAGAACGTTGGGATGCAGGTCACCGGCTCGTTCGGCATAGCCCCCGAGATGGGCGGCAAAGCGAACCTGCGACAGTTGGGCGCAGCGGGCGTCCATGCCGGAGTCGCCTACATACAACACCTCTGCGGGTGGCACCTCCAGACGCTTCAAGAGGAGCAGCAAAGGGTCTGCCGCAGGCTTCGGAAGGGGCGTATCACCGAGGCATACGATGGCGTCAAAAGAGTCGGAGATGGATGTCGCTGCCAGCAGAACCTCGGTCGAGGCAGGATCCCGATTGGTACAGATACCCAGCTTCAGTCCCCGTGATTTGAGTGCCGCTAATGCATCTGTCACGCCAGCAAACAAAGGAGCCGTCGACAACCAGCGCCGCCCGTAATGGGCCATACACTCGATTTCAAGTTGACTCGCCGCAACCGCATCGACAGGAACCGATTGCAGGGCGATGGCCTGGCGAAACATAGGCATCAACCCTTCGTTGAGCGCTGACCGCAAGAGTGACATTGAAACGTCGCACATACCGGCGTTCGCAAACACCTCGTTGGCAGCAGCCGACAGCGAAGGCAATGTATCAAACAAGGTACCATCGAGATCAAAAATTACGGCTTTAAATTGTTCGTTTGTGTTCATTCAATGAATATTACGAACATTAAATGTCAATTTAATGACAATGATTTTATTTTCACAGTGGATTTCTATGTTCGATAGTGTTCGTTTCTGGTTTTCAATGGGTTTAATCTTCACCACAGGACACGCATGCTGAAAGCCGCTCGCCACAAGGAAATCGTTACCCTGCTTCATAGCGGTGGGGTCGTTGAGGTCAACGCGCTGGCCAACAGGTTTCAGACCTCGCCTATTACGATTCGGCGTGACCTTATCGAACTCCATGAGCGAGGATTGGTTGAGCGCACACGTGGTGGTGCGGTCTCTGGGGAGGTTATTGCTGAGGGTTGGGCTCGCTACGAAAGCATCAGCTACGCAGAACGCGAGCGCGAGAATGTCCGAGAAAAACGGGCGATTGCTGAGCTTGCCGCGCAGCATGTTTCCGATGGCGACTGCATTTTGGTAAACGCTGGCACGACATCACGGCATTTTGCTGAGGCCTTGCGTGGCCATCACAATCTGCATGTTGTTACGAACGGTTTGACGGTTGCGATGGAGTTCGCAAGAAGCCAGAACGCTTCCGTCTATCT
>DAITMI010000132.1:0-5790 GCA_036835225.1 Rhodoferax sp. | reverse complement strand
TCAAGGACCCCTACCACCCCGGCCTGCTGCACACCTGGTTTGTCACCTTCGGCCTCTGGCGCGCCGACAATAAATCCGAGCTGCGCATGGACGCGCACCACCGTCATGCCGCCATGATCTCCACGCGCGGCACCGGTGGCCAAGCCGGGCAGGTGACGGCGGTCAGCAGTTTCAAGGAAAGCATGCAGCTGGAAGATCCGCGTTTTCTCGACATCGTGCCCGAGCCCTGGTGGGACGGGCCCACGGCGGTCATGACCACGCTGTTTCCGAGCGTCATCTTTCAGCAGCAGGTCAACAGCGTGTCCACGCGCCACATCCAGCCCGACGGCCATGGTGCGTTTGACTTTGTCTGGACCCACTTTGGCTTTGCCGACGACACGCCCGAGATGACCCAGCGCCGCCTGCGCCAGGCCAACCTGTTTGGTCCGGCCGGGTTTGTGTCGGCCGATGACGGCGAGGTGATCGAGTTCTCGCAGCAGGGCTTCGAGCAGAAGCCCTTTCATCGCGCGCTGGCCGAACTGGGCGGACGCGAGGTGGGCGAGACCGACCACATGGTCACGGAGACGCTGATCCGTGGCATGTACGCGTACTGGCGCAAGGTGATGGAGGCATGAACATGGACCTGAACTTTGCCGACTACTTTGAGTTGACCCAACTCCATGCCGACTACGCCAGTGCGGTGGATTCTGGCAACTGGGACTTGTGGCCTGAATTTTTTACCGACGACGCCATCTACAAACTGCAGCCGCGCGAGAACCACGAGCGCGGTTTTCCGCTGGCCACCTTGTCGTTTGAAAGCAAAGCGATGCTGAAAGACCGCGTTTACGGCATCCGCGAAACGCTGTTCCACGACCCCTATTACCAGCGCCATGTGGTGGGTGTCCCGATCGTCCACCGGGTGGACGAGGCCGGCATCCACTGCGAGGCGAATTACGCGGTCTTTCGCACCAAGCTTGACGGACCCAGCACCGTCTTCAACGTGGGCCGCTACCTCGACACGATCGTGCGCACGCCGCAGGGGCTCAAATTTGCCCAGCGCTTGTGCATCTTCGATAGCGAAATGATCCCCAACTCCATCATCTATCCGATCTGAAAGCCAGCGCATGACACCCACCTGGACCGACGTGGCCGCCGAGACTGATTTGTTTGACGGTGCCGCCATTACCGTCACGCCGCAGGGCCGCGACATTGCGCTCTACCGCATTGATGGCAGGGTGTACGCCACCGACAACCTCTGCACCCACGGCAACGCCCGGCTCTGCGACGGTTTTCTGGAAGGGCACGAGATCGAATGCCCGTTTCACCAAGGGCGTTTCGATGTGCGCACCGGCCAGCCGACCGGCGCGCCTGCGACGCAAGCCGTCAGAACCTGGCCGGTGAAAATCGAGGCCGGGCGCGTTTACCTGGATGTGGGGGGCTGAGACAACGCAGGCCCAAGGACATGACGATGGGCGTTTGCGCCACTGTCACAGATCAAAGTGCTGCCGCACCCGGTCTTCCAGCAGTTGCCGCGCCTCGGCCTCGGAACTGTTGGCCAGCCGATCGAAGGTCTGGCGCGCCATCGGGCGAAACACCGCCATCACCGCCGGATCGAAATGGCTGCCGGTGTCTTTCTCCAGAATCGCCAGCGCGGTCTCAAAGCCCATCGGTTCCTTGTACGGGCGCTTGGAGCACAGGGCATCAAAGACATCGGCCACGGCAAAAATACGGGCGGACAGCGGTATCGCCTCGCCCACGAGTTGGCGCGGGTAGCCGGCGCCATTCCATTTTTCGTGATGGGCGGCGACCACGGCATGGGCGCCATCGAGCCAGCCCATGCCGGTGACGATTTCCTCGCCTTGGGCGACATGGGTGCGCATGATGAGCAGCTCGGCCTCGTCGAGCTTGCCGGGTTTCAGCAGAATGGCGTCGGGGATGCCGATTTTGCCCACATCGTGCAAAAAGCTGCCCGCAATCAGGGCCTGCATCGCACTGCCGCCGAAGCCCATGCGCTCGGCAATGCTCGCGGCAATCCAGGCGACCCGGTAATTGTGGGCGCCGGTATCGGAGTCGCGTTTGGCAATGGCGCGCCCGAGTGCTTCCATCATCGAAATATGCGAGTCCAGCACCTCGCGCGCCTTGCGTTCGTTGTCCGCCGACAGATGTACCACCACCGGATAGAGCGCCGCGCCGCAGAGCAACGAGGCCAGGCCGACCATCAAGGCCACGGTCCAGGCACTGGCGAAGATCTGCGCCTGCTGCCAGGCCGGCACCACGCGCACCCCCTCGAAATAGCCGGTGATGGGCAGGCGCATATCCGTGGTCGAATCGCGCAGCGGCACGAACACCCGCAAGACCCAGCGTTGCCCTGACAGTTTCAGGCTTTCGTAGGAGGCGGCCACGTAGTTGGGCGCGCCATGCTTGGGCAGCGCCGACTCCACCGCGTGGCCCTCTGGGGTCAACGATTCGGCCAGTTTCTTTCCGCTGCGGTCGTAGATTTCGGCGATGTCAAACAAGCCGCCCGCAATGGTGTTCGCGGCCATGGTGGCATGCGCTGCGGCCTCCGGCCCGGTCAGGTCGATCGCGTTGTACTGGTGCAGCAAGCGGCCGGATTCCTCGGTGGCCAGGGACACGATGCTTTCCTCGGCGCTTTCGCGCGCCACCCACCAGGCCACCGGGCTGGCCAACGACGCCAGCACAAGGCTGACGGCGGCGATGCGAATGGCGGTGCGCTTTTGGAAGGTGTTCATCGTTGGGTCTTTTTTATGCATCAGCTTGTGTGTCAGCGCTGGCGCGTCAGCAGCATGGCGTCGCCGTAACTGAAGAAGCGGTATTCCCGCTCAATCGCGTGGCGGTACAGCGCCATGATGTGCTCGTAACCGGCAAAGGCGCTCACCAGCATCATCAGACTGGATTTGGGCAGGTGAAAGTTGGTGACCAGCAGGTCCACCAGTTGGAAGTCAAAGCCCGGCGTGATGAAGATGCGGGTGTCGCCGCAGGCCTGCCCGCTCTGCGCCCAGGACTCCAGCGTGCGCACAGTGGTGGTGCCCACGGCAATCACGCGACCGCCGCGGGCACGACAGTCGGCAAGCGCCTGCTGCGTGGCGGCGGGCACCTCGTACCACTCGCTGTGCATCTGGTGCTCGGCCAGGTTCTCGGTCTTGACCGGCTGAAACGTGCCGGCGCCGACGTGCAGCGTGACGTGCGCGCGCTGCACGCCCATGGCGTCAATGGCGGCGAGCAGGATGTCATCAAAATGCAGCGCGGCGGTGGGGGCGGCGACGGCGCCGGGGTTTTTGGCAAAGACGGTCTGGTAACGCGCCGCGTCCTCGGCGGAATCGGTGTGCGTGATGTACGGCGGCAGCGGCACATGGCCGTGCCGTTCCATCAGCGTGTAGGGGTCGTCGCCGGCGTCGTTGGACAGCACAAAGCGGAACAGCGGGCCATCGGCATCCGGCCAGCGGCCCAGCAGGGTGGCGCGCAGGTTGTCATGCGTGCCGGGCGCACCGACCAAGGCGACGGTGGCGCCGACCTCGGGCTTTTTGCTCACGCGCAGGTGGGCCGCCACCTGGTTACCGCTCAGCACGCGCTCAATCAATAGCTCCAGCTTGCCGCCGGTGGCTTTTTCACCAAACAGGCGGGCGTTGATGACCTTGGTGTCGTTGAACACCAGCAGGTCGCCCGCTTTTAGCAGCGCGGGCAGGTCACGGAAGATGCGGTCCGTCGGGACCGGCCCGGTGCCGTCCAGCAGGCGCGCGCCGCTGCGCTCGGGTGCGGGGTGCTGGGCGATGAGCGCTTCGGGCAGTACGAAGTCGAAGTCGCTCAGGGTGAAGGTGCGTTCGGCGCTGGGCAAAGAGGTGGGCATAGTGCTTGAGGGGCGGACAGACCCGTGCCAAGTTGAAAAGACAAGGATTGTCGCAGCCCAAAACGGACAGCCCGTTTTTACAAATCGCAACTTTAACAACTGCGTGCTAGCATATTGGTGCTTTAGCACCAATGAAAGACTTGCACATGAGCCGTCTGACGATCACTCTCTCCGAATCGCGCTACCGGGCGCTGAAAGAAGCTGCGGCCCAGCGCGACAAAACCATAGGTCAACTGATCGACGAAAGTCTCGATTTTTATGGCATCAAGTCGCGCGAGCAGGCGCTCGACCTGGTGCGCCGGGCACGGGCGCGTAGTGGGTTGAGCGAAGAGCAAGCGCTCATCCTGGCGCAGGAAGAAGTGCGTGCAGTGCGCCACGCCTCGTGAGCGCCTTCTTTATCGTTGATACCCACGTTGTGGTTGCTGGCCTGCTCACGGGCCATGCCGATTCGCCGGTGGCGCGCATCCTGGATGGCATGCTGTCTGCGGCATTTCCGTTTGTGCTGTCGGAGGCGCTGCTGGCCGAATACCGCGCCGTGCTGGTGCGGCCCAAGCTGTGCAAGCTCCATGGGTTGTCAGCGGCGGAGATTGACACCATCCTGACGGACCTTGCTCGCCACGCCATTGTGCTGACGCCGGTCAGCACCGCGGTGCCCCGCGCGCCAGACCCGGGTGATCAGTTTTTATGGGATCTGCTCGCCACCCGCGCAGATTTGGTGTTGGTCACCGGCGATAAATTATTGCTGCAAGACGAGGCCATGCGGCAACGGGTCATCCTGCCGCAAACCTTTATGGTCCAACTGCAGCACTGAGTTGCTATCTTTGTAGTAGCTGCTTAAGCATACTGTACGGGGACTACAGCCTGATTTATTACATTTAGGCGAGAGGATCGTGAAATTGAAGTCCTCTCGATGAAGATAAATCATGTTCTGGCTATACTGTACAGATTAGCTAGTTTAAAAGGAGTCATGCCATGATCACCGTCACCTCTGTGGAAGCCCAAAACCGTTTCGGCCAGTTGCTTGATACCGTGCAGCGCGAGCCAGTCACCATCACCCGGCATGGGCGCACGGCCGCGTTCATGGTGTCGCCACAAGACATGCAGGATTTGCAGGACGCCCGCCGCAAACGCGGTACAGCAGTGGAGGCGTTTGAGGCCTACTTTGCCAAGGTCGATGCCGCACTCACGCCCGCTGCGCGTGAGCTGACGGATGAGGACGTGGTGCGCCTGGTGAAAGAGTCGCGATGAGCGACCGACAGCGGGTTGTTATAGACACCAGTGGGATGTTGATACGACAAGCGAACAAGTGGCTGATGGCGCGTGCCGAGACGTGAAGGACGCCAAGTTTTTAGCGCTGGCCCTGGCTTGCCAAGCGGTGGCATTGGTATCGAGCGATGCGGATCTACTCATCTTGCACCCTTGGAATGACGTACCGATCTTGACGCCAGCGGCGTTTCTGCTCACATTGAGCGTGCGCTGATTTTGTTTGTTGCTACTTTTCTTGTAGCTGCTTGCTCATAGGGCACGGGGGCCGGCGGCTGATTTGTTATAAACAAAGCGGCTCGGGGCCGCTTTGTTTGAGTCGCTGGGGGTGCTGGAATCAGATTGGGTTTAATTGGAATCCGACCCCGATTACCCCAGGGTTTCTGAACCAGTTACGGACAGCCACATTCATAATTCGCTCTAATGATGTACATGATGATAATATACAAAAATGATTGATCTGAGCAAGATAAGCGGGTTCAACTGGGATGACGGTAACTCCAGAAAGAACGATAAGCACAGCGTTTCTATGGCCGAAGCAGAGCAGGTTTTCTTCAACGCACCGTTACTGGTGCTTGATGATGTCGTTCACAGTCAAAGTGAACCGCGACTGCATGCACTGGGCGCTACGGATGATGGGCGCACGCTGCATATCACCTTCACGCTGCGCCAAACAGGTCAGT
>DAITMI010000131.1:0-5883 GCA_036835225.1 Rhodoferax sp. | reverse complement strand
CCTCACTCCGATCGCTGCTGCGCGCGCCAAAGGCCAGGCAGCAAGGCTTCAGCCTGGTCATCGTCATGATTATCCTGGTGATCGTCAGCATGCTGGGCGTGGCCGCGAGCCAGATGGTGTTGATGGCCGAGCGCTCCTCGCGCTACGACCGCGACTGGCAGATTGCCTTCCAGGGCGCCGAGGCGGCGCTGATGGATGCCGAATTCGACATTCGTGGGCCTAATATCGGCGCGGCCAAGCGTATCGATACCTTCTCGCCGACCAGCCTGCTGGGCTTTGCTGCCGGCTGCGGCGTGGGTGGGGATTTGGGTTTGTGCCTGCCCAACACCACAGGCAAGCCGGTTTGGTACGACGTCGACTTTACCGATGCCACGACCGCCGCGAAAACCGTGCGGTTGGGCGATTTCACCGCCCGCACCTTTGCCACCGGTACTGCGGGCGTGCAGCCCGCCCTCCGGCCACGCTACATCATCGAAGCCATCCCCGACCTCTCGCCGGGAACCAGCAGCACCGGCGCGCCCAAAACGCTGTTCCGCGTCACAGCCATGGGTTTTGGCCCACGCACGGACACCCAGGCCGTGGTCCAGATGGTTTTCCGGAAAGAATAGGAGTTCCCCCATGTTCAACACTCCCTCCAGGATTCCGGCGCAGTTTCGCCGATGGTTTCGGCTGGGCCTGCTTGCGACCGCGGCAGGCGTGGTCACGTTGGTGGTCGGCCAGTCGGCTCCGCCGCTGATCAACCTGTCGACTGAACCGCTGTACATGAACGGAGCCAAGGCCAAGGCCAATCTGACGCTGGCCCTGTCGGTGGAGTTTCCCACGGTGGGGCAAACTTACCGGGACAGCTATGACAAGACCAAGGAGTACGTAGGCTATTTCGACCCTAACAGCTGCTACGGGCAGATTACTGGGGGAAACTATTTTGACTGGTCTGGCGCGCCCAACGCCAGCGGCAGTTGTGGCGGTGGCGGCTTCCGGGGCAACTTCATGAACTGGGCCACCTCCTCGGCCATTGACATCCTGCGCTATGGGCTGACAGGTGGTAACCGCGTGCTCGACAGCGACAGCGGCTATGGAGAAACCATTGTGGAGCGGGCCTATCTGCCGGACTCGTTTTACAAAAGCTCCGACTATTTCAGCGAAAAATGGGTGTCCAAGGCCGCAGCGGCTGATCTGGTCGAAACAGCGCTTTTCAACAAGATCGGCGATGCAGGCCTCTGGATTTACAATTGCAAGAACCGGGTGTATTTTGCAAAAGCGAAAGACACCAGCGCCAGCAGCACCTGTGACGCACCGTTCGGAACCGCAGCCACATCCAGCAGCCACCCCTTCCTGATCGGCTCGACCGGAAACCAGACCTACTACGAACTCCGGAACAAGGTCTGCGATCCCAACAGCGCCACCAACCGGCTCATGACCTACGACCCGGAGACACGGGAGTGGCATGGGCTGTGTTTTCGCTACCCCAACGGCAAATACAAGCCGGTGGGCCAATTCCAGATGAATGCCGAAAGCCTGCGTGTTTCAGTTTTCAGTTACCTGCAAGACGACAGCAGAGCCCGCTACGGCGGCGTGATGCGCGCCCCCCTGAAGTACCTGGGTGCCCGCACGTTTGACCAGAACTTCAATTTGGTGGGCGCCAACCCGCGCCAGGAATGGGATGCGAACACCGGGGTTTTTATCGAGAATCCGCAGTCCGGTGATCCAACCTATGGCGATCAAGGCTATGCCCGAAGCGGCGCCACCATGTATATCAACAAGTTCGGCACCCTGAATCCGGCAACCGTAGGCCGGTATAAAACGCTGGACCCGGTGAGCGAGTTGTATTACGAAGCCCTGCGCTACCTGCAAGGCAAAAGCCCCACCCCCGCGGCTATAAGCGGCCTGGCCGGAGTTACCGCCACCGACAGAACCGTGACAGAGAATTACCCGGCCTACCGCAGCTGGACCAACCCCTTTAACGGGTTCACTGACATCTCCGGCGATTCACCGAGCTGCCTTCGCAACAGCATCGTCACCATCGCGGACGTGTTCACCCATTCCGACCGATCGGTACCGGGCAATACGAACACCACGAACCAAGACTTTGCCAGCGCGGCGGAAACCAGCCCGGCTCTGGATGTGCCGTTCTGGACCAACGTGGTCGGCGGCTTTGAAAGCGGCACAGGCGTGCCTTACACCGACAGCATGGGCCGCGCGCAAGTCACGTCCAACCTTGCCAGCAACACCAAGACATCTTCATTGAGCGCCATGGCGACCATGGACACCGGCGCCACCGGCGGCTCCTATTACCTGGCCGGCCTGGCGTACTGGGCCAATACCCAGACCTTCAATAGTAGCCATCCGAAAGCACGGGTAAAAACCTATGCTATCGATGTGAACGAAAGGCGCGCGAGCGACGACCCCACCTTCCGGCGTACGCAACAACTCTATCTGGCAGCCAAATACGGCGGCTATGACGACAGGGCTGCGGGCAACACAGGCAATCCGTATACGCCTGGCAGCAATGTGCTTTGGGTGGGCGGCGACGGTGACGCCAAAAATTACTTTTTGGTCAGCGACGCCAAGAAATTCCTTGACTCCCTGTCCCAGGTCTTTGCCCGCGTAGTGGAAGAAACCGGCAGTATTGCCGGCGGCGCGATATCCACCCAGCGGCTGACATCGTCCGAAGCTGCAGGGGTGTTCCAGGCCCGCTTCAACCCGGTTGCCAACTACTGGAGCGGGCGGGTCATCAAGTACCCACTTTCCTTGTCCGCGGATAACAGCATCGTGATCGGGTCGACCCCCATCTGGGAGGCTGGCCAAGTGCTGACCACCGCCACCAAAATCGACCACGGCGTCAACCGAAACATCGTGATCGGCCCCCCCCTGGGGCGCCAGGGCACCGACTCGCCCACGCCTTTCTTGTGGGATGATCTGGTGCAAGCGCACAAGGACGCGTTGAACAGCACGCCAGCCGGCGTGGTTGATACCTTGGGCGACAAACGCGTGAAATACCTGCGCGGTGATCAACGCGACGAGATCTCTTCCGCCAACCCGACGGCTACATTCCGCCCCCGCGACATCGTGCTGGGCGATATCATCAACAGCGGCCTGGTCTACCTGGGCACGCCTTCCTCAGGTACCTCTGGCGCGGATTACCGCACCTTCTACGATGCCAACAAGAGTCGCAAGCCCGTGGTCTTCGTCAACGCCAACGACGGCATGCTGCACGCTTTTTACGATCTGAATGGCAAAGAGGCATTTGCCTATGTGCCGGGCTTCCTTTCCCGGCGACTGAAGCTGCTGCCGGACCAGGACTATGACCACAACAGCTTTGCCGATGCCACGCCAGCTGTTGCCGACGCCTACTTTGGCGGAAAATGGCGTACGGCGCTGGTGTCCGGTGTGGGCGGTGGCGCGCAGGGTGTGTACGCGCTCGACGTTACCAATTCCGAAGCGTTTACCAAAAACAATGCATTGTGGGAATTTACCGAGCGCGACCATCCGGCCATGGGCAATGTCATCGGCGCGCCCCGGATTCTGAAGTTCCGTGTCAGCGCCAGCAATTCCACGACGCCAAGCTATAAATGGCTCGCAGTGGTCGCGAGTGGCGTCAATAATTACGCACCGGATGGTTTTGCGCACACTAGCGGAAATCCCTCGCTTTTCTTCCTCGACCTCGGCTTTGTCCCCACTGCAACCCAGGGCTGGGTTGAAGGCACTAACTTCTGGCGCATTGAATTGCCGCAGACCAGCACGACCATGGCCAAAGGCCTGGTGGGTTTTAACAGCGTCCAGAACTTCAACACTGGCGCTGTCGATGCACTGTACTCGGGTGATCTGCAGGGCAACCTATGGAAACTGGATTTTTCAGAATTCGGCACCGGCTCGCTGGTCGTCGACGCCACGACCAACTTCAACAAATTCAATCAAATCAGGCTAAGTTCCACCGACAGCACGCGTGCGCCAATGTATGTGGCAAAAGCCGCAGACGGTACATCACTTCAGCCGATCACAGGCACCCCGGAGATCATCAACTCATACAACGGCACCAAGGTTGTGGCATTTGGCACGGGAAAATTTCTGGAATCATCCGATACCAGCGTCCCGCTGGCCCCGACAGCCTCGTTCTACGCCGTGATGGACCCCACCCCTAACCGCCTGGTTCAGGTCCCTGGGCGCAGCGCGCTGCAAATCGGCGCTATTTCTACCACAGGCACCGTGACCGTTCCCGTCTTCACCTGGGGCGCTCCCCCAACGACAACGCCTAACGTCAAGACAGGCTGGTATGTAGACTTGGACGCTTCGATAGGCGAACGGCAGGTGAGCGGAGTTACAGGTGCATTCGGAAAGCTGTTGTTCGGTTCCATCTATCCTACCAAGGGCTCTTGTGGCGAAGGTGGCGGGAAGTTGTACGTGCTTGACCCGCTTACAGGAAGTGGCATTACCGAAGAATCGACGGTCGGCATATTGGCGCCGCCATTGGTATTAATGCTGGGCAGTGCAACGCTGGGCAAAACCGACACTACAGGCCAACGCACGGCAACTCAAAAAGGAGGCATCGTCGTCAGCGGGAGCAAGAGCATTGGCGTGAGCACCGTCACTGGAAGCGAGAGTTACCAAACTGGAAGACTCAGCTGGCGCCAGATTAACAACTACCAAACCAAAAAAGCCGCGCCATGAACGAAGCCCTTGACACCATTCGCACCGTCCGCCAAAAAGGCTTTACGCTGATCGAACTGATGATCGTGGTCGCCATCATCGGGATTCTCGCTGCGGTTGCCTATCCGATGTACACCGACCAGATCCGCAAGGGCAAGCGCGCCGATGCCCGGGCAGCATTGCTGAACCTGTTGCAGCAGGAGGAGCGTTACATGACGCAGCGCAATACCTACCTCCCGTTTGCCATCGATGCCACGGCGGATGCGACGCCTTTTAAAAACTACCTTGGATCAGTGCGAGCACAAAGCAGCCATCAGTTTGGCGCACAAGCCTGTCAGCCGGTGAACTCCGTCACGCCCGGGTTACGCGACTGCATTGAAGTTTTTGCCCAGCCTCATGCGGACGTTTTCAACGATCCGCAGGTCACGCTGATGGCGATCGATACCCAGGGGCGTAAAAGATGCACTGGGACGGATATTTCGCGTTGCTGGAAATGAAGAACAAATATCTGGCCATGCCCGCCAGCCTCCACGGTCAAGGGCCAAGCCGGGCCTCCTGCTTGAAGGGGTTCACCCTGATCGAACTGATGGTGACCATCGCCATCGGGGCCGTTCTAATGCTGGTGGCGGCACCCAGTTTCGAGCAGATCAGAAAAAACGCCAACCTCTCGGATGCGGTCAGCAATTTCATCGTGGCCAGCGGCACGGCCAAGTCGGCAGCATTAAAAACCGGCCGAAACGCCTATATAGTGGCGAATAACGCCACGACCGGGTGGACGTCGGGCTGGTTCGTCTACCTGGACAACAACTGGAATGAGCAATACGACGCGGGCACTGACGAAATTCTTTTGAGCCACGACGCCTTGTCATCTGACATTTCGGCCAGCACGCCGGGAACCACCGCATTCAGCGAGGGCTATCTTTTGTTCAACGGCAGTGGTTTCCCGAGGGCAAAAATGACCTCCAGCGGCACGCCCAACGGCATACTCATCATGTCCGTCACAAATCGATCCAGCTCCGTCGTGGTCAATACCGCAGGTCGGGTTCGATCTTGCAAAACCAATGATCCCGGATGCACCTCAAACGCAATCTAGCCAATGCACTGGCACAAGCCAGGCTCGCAATTCCCCTGTCCGTACCCAACCCGCGGGTAGGTTGCGTCTTGAGGGGGCCTGACGACACGGTGCTCGGCCAGGGCCATACCCAGCAGGCCGGTGGCCCCCACGCCGAAATCATGGCC
>DAITMI010000130.1:0-5922 GCA_036835225.1 Rhodoferax sp. | reverse complement strand
CCGGGCGAAATTTCACTGGCGCACCATGGCGTGCTGTTTCTGGATGAATTGCCCGAGTTTCCGCGCGCCGCGCTGGAGGCGCTGCGCGAACCGCTGGAGTCGGGCACCATCACGATTTCACGCGCGGCACGGCGGGCCGAGTTTCCGGCCCGTTTTCAGCTGATCGGGGCCATGAATCCCTGCCCTTGCGGCTATCTGGGCTCCGCACAAAAAGCCTGCCGTTGTACGCCCGACCAGGTCGCGCGCTACCAGAGCAAGCTGAGCGGACCGTTGATTGACCGCATTGACCTGCATGTGGAAGTACCCGCCGTGTTGCCGGCGGATTTGCTACAGGCCCAACTGGGCGAATCAACCGCCACGATCCGTGCGCGTTGCACGGCGGCGCGTGAGCGCGCCATGGCACGCCAGGGCAAGGCCAATCAGGCCCTGCAGGGCCAGGAAATCGATGCGCATGTGCTGCTGGACGAGGCTGCGGTCAAGTTCCTCAACCTCGCTGCCGCCCGCCTGGGTTGGTCAGCCCGCAGCACGCACCGCGCGCTGAAAGTGGCCCGCACCATCGCCGATCTGGCCGGCGCGCACAGCACCCAGCTCACGCATGTGGCCGAGGCCATGCAATACAGACGGGCGCTGCGCGCCTCTTGAATTTCGTGTTGCCGCACGACCTCCCTTGAGGCGCGGCACGGCATGCGCCGTCTTATCGGCTGGCCGGTTGCAGGGTATTGCCGTCAACGATTACTTTGGCCCCGACCCTGGCGGGGGTGGCCTGCTCCGTCGTGTGTGTGCTGCCGTCTTCCAGGCGCACCTGCACCTGGTACACGGTTTCTTTCTTCATCTTTTTCTCGACGGCATTGCCGGCAACGCCGCCGCCCACGGCACCCAGGATGGTGGCGAGTGTCTTGCCGTTGCCGCCGCCAACCTGGTTGCCGACCACTGCGCCGAGAACCCCGCCGGCCACGGCCCCCACGCCACCGGCGGTGCCGTCGCGCTGAATCGGTGTGACGGACACAACCGTGCCGCAGTTGGCACAGATCGGTCGGCTCGCCGGAACCACGGAGTGATTGACTGTGCCGGTCATGGCCGCTGGTTTTTCGGCCTTCTTTGCTACATATTTAATAGCTTCTGGCGCATGATTGGTGGGGGCTGGCGCCTTCTTTGGCGTTGCGACCTGGCGGTTGTCAGTCGGCGACGCAGGCGCCGGGGTGGCGCTAACGGCCTGGGTGGGCGCAGGCGCCACGGCGGACAGCACCGCGAGGCGGGGTTCTTCGGGCCGGGTCTGGATATTGATCAGGGCTGCGCCCATGGCCAGCACGGCGACACCAAGCACGCCCACCGCGGCCCACAGTGGCTTGTTGGCCGGTGAAGTTGATTTGGCGGGTTCAGGCGCAGCGCTCATGAGGTGTATTCCTTGGCACAGACCCGAACGGGTCTGAAAAAGTTGGTCGTCGTTACCTAACGGTTGTCGCCTCAGGTCGGGCAGGCCCAAAGGTAAACCAAACGCAGCAAAGCCACATGTCCAGTTTGTAACGGTGCGTAAACCTACAAATTCGGTGCCAACAGCCGCTGCAGCGCCTGTTCGTTCATGTGCCGGCGTGCCGCCAGGTCTTTCAGCTGGTCGCCGCCGATCTTGCCGACACTGAAATAGCTGCTGGCGGGGTGGCCCAGATAGAAGCCACTGACACTCGCCGCCGGGGTCATGGCCAGACTCTCGGTGACGCCCATGCCGATGTCCTGGCATTGCAGCAACGCGAACATGTCTTTCTTCACGCTGTGGTCGGGGCAGGCCGGATAGCCCGGCGCCGGGCGGATGCCCTGGTACTTTTCCGCAATCAGCGCCTGCGGCGCCAACTCCTCCTGCGGCGCATAGCCCCACAGGTCGGTGCGCACGCGGTGGTGCAGGCACTCGGCAAAGGCCTCGGCCAGCCGGTCGGCCAGGGACTTGAGCATGATGGCCGAGTAGTCATCATGTGCGTCTTCAAACCGCTTTTCCCGTTGGTCCACACCGATGCCGGCGGTGACCGCAAACATGCCGGCGTAGTCCGCTGCGACGCCCTTTGGCGCAACAAAATCGGCCAGACAGCGGCTGGGCCGCATGACGCCGTCGATGACCTGTTTTTCGGTTTGCTGGCGCAGGCCGTACCAGGTCATGGCGACCTCGGTGCGGGACTCATCGGTGTAAAACTCGACGTCGTCGTCATTCACCGAGTTGGCCGGGTACAAACCGATCACGCCATTGGCGCTGAGCCAGCGGCCCTCGATCAGGCGCTTGAGCATGGCCTGCCCATCGGCATACACTTTGGTGGCCTCTACGCCGACGATCTCGTCTTTGAGAATGGCGGGAAACGGCCCGGCCAGGTCCCAGGTCTGGAAAAACGGGCCCCAGTCGATGTAGCGAGCCAACTCGTTCAGGTCAAAATTCTTGAAGACGCGCCGACCCAGAAATTTCGGTCGCGTGGGCGTGTAGTGCGCCCAGTCAATTGGTGTCTTGTTGGCACGCGCCTTGGCCAGCGACCACAGCGGTGTCTGCTTTTTGTTGGCGTGCTGCTGGCGCACCCGTTCGTAGTCGGTGTTGAGTTCCGCGATGTAGTGGGCAGCCTGCTCGGACAGCAGGCCTTGCGCCACGCTCACGCTGCGAGAGGCATCGGGCACATAGACAACAGGGCCTTCGTAATGCGGCGCAATCTTGACGGCAGTGTGCACGCGCGAGGTGGTGGCACCGCCGATCATGAGCGGGATCTTGCGCAGCCGGAAGTGGTCGTCCTTCTGCATCTCGCCGGCCACGTACTGCATCTCTTCCAGGCTGGGCGTGATCAGGCCGGACAGGCCCACGATGTCCGCGCCCTCCACCTTGGCGCGGGCCAGAATCTCATGACACGGCACCATCACGCCCATGTTGATCACATCAAAGTTATTGCATTGCAGCACCACGGTGACGATGTTTTTGCCGATGTCATGCACGTCGCCCTTGACGGTGGCGATGATGATCTTGCCCTTGGTGCGAACATCACGCCCGGCGGCCTCGTCCAGGCGTTTTTCTTCCTCGATGTAGGGAATCAGGTGCGCCACCGCCTGCTTCATCACCCGCGCACTCTTCACCACCTGCGGCAGGAACATCTTGCCCTGGCCAAACAGATCGCCGACGATGTTCATGCCGGCCATCAGCGGCCCTTCGATCACATGCAAAGGCCGCCCGCCCTTGGCCAGAATGGCCTGGTACGCCTCTTCGGTGTCGACGGTGATGAAATCGGTGACGCCATGCACCATGGCGTGACTCAGGCGCTGCTCGACCGTGGCCGGGTGTTCGGCGGTGCCACGCCATTCCAGCTTCTTGCTTTCATCCTTGGCCGCGCCCTTGGCGCTGTCGGCAATCTCGACCAGGCGCTCGCCGGCATCCGGGCGGCGGTTCAGCACCACGTCTTCCACCCGTTCGCGCAGCTCGGGCTCCAGGTCGTCATAGACCCCGACCATGCCGGCGTTGACAATGCCCATGTCCATGCCGGCCTGAATCGCGTGGTACAAAAACACAGTGTGAATGGCTTCCCGCACCGGGTCGTTGCCGCGGAAGCTGAAACTCACATTGCTGACGCCGCCCGACACCTTGGCACCCGGCAGGTGTTGCTTGATCCAGCGCGTGGCGTTGATGAAATCAACGGCGTAGTTGTTGTGCTCGTCAATGCCGGTGGCAATGGCGAAGATGTTGGGGTCGAAGATGATGTCCTCCGGCGGGAAGTCCACCTCGTCCACCAGGATGCGGTAGGCGCGTTCGCAAATCTGAATCTTGCGCTCATAGGTGTCGGCCTGGCCTTGTTCGTCAAACGCCATTACCACCGCCGCCGCGCCATAACGGCGCAGCAGTTTGGCCTGCTGCTTGAAGGGCGCCACGCCTTCCTTCATGCTGATCGAGTTGACCACCGGCTTGCCCTGCACGCAGCGCAGCCCGGCCTCGATCACGCTCCATTTGCTGGAGTCAATCATGATCGGCACGCGACAGATGTCGGGTTCCGAGGCAATCAGGTTCAGGAAGCGCACCATGGCGGCCTGGCTGTCCAGCATCGCCTCGTCCATATTGATGTCGATGATCTGCGCGCCGTTTTCGACCTGCTGGCGCGCCACGCTCAGCGCCTGCTCGTACTCGCCATTCAAAATCATGCGCGCGAAGGCCTTGGAGCCGGTCACGTTGGTGCGCTCACCAATGTTGACAAAGGTGGCGCTGGGGGCCAGGCCTGCAGCGCTGTCCTCTGCTGCATGGACGGCGCCAATGGTCACCGGCTCCAAGCCGGCTAATTTCATGGGGGGAACAACAATATCGGACATGCGACTCACCTGTGGGTAACAAAATTCAGGTGAGCGTCGTTGGGAATATCCAAGCCTGACGGGCCTGCTGGCCCGCTGCAACGCTCCTTGGATGGGGATGATTTTAAGGCTTTGCGCTCAGGCTGGACTTTCCGCGTGGAAATTGCGTAAGTCAAGCAAGTGATTTGAAACAAAACTGTAAGTTGAATGCCGGTCAAGGCGTTGAGCGGATCAATAAATTGGTCCGTGAAACGCAGCGCGAGCCATTTGCTGGCGTGGGAAAACCCGAGCGCGCTGAAGCACGCCCTATCGGGTTTTTGGTCGCGACGCATCACGGACGAACACCGGATGGTTTACAAGATTGAGGGTGATGCGATTCTGATCGCGCAGTTGCGCTACCACTATTGAGTCGCGAAGGTAGCTCGGTGGCGTAGTTGTTTCTGACAGTCTTCCCCTTAGGCTTGCCAAAATAACCAGCGACAGGGCTGTGAAAAATGGTTCAAGTGGCCCGTGATTTATGCGCGACAGGATTGGGGCTGGAGCGTCATGGGCCGCTTTGGATCGAGGTCTACTTCGGCAGTGCAGCGTAACCGGTCATAGCGTCTGCGAATGCGACTGCGAATGGCTCTTGACGACCAATACCTGCCAGTCCGGGCCGCGTCCCGTTGTCCGGTATATTGGGTATGCTCCGACAGCGTTTTTACTCAAAGGATTGTTGATGACGATAGGCATGACTGACAAGCTGAAAGTGGCTGTTGTCGCCAGTATCTTATGGGCGTTATTCACGGGGCCGGCGTTGGCGGATTTCACGACAATTAAAGTCGGCGTGAACAAGAACATGGACGCCCAGCTAATGATGCCGGATGGTCCTGGCCCATACCCCGCAATATTGCTGCTACATACCAGCGGCGGGCTGCAATCCGGAGACTTGGAATATGCCAAGCGGCTAGTCGCAGAAGGCTATGTGGTATTGGTTCCCGCATTTCTTGAGGCCTACGGAATTCAGGCGAAAACTCGCCAACTAACATTCACAACCTACGCGCAGCCAATTTACGCAGACTTCGTGGCTAGTCTGGAACTGTTACGGAGCAACAACAAAGTCAACGGAAAAAAACTCGGTGCAATCGGATTTTCGAACGGTTCCTATTTCGCGCTCTGGCTTGCCGCTACCGACCAAGTACAGGCCGGTGTGTCGTACTACGGGGCGCTGAGCGGTGCGGGAACCGATACGTCACTTAGCCGATTCCAGCAAGTGTTTAGTGCGAAGAGCGCTCCCGTTCTGATACTTCACGGTACTAACGATTCCACCGTGCCGGTTGGGAAGGCTATTGAATTGGACAAAATCCTGGCTGAGACACAGGCTCCCCATGAGTTTTACCAGTATGCTGGCGCGGAACATCGCTTCGACCGCGATAGAAGTGCCAGCAATAACGCAGCCGCAGAAGATGCATGGCAGCGCACCCTAGCCTTTCTGAGCAAGCTTCTGAAAGGGTAACCTTGGGCTCGCTTCAACGCCCACATTGGTTGCTGGGCGGAACTTTGAAAGCCCGCTCTTGGCATTCGTGACCGACCGCTATGGGCACTGACCTGACCGCGGCGGGAGATCGGCGAATAGCAGCAACGGGTCTGAGC
>DAITMI010000129.1:0-6097 GCA_036835225.1 Rhodoferax sp. | reverse complement strand
CGGGTGGCTTGAACTTCCTCAAGCAGCATGGTGTCTGGCCCATCTACGGCAAACTCAATCCCAAAACGGGCAAGGTGTCAGACAAGACCGGACGCGAGATCCAGGCCGAATACGGACTCTACAAGAAAGAACTTTCGGCCGCCGATATGAGCGGTGCAGCGGTGGACAAGGCGGGCACCATCAGCAAGAATGGCAAGGCCATCGGGGTCAAGCGCGACGGTAAAAACTACGTGGGCTTTCCCACCGGCAACCGGATCATCAACGTGCGGGTGGATCAGTGGGCGGACTATGGATTCAACCCCATGCCCACTTTCAAGCGAATCCCCTGGCACGAAACCATGAAGGATGACGAGTTGATCCTGTCCACCTTCAAGCTCAACGTGCACAAGCAGTCACGCACCGCCGCCGTGAAATGGCTGGCTGAAATTGCGCACAGCAACCCGGCGTGGATGAACCCGGAGACGGCCGCGAAATTGGGCGTCAAGACCGGTGACCTGGTGCGCGTCGAAAGCGCCGTAGGCCATCTGGTCACCAAGGCCTACGTCACCGAGGGTATCCACCCCAAGGTGGTTTCCATCCCCACCGGCTTCGGCCACTGGGAGTACGGGCGCCTCGCCACCCTCAAACTCAAGAGCAAAAAGAGTGATGCCAGCCACGGCCAGGACGACCCGGATCTGAACAACGTCTGGTGGGACGACAAGGGCGTGCATCCGAACAACATCATCCCCGTGGTGGCCGACCCGATTGGCGGCTCGCAGGGTTGGTACGACACTGTCGTCAAGGTCAGCAAGGCCGGACCGAATGACAAGTACGGCGACTCTGAAGGAAGCTGGGAAAAACACGTGGCCGCGTTCAAGGAAACGATGCGCTACGCCTATACCGGCGACCTGCACCGCAAGATGCACCCCGAGATGGCGGCGTGGGCGGGCCCCGAAAGCGTCAAAAACAAAGCCGGAGGTGGACATTGATTGCCGCATTGGCCTTTGACGACCCGGTTGTCGCCGACCCGGCGGAGACAATTCAGGATCTGGTGCAACTTCGTGAGGAGTGCCTCGCCAGGGCCAATCTGTACCGTATCCTGGCTGGCGTATTTGTGGAGGAACCCTCGACGATCTTTCTGGCGGCGCTGCGCGAACCTGGCTTGCTGCAATCACTACGCGATGTCGGCATTGCCTTTGATGCCGATTTTCTGGAGAGCGATTTACCCACGCTGTCCGAGGCGCTGGCGTGCGAGTACGCCACGCTGTTCGCCTCTTCCGGCGGCTTCCCGCCCATCGAGTCGGTGCGCCTGACCGGGCGTTTCAAGCAGGACCCGCATTTTCAGGTGATGAAGATTTACCAGCGTATGGGGTTCGAACAGGTAAAAGGGCGCTTTGAGGTGTTCCCCGACCAACTCGGCATCGAGTTGATGTTCGTGGCCGAGCTGCTGGAGCGTTGCGCAGCCGCGCTGGAGCGCGAGGACATGCCCGCCTACAAAAAGCTGGAGAAGGAGATCAAGCGCTTCTGGACGCTGCACCTGGGACGTTGGGTGCGCGGCTACAGCGGCCTGATCGAACGCGCAGCAGGGCACTCGTTTTACCGGGAGATGGCCCGCTTTCTGGGCGGCTTTGCGATGGAGGAAATCGCGGCCATGGGTTTGAGTCATCTGGACGATCTGGACCAGGGGCAGCTGGAAGTGCCCAAGTCAGAGATCAAGATGGAATTCAACCCTGATGAGCCCGTTTGCGGCGAGTGCCCACCGGGTCTGCCCGAACGCGGCGCGGGGTTGGCGGCAGCCCGCGTGATCCCGATTACGCCATTGCATGATCTTCAACTCGGAGGGTAAGAACCATGTTGCTTGATTTGCATTCGCGCCCCCTCCTGCCCCCGGACCGGCAGGTCCTGTCCGAACTGGACTGGAGCGAAGTGGCAGCCCTGTGGAACAACAACGAGCTGGGCACCTTGCACGACTGGCTCAACGAGCGCTGGTCGCGCCTGATACGCAACAGCGTCCTCGGGCAGGCGGACCCCGAAGCGGAACTCCTGCAGGCCTTGGCATATGCCACGCTGGCGCTGTTTTTCACCCAGAACCAGAACCAGGAAGGTGCGCTACTGATGCTGGACGATGCCCTGCTCGTGCTGGGAAAGTATCGCCCCACCTATCTGGGCATCAAGATCGAACCAATCCATGCCAACCTGCAGGACTTGCGCCCCCTGCTGGTGGGGCTCGCGCCCGACGCGGATTGCCCGATGTTTCCCTTCGTGTACCCGAAATTCGAATACACACGCGGCGCGCCATGAGTATCCAGTTTTGCTGCCTGGCAAGAAACCCCGGCGAAGTCGCACCCGTCGTGCCGACCTTTTTGCACTACACGCCCAGGCTGGCCTCGATCGCGCATGCCATCGCGCGCGCCCATGTGGTGCTGAACGCCGAATCCGAGGCTACCGCGACCTCACTGCTGAATGCCGGGGCCAGCCGGGTGTTTGTGGGGGAAGCCGCCTTGCTCGACGGTGGCGTTGTGCAGCGCTTGATCCAGCGCTTTGGTGCCCCGCGTATCGGTCTGCAGGTGCCGGTGCAGCGTCAGGCCGTGAGCTGGTCTTTCGAGACCGAATCCAATGAGGACTTCAATGTCGTCACGCCGTCGCTGTGCGAACCCGCCTGGGAGGTACTCAAGGCCAACGGAGAGCCCTCGGGCATTCGGGCCAGTTTGTGGATTGACGCCATGCTGCGGCATGGCGTGCAATCCATACTGCTGCGCGCAGATATTTGTGACGATGCCGACCTCAACCTCTGCGCCGGCATGGTCGAAACACTGGGCAACAAACTCTGGATCGCTCCGCTGAACGACCCGGCGCCTGTCATTGCCGACTGGATCCGTTATGGCCAGGCGACGCAGCTTGCGCTTCCCGCCGCGCTTTATCATCGGCGTCACGAGCTGCTGCCACGCACAGACGACACCGACACACCCATCGTTGCCACAGAAGGACCTGCATGAAGCCCACTGCCCGCACGCACTGGTTGGCATTCGCTCTGCCGGCGGCCTTGTTCTGCGCGGCCCCGGTGCATGCTGCTGTCGCCTTGCGTGGCGAGGCTGAACTGATCCACGCACTCAAGAGCGAGTCCCCGTGCTGTGTTGTCGATGGCCGCAGCGAGGACAATCAACGTAAGCATCCGCTGGCCGATGCCGTGCGCTATCGGCCTGGCCTGCAAATCGTCCCCACGGCCGCAATCATCGTCGTGGCAGACCGCGACCCGGAGGCCATGAACATTGGCGCGGCGCTGGCCAAACAGCATCCCGGCAAAGTCATTTATGCGGTCAAAGGCGGCGTGGCGGCGTGGGAGTCTGTACTCAAATCCCTGGAAAAGGTATCGTCTTCCAAGGCACCCGGCGCACCCCCTGGCATCAGTTTTGTGATTCCGCACAACACCTGCGAAACCGGCACACCGCTGCAAATTCTGCAAAGTAAACCCTAACCCGCCCAGACGAATGCCCGACTTTCGCGCCAACTGCTGCACCCGTTATCGCTACCGCTACAGCGAATGCCGCCGCTGCGCCGATGCCTGCCCGCATGACGCTATTGTCTTGTCCGATGAAGGCGCCGCCCTCATGGCGGACAAATGCAGGAACTGCGGCTTGTGCATCAGCGCCTGCCACACCCATGCGTGGACCAGCCCCGCATTCAAGCCGATTGACCTGCTGCGTGAAGCGATCAAGAAACCGGCATGGAGCCTCGCCTGCGAACCTTCGGGGTGCAGCGGCGATGCCGTCGTGCCCTGCCTGGGCGCCATCGACGCGGTATGGCTGGCCTACATGGCCAAGCGCCGGATTCCGGTGAGCCTGCACGGCAGTGGGCATTGCGCCGAGTGTGCGCACGGAAAAACCGGGGAAGCACAACTCAAACTCAATCTTGAGGCACTCGAAAAGCTGCTGGAGGCCGCCACCCAGGGTGGCGGAGACGACGTCCCGGCGCCCGACTGGATGATGCCGGTTCTGGCGGAAGACACGCGCGCCCCCAAGGTGCGGGAAAAAAATGTCGGGAAAAACGCCGTCGCCGCATCCAGGCGTCACCTGTTTCGGCGCATCTTCAGCCCCAGTGTGGACAAACCGGTGGCAAAAACCGAGGCGGGCGAGACGGCCAAGGTGCCGGAAAAGGCTATTCGCGCCGGTGCCTATACCCTGTCGGAACAGCGGGAATTGCTGCAAATTGTGTGCAAACAAAAGGACGACCGTCCTTTCCCCGTGACGTTTCATGAGGGGTTGCCACTCATGCAGCTCTCGCTGCAATCGGGTTGCACCCTGTGTGAAGCCTGTTTTCGGGTCTGCCCCACGGGCGCATTGCAAATCGTGGAGAACCCCGGCGACTGGGCTCTGACCTTTCAAACCGACCGCTGCGTGGCCTGCGAGGTGTGCCTGGAAGTGTGTCAGCCTCGGGTGCTGAATGCAGCCACCTCATTTGATGCCCGCCCGGAGCAGGCGCCGATCACGCTGATCAGCAGAACCAAACAGCGCTGCTCGCGCTGTGACCGTCATTTTGTCTCGCCGACACCCGAGAAGACCTGCTCGATCTGCAGCGACGACGAAGACGCTTTTGCAGCCATTTTTGGCGAAGGCTGAGCCAGCGCTGGCCGCAACTACCTTAGGAGACATGCACTATGCAGTGGGAATTTACTGTGGAGGACGTGGTCAAGGCCCGCGCCGAATACGGATTGACCGACTTTCGGCGTGACCTGGCCGAGGAGGTGCGCGCCAACGTGGCATCCGCAGACGAGGCGCAGCAAACACGCAGCTTCAACCTCATCTATGACATGTGCTACGCGCTGGCCACGGACAAACGTTTTGACGACTTCCTCGCGGCCTATGCTTATGACCCGCCCACCTGCCAGTTTCTGACGGAGCTCAAGCCCCACATGGACGACAACGTGGCGATGTTGGGTGCCATCTTGCAGCGACTCATCATGGACCGGGTCGAGGCCAATATGCCGCTGGAGCATGCTGTGCAGGACGCTGCTCAGTGGCACGCGAGCGTCGTGGCAGGCAAGCTACCCAGCGACGGCTAGAGCAAACTTGTCATCCTTTGCAGATACCAAGGCCGCGCGCTTGCTGCTCACAACAAAGGAACGCCTGATGGATTTGCCTTCTGGCCACGAGTTATCGGAATTTGCCAATGCCGTGATCCACTCGCGCCAGAACGTCTCGCCCCGGCGCCTGGATGAACCCGGACCCTCAGAGCAACAATTACAAGACATTCTGGGTACTGCGGCCGCCGCCCCCGACCACGGCCAGTTGATGCCTTGGCGCTTCGTCATTGTGCCAATGGCCCAGCGCGGGCGTCTGGCCGAGGTATTTGGGCTGGCCCTGGTGGACCGCGACCCGAACGCCACCCCGGAACAAATCGAAAACGCACGCGAGAAGGCCCACCGCGCGCCTTTTCTGATGCTGGCCATTGCCCGCCTGACAGACCGCGACGCGCAGGCGAGCACCGCGCTTGGGCGCGGTACTCAGCATCCCGAGTCGACCGAGGCTGAGGTGAACGATGCGGAGCGTTTGGTATCCTTTGGCTGCGCCATTCAGAACGTCGTGCTCTCGGCCCATGCTGCGGACTTTGGCACCGGCCTGACCAGCGGCCAGGCGATGGCGTCACCGCGTCTGCGCGCACTGTTTGCCCTGCGCGAGAACGAACAGGCCGTGTGCTGCATCAACATCGGCACCGTGACAAAACACAAGCCCGTGCGCCTGCGGCCGGTGGTGTCGGACTACGTGTCGGAGCTGAGCTGAAACCTGCGCCCTCGTTGACCTCTATCCAGTTGGGGTCTTGCGAACCTGATGCTCCGGTCTTGGAACGCATGGTTTCAGTCGGATGTACGATTCAAAAACATTCTGCTAATTGCCCACCGTATGGAATTGGGAAGTAGCGCTCACCAGCGGCCAAGCCATGTCTTCACCTCGCATGCGGGCGTCGTTTCAATTGCAGGCAGGCGAAGAGGCCGTGTGCTTCGTGAATGTCGGTACGGTTTCAAAGCGGAAAATGCCACGTTTGCACCCCGATGTGGCCAACACGCCTCGGGGGCCAAACCCCGAGCATCTCCGCATGCCGGCCGGGGCGTAGCACAATAAGC
>DAITMI010000128.1:0-6125 GCA_036835225.1 Rhodoferax sp. | reverse complement strand
CTTCTTTGTTGTCGACGACCCCAGCATCAACGCCTTTGCCATGCCCGGCGGCAACATCGGCGTCCACACCGGACTGATTCTCACTGCACAAAGCGAATCAGAACTGGCGAGCGTGGTCGGGCACGAGATCGCCCACGTCACACAGGACCACATCGCACGCATGGTCGCGGCACAAAGCCAGAGCTACTGGCCAACCATGGCCGCGCTGGCGCTGGCGCTGCTGGCCGCGCGCTCCAACCCCAATGTGGCGGGCGCGGCCATTGCATCCACCCAGGCTTACTCGGCACAAAACCAGCTCAATTACAGCCGCGACTACGAACGCGAGGCCGACCGTCTTGGCTATGAAATGCTGACCAAGGCGCAATTCGACCCGCGCGGCATGAGCACATTTTTTGGCCGTATGCAGCGCGCCAGCCGCTTTTACGACAGCAGCGCGCCCGCCTATCTGCGCACCCATCCACTCACCAGCGAACGCATCTCCGACATGGAGGCGCGCAGTGAAGCATCGTCTTATCAGCAAGTTCAGGACAGTCTCGACTTTCAACTGGTGCGGGCGCGCTTGCGGGCGCGAGAAAACAGCCCGGCTGATGCCGTTATTTCCGCACACAGCACCCTGCAGGACAAACGCTACAGCAGCGAAACTGCCGCCCGTTATGGATTGGCCAGCGCACTATTGCGCGCACGCCAGTTCAATGAGGCTGAAGCCGAAGTACAAAAATTGCTATCCAGTCCAAACACCAGGCCCATGATTCAGCAACTTGCCGCCCAAACTGCGTTGGTTGCAGACAACGCAACACTGGCCTTGCAACGCTTTCAGACTGGCAGCCAGACCCACCCCGATTACCGGCCGCTGCAATATGGCTACATCACAGCATTACTGGCTACCCATCGCGCTGGCGATGCGCTAACGCGTGTCGATAAGGCGTTGGCGCTCTATCCAGACGACCGCCGTCTATGGCTATTGGCTGCCAAGACCCACGCCCAGCTGGGGCATCGATTGCTCAGCCATCGCGCCCAAGCCGAAGCCTCGGCTTTGAGTGGCAATCTGATTGCCGCAGTTGAGCAGATCAGCCTGGGGATCAAGGCAAATGATGGCAGCTTTCACGAAATGTCAGCAGCCGAAGCGCGGCAGCGCGAGTGGCAAGCCTTCGAAAAAGCCCAGCGCAAGGAATAGCAGGTTAAGCGCAAACCTATATCTGGCAAGGCTGGTAGAAATCTACCCTGCGTTTTCAGCATAAAAATAGCGATCTGGCCTTGCATGGTAAAAACCAATTCAACTATCCTTTGATACATCCGTTACAGGATAGCGCGCAATATATGGCAAGCCCAAACTGCAAGCGCTTTCAACACCACGTCAAATAAATAGGAGGATGACCATGCGAAAGTTGCATCACGTTGCAGCGGCCTGTGCGATCAGCGCCATCATGCTGTCGGGTAATGTGCTGGCCCAGGCAACAGCTACCCCAACTGCGGCGGCAACCCCCGCTAAGGAAGAAACCGGTAAGGACATCGCGTTCAACCGCGCCAAAGGTAACTGCCTGGCCTGCCATGCCATGCCCACAGTGCCCGATGCGGAATCCACTGGCACATACGGCCCGCCCCTCATCGCCATGAGCGCCCGCTTCCCCGACAAAGCCAGATTACGTGCCCAGATCTGGGACGCAACCTCGTTCAACCCTGCCTCTTCCATGATTCCATTCGGCAAGCACGGCGTATTGACTGAGAAGGAAATCGATAAAGTCACCGACTTTGTCCACGGCCTGTAATTCCAATTGTCAACATTCAATCCAGGAGAATCCCCCAAATGAATGCACTTCGTAGAAACGTCCTGAAAGGTGCCGCTGGTGCCAGCACCGTAGCCATCGCTGTTGCCGCTGGCCTGTTGAAACCCACCCAGGCCATGGCTGCCTGGAACGCTGCCGCCTTCGATGCAAAAAACGTCGGCGATGCAATGAAAGGGCTTGGCGTTTCCAGCCCGGCCGACAGCAAGGACATCGTCATCAAGGCACCGGACATCGCTGAAAACGGCGCAGTCGTACCGGTGGAAGTGACCAGCAAAATCGCAGGCACGACCAGCATCGCCATCATCGCCGAAAAGAACGGCACCCCGTTGGTTGGTGATTTCACGCTTTCTGGCGGCGCCCAGGGCTTCATCTCCACCCGCATCAAAATGGGTCAGACCTCGCTCGTTCGTGCAGTCGTCAAAGCAGGTGGCAAGTCCTACACCGCCGCCAAGGAAGTCAAAGTTACGATCGGTGGCTGCGGCGGTTAACTCCCCGAGCTCTGAAATCATTAAGCCGAATTGAATAGTTAATCAGGAAAGGAAAGCCAAATGGCTGAACCAATGCGTATCCGTGCCACGATGACTGGCGATGTTGCCGATGTCAAAGTGTTGATGAACCACCCGATGGAAACTGGTCAGCGCAAAGACGCAAAAACCGGTCAATTAGTGCCCGCCCATTTCATTCAGGATGTCAGCGCCACAATCAACGGCACCACGGTGCTGTCCGCCAACCTGGGCAGCGGCGTATCCAAAAACCCCTACCTGGGTTTCAAGGTCAAGGGTCCCAAAGCTGGCGACAAAGTAGTCGTCAACTGGACGGACAATAAAGGCGATAAAAACACCGCCGAAACCACTATTGCTTAAGCCGGGCAGTAATCGAGCGGAGCCCATGCTCCGCTCCCGCTTTAATTCATCAGGTATCTGGAGGACGGCATGAAAAAACAAATTATCAGGAAATTGCTGACGGGGATGGCTGGGCTGGGCATTGCCCTGGGCGCTGTCGCTGTTCACGCTTCCCCTGAAGGGGATCGGCAGGAACTCACCAAGTACTACACCAGCAAATATCCCAACATCAAAGTTGAAGATTACGTCTATGGCGCGCTGGCATTCGATGCCGACAGCCAGGCTCAGTATGACGCCATCATGGAGTTCCCGCCGTTTGAGTCCGAGGTTGAAAAAGGCCGCAAGATGTGGGAAACCCCGTTCAAAAGCGGTAAAACCTACTCAAGCTGCCTCCCCAACGGCGGCAACCAGATCGCCGGAAACTATCCGATGTTTGACGAAGCAAAAGGCAAGGTCGTCACGCTACAGGATGCGATCAATGCCTGCCGCACAGCCAACGGCGAGGAGGCTTACAAGCTCAACGACATGAAGACCATGGGTGTGCTGACGTCCTACATGCGCACGCTGTCAAACGGCATGATCATGAACATCAAGGTCGAGAGCCCCAAGGCGGTAGCTGCGTACGAGGATGGCAAGAAGACCTTTTACGCACGTAAAGGCCAGTTGAATTTCGCCTGCGCCAGCTGCCATGTGCAAAATGCCGGCAACCGCCTGCGCTCCGAGCTGATTTCGCCCGCCATCGGTCACGCCGTGCACTGGCCGGTATTTCGTGGCGGCGACAACCTGGTGACCTTGCAGCAGCGCTACGATGGTTGCTTCAAACAGGTACGTGCCGTGCCTCCTGCACAAGGCGGCACCATGATGAACAATCTGGAGTATTTCCACTCCTCGCTGTCCAATGGACTGCCAATGAAGGCATCTGTGTTTCGCAAATAAGCAGGACTGCTGCGTGAGAGAGCCCGGGTATCCGGGCTTTTTCATTTGTATCGACACAAACGAGTCGACCGAATGAGCCAGAGCTACTATTTACCGTCCTGGCATACGCACCGAAAATACCCCACAGCATCCATTCCGAGGAAAACCTCATGCACATGAATCGCCGCGAGTTTCTGCAACTGCTTGCCATCGCCGCTGCATCCGGCATGACGCTGGACAGCAAGTCCGCACTGGCTGGCAATGCACCCGCCAACTTCTACGACGTGCCACGCCATGGCAATGTTTCGTTCCTGCATTTCACCGACTGCCACGCCCAGTTGCTGCCGGTGTGGTTTCGTGAGCCCAATGTCAATCTCGGCGTGGGCAGCGCCTACGGTAAAGCCCCGCATCTGGTCGGCGAGCATTTGCTCAAGCAATACGGCATCAAAGCCGGAAGCCGTGAAGCGCATGCGTTCAGCTATCTGAATTTTGAAGAGGCCGCCAAGGTCTACGGCAAGGTCGGCGGTTTTGCCCACCTGAAAACCCTGGTCAACAAAATGCGCGCGCAGCGCCCCGGTGCACTGCTGCTCGACGGCGGCGATACCTGGCAGGGCTCGGCCACCTCGTTGTGGACCAATGCGCAGGACATGGTCGATGCCTGTATCGATCTGGGCGTCAATGTCATGACCTCGCACTGGGAAGCGATGTTCGGTGCTGACCGCGTCATGGAAATCGTCAACAAGGACTTCCAGAAAGCCGGGATTGATTTCGTCGCCCAAAACGTGGTCACCAACGACTTCGGCGACCAGGTGTTCAAGCCCTACGTGATGAAGGAGATGAACGGCGTCAAAGTCGCCATCCTCGGCCAGGCTTTCCCCTACACCCCGATTGCCAACCCGCGCTATCACGTGCCGGACTGGAGCTTTGGCATCCGTGACGACAGCATGCAGAAGTGGGTGGACGAGGCGCGCGCCAAAGGCGCCCAGGTCGTCATCCTGCTGTCGCACAACGGCATGGACGTCGACCTCAAGCTGGCCACCCGCGTCACCGGCATTGATGCCATTTTCGGCGGCCACACCCACGACGGCATGCCGCAACCGGTTTCGGTCAAAAATGCCAAGGGCGTCACGCTGGTGACCAACGCCGGCTCCAACGGCAAATTCCTCGGCGTGATGGATTTCGACGTCCGTGGCGGCAAAGTGCAGAGCTTCAAGTACCGCCTGCTGCCGGTGTTTTCCAACCTGCTGCCTGCCGATCCGGGAATGGACGCACTGATCAAGAAAGTGCGCGCGCCCTACGAGGCCAAATTGAACGAAAAGCTTGCCGTCACCGACGACTTCCTCTATCGGCGTGGCAACTTCAACGGCACCTGGGATCAGCTCCTGGTTGACGCACTGATGGAAGTCAAGGGTGCCGATGCTGCGTTCTCGCCCGGCTTCCGCTGGGGCACTACGCTGCTGCCGGGCGACCCCATCACCATGGAGCGCTTGATGGACCAGACTGCGATCACCTATCCGCAGACCACACTGACCAACATGACCGGCGAAACCATCAAGGCCATCATGGAAGATGTCGCCGACAACCTGTTCAACGCCGACCCCTACTACCAGCAGGGCGGCGACATGGTGCGCGTGGGCGGCATCGAGTACACCATCAACCCGACCAAAAAAATGGGCCAGCGCATCAGCGACATGACACTGAAGGGCAAGCCGGTCGACGCCAGCAAGACCTACATCGTGGCTGGCTGGGCACCCGTTGCAGAGGGCGCAACGGGCGAACCGGTGTGGGATGTTGTCGCCAGTTACCTGCGCGACGTGAAAGTCGTCAAGGGCGTCAAACTGAATACGCCAAAAATCGTCGGGGTCGGCAAGGCCAATCCGGGCATCGCGGGCTATGACGGTTCGTATTCCTGAGTCTGCTGAATCGCTGCAGCAACCCCAGGCCATTTTCCCCACTGTCATTGCCTTCTGCACGCCCCAACAGCGCTCACCGCTGTTGGGGCGTGCGGCTTTGCGTGATTGGGCTGGGCTGGAATGCGTGTTGCCGGGGCGTCGCTTGAGCACGCCAGGCTGCTCGACTCGTCCCAGTCATGAGGCTGCGTAATTAAGCCATGCCAGCCACGAGATAAGTCCGACGCAACGTCTGTCTCCCCTGTGGGGTGTACTGCAGCCTGGCTTCAAACACGCGGATCAATTGCAACGCCGCCTTGAAACACAACTGGCGCGGCGCCGGGCCGAGAAACGCCGCCTGCGCCATCACCGCCCGCACCTCCTCGCAGCCAGCTAATCCATCGCTATTTTCTTTTCCACCCTCTCCGGGCGCTTGCAACGCAGCACGTCCACTCCGCATCCCTGTCTTGACCAAGTGAGCGCAAGTGCAGGTTTACCCGCCAATGAGCGGAGCAGAGCATAAACAATTCCGGTTTACGGTTCGGCTTTTGCCTCAATCTCGCATGACTCGCCACGCAATGGGCGCGAAAGGGACTTGCAAACATTCATTTTGTATGCATAATAAGATCCGCAACTCGGATTTTCGCGCGGACACACGATTAGCGCTTTTTCCCCGATGGCACCCACCCCCTACC
>DAITMI010000127.1:0-6277 GCA_036835225.1 Rhodoferax sp. | reverse complement strand
CGTCGATCAGGTCAATCGCCTTGTCGGGCAGGAAGCGGTCGGTGATGTAGCGGTGACTGAGCTCGGCTGCGGCCACGATGGCCGGGTCGGTGATGTCCACACCGTGGTGCAGCTCGTAGCGTTCTTTCAGACCGCGCAGGATGGCAATGGTGGCCTCCACCGTCGGCTCGCCCACCAAAATTTTCTGGAAGCGGCGCTCCAGCGCCGCGTCTTTCTCGATGTACTTGCGGTACTCGTCCAGCGTGGTGGCACCGACGCAATGCAGTTCGCCGCGCGCCAATGCCGGCTTGAGCATATTGCCCGCATCCATCGCGCCTTCGGCCTTGCCCGCGCCCACCATGGTGTGCAGTTCGTCAATGAACACAATGGTTTGGCCTTCGTCCTTGGCCAAGTCTTTCAACACGTTTTTCAGGCGCTCTTCAAACTCACCGCGGAACTTGGCACCGGCCAGCAGCGAGGCCATGTCGAGCGACAACACGCGCTTGCCCTTGAGTGAATCCGGCACCTCGCCGGCGACGATGCGCTGCGCCAAGCCTTCCACAATCGCGGTCTTGCCGACGCCGGGCTCGCCAATCAGGACCGGGTTGTTTTTGGTGCGGCGCTGCAGCACCTGAATGGCGCGGCGGATTTCATCATCCCGGCCAATCACCGGGTCCAGCTTGCCCATGCGGGCGCGCTCGGTCAAGTCCACGCAATACTTCTTGAGCGACTCACGCTGGTCTTCGGCATCGGCACTGTCCACGTTCTGCCCGCCGCGCACGGCATCAATGGCCGTTTCCAGCGACTTGCGGGTCAGGCCATTCTCTTTGACGATGCGCCCGATGTCCTGTTTGCTGTCAGTCAGCGCCAGCAAAAAGAGCTCACCGGCGACAAACTGGTCGCCGCGTTTGATGGATTCCTTCTCGGCGGCCTGCAGCAACGAGACCATGTCGCGGCCTACTTGGACCTGTTCGTGACCCTGCACTTGGGGCAACTTCTTCATGGCCGTCTCGGCCGCTGCCAGCAAGCCGGGCACGTTCACCCCGGCCCGCTGCAGCAAGGCTTTAGGGCCGTCCTCCTGACGCAGCATGGCCACTAACACATGAGCAGGCTCAATGTACTGGTTGTCGTTGCCCAAGGCCAGCGTCTGTGCTTCGCCCAAGGCCTCCTGAAATTTGGTAGTGAGTTTTTCGATTCGCATAGCACTCCTTTGAATTCCCCTGCAGCTTGATGCAGATTGAGGATTTTCAAGGGTTCGCCCCCGCGCTTGCATTGACTTTAATCAAGGTAAGCGCAGCGGGAGCGCTACCTTCAACTGTCAACTATTGCGCGACTCGATGCCCCATTTGGCCAATGCGACATCGTCCGTGACGCGCGCATCGACCCAGCGGGCCCCGGCGGGCGTCTGCTCCTTCTTCCAGAACGGCGCCTGGGTCTTGAGGTAGTCCATCAAAAACTCGCAGGCCTGAAAGCTCTCGCCGCGGTGCGCTGACGTCACCGCCACCAGCACGATCTGGTCCAAGGGCTGTAGCAGGCCGATGCGGTGAATGACCCGGGCACCCAGTATGTCAAAACGCTGGTGCGCCTCGTCGATCATGGCTTCAATGGCTTTTTCGGTCATGCCGGGGTAGTGCTCCAGCTCCATGCTGCTGATGCTGCCGGGTGTGCCCGCCGTGCGATCGCGGACGGTGCCGACAAAACTGCACACGGCGCCGACCCGTGGGTCATCGGCACGCAGGGCCTTGATCTCGCTACTCAGATCAAAATCGCTGGCCTGAATGCAAACGCGTGGGGAGGGAATTTGAGTTGGGCTCATACCAGGATTGAATCAGGTTTTAGCCGCCCGTCACCGGCGGGAAGAAGGCCACTTCTGCGCCATCAACCAGTGCAACTGACTCATCGCACATGACCTGGTTGAGGGCCAGGCGCACGGCCCGACCCCGCGCCAGGCTCTCGGCCCGCTCGCCGCCTTGGGCAATCAACTCATCCCGCAGTGCCGCCAGGGAGAACGCGCTGGTGTCAATCGACTCACTGGCCACGCCAATGGCCTCGCGGATGGAGGCAAAATACTTGACGGTGACTTTCATCCCAGCAGCTCCGCAAAAGGAATAAACCGGACCAGGTCGCCATAGGCGATGGTCTGACCCGGCGGATTGTCCACCAGCCCATCAGCCCAGACGGCGGAGGTCAACACACCCGAACTTTGATTGGCGTACAGATCCAGCCCGCCCGCCGCATTGCGGCGCGCACGCAGGAATTCACGACGTTTATCGGCTCTAGCCCACGTAAAATGGGCGGGTATAGCTATTGATTTCGTAGCAACGTCGGTAACACCCTGCAGCTTGAGCAAAAACGGACGCACCAGAATCAGGAAGGTGACAAAACTCGACACCGGGTTGCCCGGCAACCCGATGAAGTGGGCGTCCTGCACCCGCCCATAGGCAAACGGCTTGCCGGGCTTGATGGCGATCTGCCACAGATCCAGCGAACCCAGCGACTGCACCGCGGGCTTGATGTGGTCTTCTTCACCGACCGAGACACCACCACTGGTCAAAATCAGGTCGTGCTGCTGCGCCGCCCGTTGCAGGGCTTCGACGGTAGCGTCCAGCCGATCGGGCACGATGCCGAGGTCGCTCACCTCGCAGCCCAGCCGCAGCAGCAGCGCCCGCAAAAAGAAACGATTGGAGTTGTAAATCGTGCCCGGCTTCATCTGCCCAGGTGCGACATCGCCGGGCATCACCAGCTCGTCGCCGGTCGAGAACAAGGCCACCCGCGGGCGGCGCAGCACCGGCAGCAGATTCAGACCAATACTGGCCGCCAGCCCAAGTGAGGCGGGCGCAAGGCGCTCTCCTTTTGAAAGCACCACCGAACCGAGCGTGACATCCTCGCCAGCGCGCCGAATCCACTGACCCGGCGTTGGCACGGCCCTGATGCGCACTGCGCTACCGGCCACGAGCTCGCAGTCTTCCTGCATCACCACCGCATCCGTTCCGGGCGGTATCGGTGCACCGGTAAAGATCCGGGCCACGCTCATCGGCGCCAGCGCAGCGCCGGACGAGCCGGCCGCAATGCGCTGCGCCACCGGCAACACGCCTTGCGCCTGTGCCTGCGCCTGGATCACATCGGCGCAGCGCACCGCGTAGCCGTCCATGGAACTGTTGTCCTGCGGTGGTACGTGCAAGGCCGACACCACGTCGTGCGCCAGCACACGACCATCGGCATCAAAGGTGGAAACCGACTCCACACCGGGCAGCACCGTGGCACATCCGAGTAGTTCAGCCAGGGCGTCATCGAGTGATTTCAGGACAGGGCGTGGCGCAGTCATACAAAATTCTCCAGGCGGTAGTCAAAGCGGGCTTCGTTGGCGACCAACCAGTTCACCATCGACTCTGCATCGTTGAGGTCCAGCACGGGCCGCAGGGTGGCATGCGGCAGTTCATCAGGCGAATCGGTGGCAATCGCCACGATGAAATCGTCATCCATGTAGCGTGCGGGTTTGCCCGACTGGGCCCGCCACACCTCGACCTTGAGCAAATCGGAGTCCTTGAAGCCTTCCACCAGAACCCAGTCAACGCCCTCATACAGCTCAGCGATCAACTGATGCACCGACAGCTGAAGCGTTTGCTCAAACTCGCGCATCAGCGCCAGACGCTTATCCGACGCCACCACCACTTCAAAGGCGCCCGCTTCCCGGTGCCGGTAGGTGTCTTTGCCAACATGGTCAATGTCAAAACGGTGATGCGCGTGCTTCACCACCGACACGCGCAGGCCCTTGAGCCGAAACGCCGGGATCAGACGCTCTACCAACGTTGTCTTGCCGGAGCCGGAATAGCCGGCAAAGCCCACCACTTTCATGGGCAATGCTGCGCGATGTAGGCTTTGACCGCATCCACATCGGCCGCCATGCGCGTCACGCGTTTGGGCAAGGCTTCGATGCCTTCAAATTGGGCGGGGCGGTCCGGCTCACGCCCGAGTGCCTCCACAATGGTGGCGGCAAACTTGATGGGCAAGGCGGTTTCCAGCACGATCATCGGCACGCCGGGCTGCAGGTGCTCCCGCGCCACCTTGACGGCATCGGCGGTGTGCGTGTCGATCATCACGCCGAAGCGCTCAAACGTATCCTTGATGGTGGCCAGGCGGTCGGCATGGGTGCTCTTGCCGCTGAGGAAACCGTAACGCGCCGCCGCTTGCTTGAACGCCGGGTCAGCGCTCAAGTCGAACTGACCGTCCCTGGCCAGCGCATCACCAAACAAGGCCTTCACGCGCGCCCCATCCCGCCCCAGCAGATCAAACACAAAGCGCTCGAAATTGGAGGCCTTGGAAATGTCCATCGACGGGCTGGAAGTCTCGTGCGTGTCGGCGCTGCCGCGCACGCGGTACACGCCGGTACGGAAAAACTCGTCGAGAACGTCGTTTTCGTTGGTAGCGACCACCAGCTTGTCGATCGGCAAGCCCATCATGCGGGCCACATGGCCAGCGCAGACATTGCCAAAATTGCCCGACGGCACCGTAAAGCTCACTTTGTCAGGAGGAGTAGGACAATTTTCCGACGGGCCACCCCTAGGGAAATTAGCCCCCTCGGGGGGCAGCGAACCACGCGAAGCGGGGAGCGTGGGGGTTTCTGTAGCCTGGAAATAACCGGCGAAGTAATACACCACCTGCGCCATCAGGCGCGCCCAGTTGATGGAATTGACCGTGCCAATTTTGTACTGGCGTTTGAACGCAAGGTCGTTGGACACGGCCTTGACCATGTCCTGGCAGTCGTCAAACACACCGTCCACCGCAATGTTGTGAATGTTGGCGTCCATCAGGCTGAACATCTGCGCCTGCTGGAACAGGCTCATCCGGCCATACGGGCTGGTCATGAAGACACGCACGCCCTTCTTGCCGCGCATGGCGTACTCGGCCGCGCTGCCGGTGTCGCCGCTGGTGGCGCCCAGAATATTGAGCTCTTCCCCGCGCCGCGCCAACTCGTACTCGAACAGGTTGCCCAGCAACTGCATGGCCATGTCCTTGAAGGCCAGCGTGGGGCCGTTGGACAGGGCTTCGAGATACAGCACAGCTTCCGGTCGCCCTGAGCCTGTCGAAGTCCCAAGCAGCCCTTCGACAGGCTCAGGGCGAACCGGAGAAAGCGTCTTCAGCGGCACGATTTCCTTCGTGCCAAAAACCGCCTCGGTGTAGGTCTTGTTGCAAATGGCCTTCAGGTCCACAGGCGGAATATCGTCGATGTACAGCGACAGCACCTCGAACGCCAGTGCGGCATAGCCCTGCTCGCGGTAAATGCCGCGCCACTGGGCAAGCCGGGTGTCATCCACCTGCGGGTAATGCTCGGGCAGATACAGGCCGCCATCGGGCGCCAGCCCTTCCAGCAGGATTTCGCAAAAACGTTTGCGCTCGGTCGAGTCGGTGGAGGCAGCGCGCGTGGAAAGGTATTTCATCAGGCCAGCTCTTCCTTGCGGATGCGGGTAATCGGCTCCAGCACGGTCGGCAGGGCCTGCATCTGCGCCATGGCGGCGTTCATCTTGGCTTCGACGCAGTCGTGCGTGAGAATAATGAGGTCAGTCTGCGTGGAGCCTTCGCCCCCCACTTCGTCGGCTTCGCGTTGCAGCACCGCATCAATACTGATGCCCGCCTGCGCCAGAATGCCCGTGACCTTGGCCAGGACGCCGGCCTCGTCCGCCACGCGCAACCTCAGGTAATAACTGGTCACCACCTCGCTCATCGGCAGCACTCGCAGATCGCTCATGGCGTTGGGCTGAAACGCCAGATGCGGTACGCGATTCAGCGGGTCGGCGGTGTGCAGCCGGGTGATGTCCACCAGATCGGCGATGACGGCACTGGCCGTTGGCTCGGAGCCCGCGCCCTTGCCGTAATACAAGGTAGTACCAACGGCATCGCCCTGCACCATGACGGCGTTCATCGCGCCTTCCACATTGGCGATCAGACGCTTGGTCGGCACCAGGCTGGGGTGCACGCGCAACTCCACGCCCTCGACCGTGCGCTTGGTGATACCCAGCAGCTTGATGCGGTAGCCCAGTTGCTCGGCGTATTTGATGTCGGCGGCGCCGAGTTTGGTGATGCCCTCGACATAGGCCTTGTCGAACTGCACCGGAATGCCAAACGCAATGGCCGACATGATGGTGGCCTTGTGTGCGGCGTCCACGCCCTCAATATCGAAGGTCGGATCGGCCTCGGCGTAGCCCAGGCGCTGCGCTTCCTTGAGCACGACGTCAAAGTCCAGACCCTTGTCGCGCATCTCGGACAGGATGAAGTTGGTGGTGCCGTTGATGATGCCGGC
>DAITMI010000126.1:0-6278 GCA_036835225.1 Rhodoferax sp. | reverse complement strand
TCGCGCAATTGCGCATACCCCCGCACTCGATCGAGGCCGAGTCCAGCGTGCTGGGCGGCTTGCTGCTGGACAACGGCGCGTGGGACCGTGTGGGCGACTTGCTGACTGAGCGCGATTTTTATCGCTATGAGCACCGCATGGTTTTTGGTGCCATTGGCGCCCTCATCAATGCCTCGAAGCCGGCTGACGTGATCACGGTGTTTGAGCATCTGCAAAATCAGGGCAAGGCCGAGGAAATTGGCGGGCTGGCTTACCTCAACTCACTGGCCCAGTACGTGCCCAGCGCCGGCAATATTCGACGCTACGCCGAGATCGTTCGTGAGCGCTCGATCCTGCGCAAGCTGGTGAGTGCCAGTGATGAAATATCGACCAACGCCTTCAATCCCAAAGGGCGGCCCGTGGCCGCCATCCTGGATGAAGCTGAGCAAAAAATCTTCAATATCGGGGAAGAGGGCGCCCGTACGAAACAGGGTTTTCAGGCCATGGATTCGCTGGTGGTGGCGCTGCTGGACCGGGTTCAGGAGATGGCAGACAACCCCAATGACGTGACGGGTGTGCCCACCGGGTTTTATGATCTTGACCGCATGACCGCCGGTTTTCAGGCCGGTGATTTGATCGTGTTGGCGGCCCGCCCTTCCATGGGAAAAACGGCGCTGGCCATCAATATTGCCGAGCATGTGGCCCTGAATGAAGGCTTGCCGGTCGCCGTGTTTTCGATGGAGATGGGCGCGGCGCAGTTGGCGGTGCGGATTGTGGGGTCGATCGGTCGTATCGACCAGGGCCACCTGCGTACCGGCAAGTTGACGGACGAAGAATGGCCGCGTTTGACCGAGGCAATCGAGAAATTGCGCACCATTTCCCTGCATATTGATGAAACAGCCGGTTTGACCTCCAGCGAACTGCGCGCCAATGCCAGACGCTTGTCGCGCCAGTGCGGCAAGCTGGGCCTGATTGTGGTGGATTATTTGCAGCTCATGAGTGGCTCGGGTGGCGATGGGGAAAACCGCGCCACCGAGCTGGGTGAGATTTCGCGTGGCCTGAAAATGCTGGCCAAAGAGTTGCAGTGCCCGGTCATTGCCCTGTCGCAGCTCAACCGAAGTGTCGAAACCCGTCCAGACAAACGTCCCATGATGAGCGATTTGCGAGAGTCTGGCGCGATTGAGCAGGATGCCGACATCATCATGTTCATTTATCGCGACGAGTACTACACCAAGGACGCCTGCAAAGAGCCGGGCGTGGCCGAGGTCATCATCGCCAAACAGCGTAACGGCCCGACTGGCGTGGTGAAACTGGCCTTCCTGAAGAATATTACCAAGTTTGAATCTCTGGCCTCAGGGGGTAGTGGGGATTACTAAGGCAATTCTGCCTCTAGCCCCCGTGGAAATTGGGTAAGAAGCTATTTAATTTGTAGCTAAACATTTTCTCACTGGGGGGAGAGACGTTGGAAAAATACCTACAAAACTTCGCTCGCAAAATCAGCCAGCCGTGAGCGTTCGCCGCGCGCCAGGGTAATGTGCCCGCCATGCTGCCAACCCTTGAATTTGTCAACGGCAAAGGTCAAGCCGGAAGAGCCCTCGGTCAGATAAGGCGTATCAATCTGCGCCAGATTGCCCATGCAAATGATCTTGGTGCCCGGACCGGCGCGGGTGATCAGGGTCTTCATCTGCTTGGGCGTCAGATTCTGCGCTTCGTCAATGATGACGTACTTGTTCAGGAAGGTGCGCCCGCGCATGAAGTTCATGCTCTTGATCTTGATGCGACTGCGGATGAGTTCACTGGTGGCGGCGCGGCCCCATTCGCCGGCGCTGGTGTCTGTTTTTCCCAGCACTTCAAGGTTGTCATCCAGGGCTCCCATCCAGGGCCCCATTTTTTCTTCTTCCGTGCCGGGCAGAAAACCGATGTCTTCGCCGACGCTGACCGTGGCGCGCGTGACGATGATCTCGGTATAGCGCCGATCATCCAGCACCTGCGTCAGACCCGAGGCCAGCGCCATCAAGGTTTTGCCGGTGCCAGCCGTCCCCGTCAAGGTGACAAAGTCAATCTCGGGATCCAGCAGCAGGTTCATGGCAAAGTTTTGCTCGCGGTTGCGCGTGGTGATGCCCCAGACCGCGTTCTTCAGGTGGGTGTAGTCCTTCAGTGTTTTGAACACGGCTGTCTTGCCACGAATTTCCGTGACCCGTGCGTACAGACTGGGTTCGCCGGGTGACTCGAAGTAAACGAACTGGTTGATCAGCAGGCTGGGGACGATCGGGCCGGTGATGCGATAAAAGGTGTGCGCCCCCTGCTGCCAGCTCTCTACCGCCTGGCCATGGGTGGTCCAAAAATTGGCGGGCAGTGCAAGGGAGCCGGCATACAGCAAGTCACCGTCTTCCAGCGCTTTGTCGTTCTGGTAGTCGTCGGTCGCCAAGCCCAGTGCACGCGATTTGACCCGCATATTGATATCTTTGGACACCAGCACCACTTCCCGCGGGGCGTGTTGCAGGCGCAGCGCATCCACGACCCCCAGAATCTGGTTGTCCGCCTTGCCTTGGGGCAGGCTGGTGGGCAGCGTGTAGTTCAGCAGCTGGGTCTGGAAAAACAATTTGCCGCGCGCTTCCCGGTGGCCCGTGGTGTTCAGTGGCAATCCACTGGTGATGTCCACGCCTTGATGGCCGGCCAATGCATCCAGGGTCCGGCTGGTTTGGCGGGCATTGCGGGCGACTTCGGTCATGCCTTTTTTGTGGGCATCCAGTTCTTCCAGAACGATCATGGGAAGAAAGATGTCATGCTCCTCGAAGCGGAACAGGCACATCGGGTCGTGCAGCAGCACGTTGGTGTCCAGCACAAACAGTTTGGCCGGGCCGGTGTGCCTTGGCTTCCTGGGGCGGATCTCGGCGGGCGCTTCAGCTTCGACTGGCGCTTCCAGTTCAGGACGGTTCTTGCGCGTTGAAGCGCCTGGGCGGGGCGTTTTGGCGCGGCTTTCTGGTGCGGTTTTCTTCAATGAAACGCCTGCTTGCCCGGCCATGTCCGTTGGCGTAGGTGTCGCACGTGCGTGAAGTTCTTCTGCAACGGGCTGGGCCGTCAAGGGAAGTTCGGTCTTGCGTGCTTGGGGCTGGGTGCGGGCTGGCACATCGTAGTCTTGCGCGGACAGCAGCGCGGCACGTTTGGCGGGGGCAGTTGGCAATGGCATATGAAAGTTTGCTCGCAAAGAGTGGATTGAATTCGGGCTTTATAAGCGAAAAAGCCGCCTTGAGACCAGGGCGGCTTTTTCAGGGAGCACGGTTGCGAATTTCAACGGCATGTAGCCATTATGCATAAACTTTACGTACGTCAACGCAAGCATGCCGGGCATGCTCCATTCATCGTCAAACGGGCACGGCAGTTTTCTTGAGTTCTTTCACGGCCTTCAGTACATCGTCCACATGGCCCGGCACCTTAAGACCGCGCCATTCTTCCTTGAGAAGACCATCCGCGCCAATCAGGAACGTGCTGCGCTCAATGCCCTTGACCTTCTTGCCGTACATAATTTTGTTCTTGACGACGCCGAACATGTGGCACATTTTTTCTTCAGTGTCGGCGATCAATTCAAAGGGGAGTTCCAGTTTGGCTTTGAACTCGTCGTGGGATTTCATGTTGTCACGCGACACGCCAAACACGGTGGCACCAGCTTTCACAAAGTCTTTGTACTTGTCACGGAACTGCATGGCCTCTGTGGTGCAGCCCGGGGTGTTGTCCTTCGGGTAGAAGTACAGGATGACGACTTTTCCCAGGTGCGAGGTGTTGGACACTTTGATGCCGCTGGTGGCATTTGATTCAAATTCAGGGATGGGTTTATTGACAACAATCGCCATAGTTCTTAAATCTCGTGTGACAGGATGCGTCGTTCGCTCAAGTCGTGGGCACTATCCTGTGACAGCGCTCCGGCGCCCCCGACTGCAACCGGCTATTTTACCCCGAAAAAAACTCGCGATTGCTTTGAGCGGCGCTGGTTTTATCCCGAACTGCTTTCAAGTAGCAATGCAACGGCGACGATACGTCCTTCGGCGGCAAGAATGTTGTAGGTGCGGCAGGCTGCCTGGGTGTCCATGGTCTCGATGCCGATCTGTTTGTCAATCAGGGGCTTGAGCCAGGCGGCTGGGGGAAACCGGATGCGGTTGCCACTGCCGAAAATAACCAGTTCGGTGTCCAGCGCCGCCAGTTGGGCAAAGTGTTCCGCGCTCAGCTCTTCAAAGCGGTTGCAGGCCCAGTTGAAGCGTTCGCCGCGTGAGCCAATGACCACACTGGTGCTGATTTTTTCGTTGCCAAGGCCAATCCAGCCAGGGCCATAGCCGCTGATGGATTGCACGCTGATGTGGTCGGGCTGGATCTTCATGTGGAAAAAGGTGGGGTCTGGTTGCTGCAGTGCATCATAGGCTCGGGGTATTGCGCGGAAATGTGGTCAAATTATAGGTTTCGCCTCACGTCACCCACATCTGGAGAGACTTTGAAGACCATTCGAAAATCAGCCAAGCTGGCTAACGTCTGCTATGACATTCGCGGCCCCATCATGGACGCGGCCCGCCAGATGGAGGAGGAGGGTCACAAGATCATCAAACTCAATATCGGCAATCTGGCCGTGTTTGGCTTTGATGCGCCGGAGGAGATCCAGCAAGACATGATCCGCAACCTGCCCAATTCGGCCGGTTACTCGGACAGCAAGGGCATTTTCGCGGCGCGCAAGGCGGTCATGCACTACACCCAGGAGCAGGGCATCAAGGGTGTGACCTTGGACGACATCTATCTGGGCAATGGCGCCAGCGAACTGATCGTCATGGCGACCAATGGGCTGCTCGATAGTGGCGACGAGTTGCTGCTGCCCTCACCGGACTACCCGCTGTGGACAGCGGCGGCCAGCCTGTCGGGCGGCACACCGGTGCACTACCGGTGCGACGAAGCCAACGGCTGGATGCCTGACCTGAACGACATCCGCGCCAAGATCACACCGCGTACCAAGGGCATTGTCGTGATCAACCCGAACAACCCGACCGGTGCGCTCTATTCGGATGACTTGCTCAAAGCCATTGTGCTGATTGCACGCGAGCACGGCCTGGTGATCTTTGCCGATGAGGTGTACGACAAGGTGCTGTACGACGACGCCCACCACACGGCGATTGGCAGTTTGTCCGACGATGTGCTGACGCTCACCTTCAACTCGCTGTCCAAGAGTTACCGCGCCTGCGGCTACCGGGCGGGCTGGCTGGTGGTGTCAGGCGACAAGAAGCCGGCCAAGGACTACATCGAGGGGCTGAACATGCTCTCGAACATGCGTCTGTGTGCCAATGTCCCCGGCCAGTGGGCGATCCAGACCGCCTTAGGGGGGTACCAGAGCATCAATGACCTGGTGGGTGAGGGCGGGCGCCTGCGCCGTCAGCGCGACCTGGCCTACGAGTTGATCACTGCGATTCCGGGTGTGACTTGTGTCAAACCGTCGGCGGCGCTGTATATGTTTCCACGGCTGGACCCGACGCTGTACCCGATTGCCGATGACCAGCAGTTTTTTCTGGAACTGCTGCAGGAAACCAAGGTGATGCTGGTGCAGGGCACCGGCTTCAACTGGCCGGCAACCGACCATTTCCGCATTGTGTTTTTGCCGCACGAGGACGATTTGCGCGAGGCGATTGGCCGCGTTGCCAAGTTTCTTGAAAACTACCGCAAGCGGCACAGCAACTGACTTGCTATTGATGTGATAGCTGCCTGCGCATATAACGCGGGGGCTAGAGGCCAATTTAACCAATAAGACTTTATGAAACCGATTCAAGTAGGCCTGCTGGGCATGGGTGTTGTGGGCTCGGGCACGTTCAACGTGCTGCGGCGCAACCAGGAAGAAATCAAGCGCCGCGCTGGCCGCGGCATTGAGATCAGCATGGTGGCGGATCTGGATGTGGCGCGTGCGCAAAGCCTGGTGGGTGAGGGGGTGCAAGTAGTGAACGACGCCCGGGCCGTGATCGCCAACCCGGACATTGACATCGTTATTGAACTGATCGGCGGCTACGGCATTGCCAAGACGCTGGTGCTCGAAGCGATTGCCGCGGGCAAGCACGTGGTGACGGCTAACAAGGCCTTGCTGGCGGTGCACGGCACCGAGATTTTTGCCGCCGCCTCCGCCAAAGGCGTGATGGTGGCATTCGAGGCCGCAGTGGCCGGCGGCATCCCGATCATCAAGGCACTGCGTGAAGGCCTGACCGCCAACCGCATCCAGTGGATTGCCGGCATCATCAACGGCACCACCAACTTCATCCTGTCCGAGATGCGCGACAAGG
>DAITMI010000125.1:0-6345 GCA_036835225.1 Rhodoferax sp. | reverse complement strand
ATCTGCTGGTGCACGTACTGGTGGCTGGGGTTGAAGCGGCGGGTGTGGCCGCACATCGCCACCAGGCCGGTCTGTTCCTGCATGGCCGCCACTTCCAGCGCGCCATGAAGAGTGTCAGCCAAAGGGATTTCCACCTGCACGTGCTTGCCGGCCTTCAGGCAGGCAATGCTTTGCTCAGCGTGCATTTGTGTAGGCGTGCACAGGATGACGGCATCCACCTCTTTGAGTGCCAGGCTGTCCGCCAGATCGGTACTGACGTGGTCAATGCCGTATTGAGCGGCAACTTCCTTCGTCTTCTCCAGATCGCGGCTGATCAGCGAGACCACTTCGACGCCGTCGATGTTCTTGATGCCATCGAGGTGCTTGATGCCGAAGGCACCGGCGCCGGCGAGAGCGACTTTGATGGTTTTCATTTATTGGTTCTCCAGAATCAGATGTCCCACGGCGGTGTTGCTGGCGGGCACATGGTAGAAACGGTGCGCCACTCTGGGTGGCGGGCCGCCAGCCACGTCGGACATGGCGCCACGGGCGATCAGCCACATCACGAGTTCAATGCCTTCCGAGCCGGCTTCGCGCACGTAGTCGATGTGCGGCTTGCTGGCCAGGGCATCGGGATTGGCGATCAGCTGATCCAGGAAGGCGTTGTCAAACTCCTTGTTGATCAAGCCGGCGCGCGGGCCCTGCAGCTGGTGGCTCATGCCGCCGGTGCCCCAGATTTGCACGTTCAGCGGCTTGTCAAACGACTCCACCGCGCGGCGAATGGCCTTGCCCAATTCGAAGCAGCGCCGGCCTGACGGCACTGGATACTGCACCACGTTGACAGCGAACGGGATCACTGGACAGGGCCAGGCTTGCGGCTGGCCGCACATCAGGGACAAGGGCACGGTCAGGCCGTGGTCCAGGTCCATTTTGTTGACGATGGTGAGGTCAAAGTCCTGCTGGATCACCGACTGCGCAATGTGCGCGGCCAGCTCGGGATGACCCTGCACAACAGGCACCGGGCGCGGGCCCCAGCCTTCGTCAGCCGGGGTGAACGATTCAGCGCAGCCAATGGCAAACGTGGGGATCATTTCCAGGCTGAAAGCCGTGGCGTGGTCGTTGTAGACGAGAAAGATGACGTCTGGCGTGTTGTCCTTGAGCCACTGCTTGGAGAAGTCATAGCCCTTGAACACCGGCTGCCAGTAAGGCTCGTTGCTCTTGCCCAGGTCCAGTGCGGCACCAATGGCGGGCACATGCGAGGTGTAAACGGATGCGGTGATTTTGGCCATGGTCAGGCGCTCGCTTTCTGCTGTGATTGGCCTTGGGGTTGGCGGTTGGCTTGGGCGTCGCCGTCTTCGCCAACGACGCGGTTGCCCTCGACGGAGCGGCCGCCGGCAATCATCATGTCGCGGTACTGCTCTTCGGTCATGCCGGTCATGCTGCCGGCCATCTGCTGAAAGCTTTTGCCATCGGTGGCGCCAATCTTGGCCAGAAAGTAGATGTTGCCGCCGGCCGCGATACAACGGTTGAGGTCGCGCGCCAGCACCGCCAGCTTCTGCTCTTCAGTCATGGGCCACTCGTCCAGGTAGGCGCGTTCGTTCGCCTTGAAGCGCTCGCGGTTGGCCGCCTTCATCAGCGACATGCAGAACTGGTTGAGGTGGTAGCCCTTGCGGGATTGCTCGGCATCAAAAATCGTGGTACCGGGAACGTCGAGGTAGGGTTTATCGAGTGACATGATCAGCTCCAATACAAACGGGTCGGATTGTCAACGAGCAGCTTTTGCTGCAGCTCAGGGCTGGTGGCGATGTGCGGAATGTAGTCCACCAGCAGGCCATCGTCGGGCATGTGGTTTTTCAGGTTGGGGTGCGGCCAGTCGGTGCCCCACAGCACGCGGTCAGGAAAGGTCTCGACCAGGCGCCGGGCAAACGGCACGACATCGCGGTAGGCGTTTTGCTCGCCGTTGAGCGCGGGCGGACCACTGACGCTCAAACGCTCGGGGCAGCTCACCTTGCTCCAGATGTTGCAGTGCTCGCGCATCATCTTCATGAACAATTCGAACTCGGGGCCGTCCACCGGCTTGGTGACATCAGGGCGGCCCATGTGATCGACAACGACAGTAGTGGGCAGCGCGGTGAAGAAGTCATACAGCTCGGGCAGGTCCTGCGCCTCGAAGTACACCACCACATGCCAGCCCAGCGGCGCGATGCGCTTGGCAATTTCCAGCAGCACTTCGCGCGGCGTGAAGTCGGCCAGCCGTTTGACGAAATTGAAGCGCGTGCCGCGCACGCCGGCGGCGTGCATGTCCTGCAACTCGGCATCGGTGACGTTGCGGTTGACCGTAGCCACACCGCGGGCCTTGTTGTTGGACGCTTTCAGGGCATCGACCAGCGCGCGGTTATCCGAGCCGTGGCAGGTGGCCTGCACGATGACGTTCTTGTCGAACCCCAAATGATCGCGCAAGGCGAACAGTTGCTCCTTGGACGCATCGCACGGTGTGTACTTGCGCTCGGGCGCGTAGGGGAACTGCGCACCCGGGCCAAACACGTGGCAGTGCGCATCCACCGCACCGGCTGGCAGCTTGAAGCGGGGCTTGCTCGGGCCGGCGTACCAGTCGAGCCAGCCGGGAGTTTTGGTGAATTCCATGTGAATATTCAGTCGATGTACTTCAGGCCGGCTTTTTCCAGCCCGTCACGCATCTTGTAGTAGTCCAAACCGAGCACGCCGGAGGCAAAAATGGCGCGTTTCGCCCCTTCGTTGGCTTCGCGCGCTTCAGCGGCATCGGCCACCTGCATGGCAATCGCGGCCGGCACCACGACGACGCCGTCGATGTCGGCAATCACCACGTCGCCGGGATTGACGGAAGCGCCAGCGCACACCACGGTAATGTTCACCGAGCCCAATGTGGCCTTGATGGTGCCTTTGGCATGAATGGCGCGGCTGAATACGGGAAAGTTCATCTCGGTCAGGTCTTTCACGTCACGCACGCCCCCGTCGATGATCAGGCCGTTGGCGCCCCGCGCCTGAAACGACGTGGCCAACAGGTCACCAAAAAAACCATCCTGGTTGTCCGTAGTGCAGGCCGCCACCACCACGTCACCGGGCTGAATCTGCTCGGCCGCGACGTGCATCATCCAGTTGTCGCCGGGCTGCAGCAGCACGGTCACCGCCGTGCCGCAAATTTTTGCATCGTTATAGATCGGGCGCATGTACGGCTTCATGAGACCCACGCGGCCCATCGCCTCGTGGATGGTGGCCACGCCGAAGCGCGACAGCTTTTCGACAGCGGCCTTGTCAGCGCGGGTGATGTTGCGTTTGACGATGCCGAGGTTGTTCATGCTCATGATTACTTGCCTTTCTTTGCCAGTGCCGCGTCGAGGCGCGGGAACACGCGCCGTGCGTTGCCTTCATAAATTTGGAAGCGGTCAGCGTCACTCAGAATCTTTGACGCTTCGATGTAGCGTTTGGTGTCGTCATAGTAGTTGCCGGTTTCCGGGTCGATACCGCGCACGGCGCCAATCATCTCACTGGCAAACAACACGTTTTTCACGGGAATCACGGTGTTGAGCAAGTCGATACCGGGCTGGTGATACACGCAGGTGTCGAAGAAGATGTTGTTCAGCAGATGGTCCTTGAGCAACGGTTTTTTAAGTTCCTGCGCCAGACCGCGAAAACGGCCCCAGTGGTAGGGAACCGCGCCGCCGCCGTGCGGGATGATGAACTTCAGCGTCGGGAAGTCCTTGAACAGGTCTGATGTCAGGCACTGCATGAAGGCCGTGGTGTCGGCGTTCAGGTAGTGCGCACCGGTGGTGTGGAAGCAGGCGTTGCAGCTGGTTGACACGTGAATCATCGCGGGGATGTCGTACTCCACCATCTTCTCGTAGATCGGGTACCAGTGCTTGTCACTCAGGGGCGGCGACGTCCAGTGACCGCCGGAAGGATCGGGGTTGAGGTTGATACCCACGTTGCCGTATTCCTTGACGCATTTCTCCAGCTCGGGAATGCAGGTGCGGGGGTCCACGCCCGGGCTTTGAGGCAGCATGGCGGCAGGGATGAAGTGGTCGGGGAACAGCTGGGCAACGCGGTAGCACAGCTCGTTGCAGATGGCAGCCCAGGTCGAGCTGATGTTGAAGTCGCCAATGTGGTGCGCCATGAAGCTGGCGCGCGGGCTGAAGATAGTCAGATCGGAGCCGCGCTCCTTCATCAGTTTGAGCTGGTTGGTCTCGATGGACTCGCGCAGCTCGTCGTCGCTGATTTTGAGGTCAGCTACTTTGGGCATGAGGGCCGGATCCTTGATGCCGGCAATCTGCTGGTTGCGCCAGTTTTCCAGCGCCTTGGGCGCCGTGGTGTAGTGGCCGTGACAATCAATGATCATGGGGTTCTCCTGGTAGGGGTCGAATGTATACGCGGCGATTGCACGGTCACGCTTGCGCGTTCAGGCCGGCTCCATGCCCTGGCGCCGCTTGGCATCGGCAGCTTGCGCGGAGGCCATGAAATCGAGCAAGTCACGCGCGACTGGCGCCTGCGCCGAGCCGGTGCAGATGCCGGCAGAAAAGGTGGTGGTGATCTGGATCTCGGGCGGCAAGGGCCCGACCACGGTGATGCCCTGGACGTGGATCAATTCGCTGAGTTGCTGAAAGCCCAATTCGACCTCACCCCGCGCAACCAGCGTGCCCACCGGCACACCGGGAGGTGCCTGGACAACGCGCTCGCGGATGGTGTCAGCAATGCCCCAGCGCTCGAACAGCTTGACCAGGGCCACGCCGCTGGGCCCGGTGGAATAACTGAGGCTGCGCGCCGCCAGCACGGCTTCGCGGACTGCGTTTTCGGAACTGATGTCGGGCTGCTGCGCGCCGGTGCGCACCGTCACCGCGACGCCGGAGTGGACCAGATCGACCTTGCTGCGCGCATCGATGTGACCCGCCGCAATCAGCTTGTCAATTGCGTCAGATGCCAGAAACACCACATCAAAAGGCTCACCGGCTTGTACCCGTTTGGCCGCGTCCACGCCTCCCACCGACTCAATGACAATCACACAGTCCGAGCGCTGCGCATACGCCGCCACCAGATCGGCCAGCAACTGGCGGGTGGCCATGGACGAGATACCCCGCAGGCTGGGTCGCGGCGAAGGAATAGCGGTTTGCATGGACCGTATTTTGGCGGGGACTGCCTGGCTTGTTAAGCCAGCCGAGCTACTAGCAGTTATCTCGAATCGGCATAATCGGCCTTCAGCTATTCACTAACCACTCAAAATGGACCTTAAACAACTGGAGTACTTTGTGCGCGTCGCCGAGATGGGCAGCTTCACGCGGGCGGCCATTGCCTTGGACGTGGCGCAACCCGCACTCAGTCGCCAGGTGCGCCTGCTGGAGGTCGAGCTGCGGCAAAACCTGTTGACGCGCAACGGGCGCGGCGCCGTACCCACCGAGGCCGGCAAACTGCTGCTGGCGCATGGCCGCGGCATCTTGCATCAGGTGGAGCGGGCCAGAGAGGAACTGGGCCGCGTGCGTGGTTCCCTGGCCGGTCGCGTGGCGGTGGGTTTGCCCAGCAGCCTGGCCCGGGTGCTGACGGTGCCGCTGACACGGGCCTTTCGCCAGCAAATGCCGGACGCCACCATCTCCATCAGCGAAGGCCTGTCGGTGGCCATGCAAGAGTCCCTGGTGAATGGGCGACTGGACATTGCCGTGCTCTACAACGCCCAGCCCAGCAACGAGATAGAAATTGCGCCCTTGCTGGAAGAAGACCTGTTGCTGGTGCAGGCTCGCCCGCCGGGCCTGCAGGAGGACCCGTCGCCGGGGCCAATTTCGCTTCAAGCCGTGTCGCAACTGCCGTTGGTGATTCCCAGTCGGCCCAACGCCATCCGCATGCATGTGGAGTCGGAAATGGCCAACATTGGCTGCCGGTTGAAAATTGCATTGGAAATCGACGGCGTCTCGGCCATCCTCGACCTTGTGGCGGATGGTGCCGGCTGCGCCGTGCTGTCACGCAACGCGGTCGCCAACTCCGTCCGGCCCTCGGCGTTTTCGGTACGCACCATTCAAGCGCCGGTACTGCGCACCAAGGTGTCACTAGCCACCAGCTCGCTGCGCCCGGCCACGCTGACCCAGCAGGCCACGCTGACGCTGATTCGCCAGACCGTGGAACAGGTCGTCAAACCCGATAAAACTACTCAACGCGCGTGATCGAGGACGGTTTGAAGCCCAAGTCCGCTGCCTTCCCTTTGCGCCCGCGTGCGGCCCGGGCGTTGTTGAGGCTACGAATCTCCAGGGTTTCTTCGCGTGGCTTGCCGCCACGGCCGATGCCTTCAATCTTCACGCTGCGCGTATAGGCGGCGGCACCGGCCAGAGCATCTTTGTCTTCCAGGTCGAT
>DAITMI010000124.1:0-6484 GCA_036835225.1 Rhodoferax sp. | reverse complement strand
TTACTGACCAGACCATGCCTGGTCTAAGTGGCGTTGGGCTGGCGTTGCGCCTGCTCAGCCTACGGCCCGATCTGCCCATCATTTTGTGCACCGGCTACAGCGACGGCGTGGACCGGGCCGCCGTGCTTCAGCAAGGGATCCGCCGCTACTTCACCAAGCCCGTGCCGGCTGATGAGTTGCTCAAGGCGGTGGCGACGGAGTTGAAGCCCAAGTAATTTCATGCCTCAACATTAAAAACAATTATTTCAATAATATCGATTTAATACATAAATACGATTAAATCGCTTGACGCGCTGCTTTCGATTGGATATCCTTGCCTGCAAAGAATATCTCCAAACCTCAGAAAGAGCAGCGATCATGAATCAGTCACTTGCCTCCCATGGCGACGCCACTCCGGCACAGGCCGCCTCTCGCGAAGCAGCCATCGCCTCCATCACCGAGTTTTTGGCCTTCAAGCTGGGCGCCGAGGAGTACGGTATCGACATCCTGCGCGTGCAGGAAATTCGCTCCTTTGAGGAGCCCACCCGGTTTGCCAACACGCCGGCCTTCATCAAGGGTGTGATCAATCTACGTGGCGTGATCGTGCCCATCATCGACATGCGGATCAAGTTCAATCTCGAACAGGTGACCTATGACACCTTCACCGTGGTGATCGTGCTCAACATTGGCAAACAGGTGGTCGGCATGGTGGTGGATGGGGTCTCTGACGTGATCACCCTCACGCCGGAACAGCTGCGCCCGGTGCCCGAGTTTTCCTCGACCATCGCCAGTGACCACCTGCTGGCCATTGGCTCGATTGGCAGCCGCATGCTGATTTTGCTGGACATCGAAAAACTCATGACCAGTACCGAAATGGGTCTGATCGCGCAAACAACGCACTGATTTGGAGAACAAGATGAACAACCTGAAAATTTCCACCCGCCTGGTCATGCTGATCGGCATTCTGTCCGTGCTGCTGATTGCCATCGGCAGCCTGGGCCTGTTCGGCATCAGCACCACCAACGAGGCCCTGCATTCGGTGTACGAAGACCGTACCGTGCCAATGGGCAAGCTCTCCGACATCCAGGAAAACCTGCTGCGCAACCGGCTGGCGATTGCCAATTCGCTGGCTAATCCGACCCCGGAAGAAATCAGAAAAAACAGCGCCGAGGTCGAGACCAACATCGCCGAGATCAACCAGGGCTGGACGGCCTACATGGCGACCACGCTGACCACTGAGGAAGCGACGATCGCCAAGAAGTTCGCCGCGGATCGCACCAAATTTGTCCAGGATGGTATTCAGCCCGCCGTCGCCGCCCTGCGCGCCAACGATTTGGAAGGCGCCAAGCGTCTCGTCCTGGAAAAAGTTCGCCCGCTGTGGGCTCCGGTGCGAGACGGCATGGCCGCCCTGATGCAATTGCAAATGAACGAAGCCAAGAAAGAATACGACGCGGCCGTGGTCCGTTACACCATGATCCGCACCGCTGCTATCGCCGCCATCGTCGCTGGCGTGTTGTTTGCCTTCCTGTTCGGCATGGCCCTGGTGCGCGGCATCTCCCGCTCGCTGAACCAGGCGATGGACGCAGCCAATGCCGTGGCCGAAGGCGACCTGAGCCACCGCATCCAGGCGCAGGGCAAGGACGAAGTGGCGCTGCTCCTGCAGGCCCTCTCGGCCATGCAGGACAACCTGGGCCGGGTCGTGAGCACGGTGCGCCAGGGTTCCGAGAGCGTGGCCACGGCATCCGTGCAAATCGCGCAAGGCAACGCCGACTTGTCCGGCCGTACCGAAGAGCAAGCCAGCGCACTGGAAGAAACCGCCGCCTCGATGGAACAGCTCAGCTCTACCGTGCGCCAGAACGCCGACAACGCCAAACAGGCCAACCAACTGGCACAAAGTGCCTCCACCGTGGCCATCCAGGGCGGTGCAGTGGTGGCCCAGGTGGTGGACACCATGAAGGGCATCAATGACTCGAGCAAGAAGATCTCCGACATCATCAGCGTCATTGACGGCATTGCCTTCCAGACCAACATCCTGGCCCTGAACGCGGCGGTGGAAGCAGCGCGCGCCGGCGAACAAGGCCGCGGCTTTGCGGTGGTGGCGTCTGAGGTGCGTAGCCTGGCCGGACGCTCGGCCGATGCGGCCAAGGAAATCAAATCATTGATCAACGCCAGTGTCGAACGCGTCGAGCAGGGCACGGCGCTGGTGAGTCAGGCCGGTGCCACCATGACCGAGGTGGTGAGCAGCATCCGGCGTGTCACCGACATCATGGGCGAGATCAGTGCCGCGAGCAATGAGCAAGCCCAAGGGGTGGCGCAGGTAGGCGAGGCGATTACCCAGATGGACCAGGCCACGCAGCAGAATGCTGCGCTGGTGGAAGAATCCTCCGCTGCCGCGGACAGCCTGAAGTCGCAGGCCCAGCAACTGGTGCAGGCGGTGGCGGTGTTCAAGCTGGCCTCAGACGGCGCGCAAGGCGATGCGCAGGTGACTCGATCGGTCACCCGTTCCGCGACCCCGGGCAAGGCACCTTACACGGATATTGAACGGCGCGGCGCCAATCGCCCGATCAATGTCGCACGGCTGAAACCCAAAGCCACCGCGTTGCAACCCTCAACACCGGCGGCTATCACGGCTGGGCAGAAAACTGGCACAGACGAGTGGGAAAGCTTTTGAGTTAGCCCACACCGCAGCCAGCATGTTGCACACCCGATAACCGGAAACGAAATTTAGAGCGCCCATGAGTCACCTGCCAAGATCTGCACCCGCCAACGACGCTGGCATTCACTGGAATGAACAGCCACAAGACAGTCCAATGACATCTGGCGTGTACCAAACCCGGAATGACCGAAACCAGACCTGGTTCAAATATTTTGATGCCAATTACGCGTTGTGGTACATGAGCTGGGCCGAGTTGAAAGAAAACGCCGCTCGCAACACTGCGAGGATTGGCGACTCAGATGTGGCAAGGCAAGTGGTGGCATGGGCACACTGTTCACAAAGTGGCGTGACTGCGCATGCCATTGAACGGATCAAGCGCAGATCATCAGCAGCCTGAACATGTCCACCCGCCGGCTGATCCTGATGAACAGCGAAAAATTCATGTCCAGTGCCGACATGGGTTTGATCACTGAAGTAACACACTGATTTGAAGAAGAAAATGAACAACCTGAAAATTTCCACCCGCCTCAATCTGGGCTTTGCCGTGATCATCGCGGTGTTTCTTCTGCTGGCGGGCGTCACCGCATGGCGTGTGGAAATGGCCTCTGATGCAACGACGCGCATGGCGCGTTCTGCCGACCTGCTGCAATTGGCGGGCAACTGGCAGGGTGATGTGCGGCAAAACTCCGCACGCTCGCTGGCGGTAGGCTATTCAGAGGGCGGGACCATGCTCGACTTCTTCAAGGAGGCGATGGCCGCGACATCACGCGGGACCACCGAGACACAAAAAGCTTTTCTGGCCAAGGTGCAGGACAGCGAGTCGAGAAAGCGCGCCGAAAATGTGGGGAAAGTCCGCACGACCTGGATGGCGGCGCGCGACCAGGTCAATGCGTTGAAAACCGCCGGGGACGACGCGGGTGCCCGTGCCCTGGTGCAAAACAAATTCGCGCCGGCCACGGACGACTACATCCGTGCGACGCAGGTGATGGTGGATGGGGAAGCGGCCAATGTCCGCGCCGCCCAGCAGGAAGTCAACGCCATGTTCAGGCAGCTGTATGTGATCGGGGGACTGCTGTTGGCGGTCGCCCTGGCTGCCGCCGTCCTCACCAGTTGGCAGCTGTCGCGCGGCATTTCCCGCGGCGTCGATACGGCCCGTGTCGCCGCACAGCGCATTGGTCAGGGTGACCTGAGTGAAGCCCTGAGGGCCACCGGCAATGATGAAATTGGACAACTGCTGCAAGCCCTGTCCACCATGCAGGGCAACCTGGGCCGGGTCGTCTCGAACGTGCGCCAGGGCTCCGAGAGCGTGGCCACCGCCAGCGCCGAGATTGCCCAGGGCAACCACGACCTCTCGGCCCGTACCGAGCAGCAGGCCAGCGCGCTGGAAGAAACCGCCGCCTCCATGGAACAGCTCAGCTCCACCGTCAAGCAAAACGCTGACAACGCCAAGCAGGCCAACCAACTGGCACAGAGCGCCTCCACCGTGGCCATCCAGGGCGGTGAAGTGGTGGCCCAGGTGGTGGACACCATGAAGGGCATCAACGATTCGTCCCGGAAGATCTCCGACATCATCAGCGTCATTGACGGCATTGCCTTCCAGACCAACATCCTGGCCCTGAATGCGGCGGTGGAAGCGGCGCGTGCGGGCGAACAAGGCCGCGGCTTTGCCGTGGTGGCCAGCGAAGTGCGCAGCCTGGCCGGACGCTCGGCCGACGCGGCCAAGGAAATCAAGACCCTCATCAACGACAGCGTGGAACGGGTCGAGCAGGGCACGGCGCTGGTCGGGCAGGCCGGTGCCACCATGAGTGAGGTGGTGAGCAGCATCCGGCGTGTCACCGACATCATGGGCGAGATCAGCGCCGCCAGTTCCGAGCAGAGTGCCGGCGTATCCCAGGTGGGCGAAGCCGTTACCCAGATGGATCAGGCCACGCAGCAGAATGCCGCGCTGGTGGAGGAGATGGCGGCGGCGGCGTCCAGCCTCAAGTCGCAGGCACAGGAGCTGGTCGGCACCGTGGCCGTGTTCAAGCTGGATGCGGTGTAATTCGGGACACCCGCTGCAATTCAGCGTCCTGAGTCCCCCTGTCTTTCTTCCCCTGCTTCCATTTTTTGTCACGCGTCTGCGGTTAGGTATGCTCGGTACTGACAATAAACATTTTCAATAGCCATTCCCAGCTTTATGCGCACCAATCTCCCTGTTACCCAACGCGAACACGCCTTCCCCTCCGGCCAGACCGTGGTTTCCACCACTGACCTGAAGGGACGCATCACCCACTGCAACGAAGTCTTCATCGAACTCAGCGGCTTTAGCAAAGAAGAACTGCTGGGGCAGCCGCACAACCTGGTGCGCCATCCTGATGTGCCCGAGGAAGCTTTTCGTGACTTGTGGGCGACGCTGGAGCACGGTCTGCCCTGGACCGGACTGGTGAAGAACCGCCGCAAGGACGGGGACCACTATTGGGTGGTCGCCAACGTCACGCCGGTCATGGACGGAGACCGGCCGGTCGCCTATCTGTCCGTGCGCACCGAGCCCAGCCGCGAACAGATCCAGGCCGCCGAGGCCTTGTACGCCACCATGCGCGCTGAAAAAAACGCCGGTGCGCTGGTGCACCGGCTGCACCATGGCGCGCTGCACAAACACAGCTTGGGCGGGCAAATCAGCCGTGCGCTGCAACCCGGCATCAATGCCCAGATCGCCACATGGGCCGTCTTGATGGGCGCGGTGGGCATGGCGGCGGGCATCCTGGCAGCGGGTGGCCTGTCGGCACTGTCCGGTCTGGCTTTTGGCGGCGCGGTTGCGGTAGTGCTGTGCGCGAGCCTGCTCGGTGCCTGGCGCCTGCGCGCCCTGACGACCCAACCGCTGCTGCGTTTGCGCGATTTTGCCAATCGCATGGCGGCGTGTGACCTGACCAAGAACCTTGACACCTTGCATGGCGGTGTGATGGGCGGCCTGGAGCGGGCCCTCAACCAGCTGAATGTGAACATCCGCTCCATTGTCAGCGACGCCCGCACCGAGGTGGTTCGCATGGGGCATGCAACGGGCAATATTGCGACGGGCAGCAGCGAGTTGTCGGCCCGTACCGAGGCGCAAGCGGCCAGTCTGGAGGAGTCTGCGGCCTCTATCGAGCAGATCACCGGCAACGTTGGACAGACCGCCGACGCGGCGCGCCAGGCGGCACAGCTCGCCGTGCAGTCGGCACAGGTCACCGAGCGCAGCGGTCAAGCGGTGCAGGCGGTGACGCAGACCATGCAAGAGATCAATGAGTCGTCGCGCCGGATTGGCGAGATCATCCAGGTCATCGAGGGCATTGCCTTTCAGACCAACATCCTGGCCCTGAACGCGGCGGTGGAAGCGGCCCGTGCGGGCGAACAAGGCCGCGGCTTTGCGGTGGTGGCGTCGGAAGTGCGCAGCCTGGCCGGCCGCTCGGCCGCTGCCGCCAAGGAAATCAAGCAACTGATTCAGGACTCAGCCGCGAAGGTCGAGGCCGGCACCCGCCTGACCGGCAACGCCCGCGTCACCATGGACGAAGCCGTTGTGACGGCACGGCAGGTGAGCGCGCTGATTGCCGAAATCCATACGGCCACCGCTGAGCAAAGCGGCGGCATCTCGCAGATCAATGAGGCGCTGGCGCATATTGAGAGCCTGACGCAGCAAAACACGACGCTGGTGCACGATCTCTCCGACGCGGCGGCTGCGCTGGAACTTCAGTCCGGTGCGGTGGCCGATGCCATGCGTGTCTTCCGCCTGAGCCGAAATGATGTCGTGGCCACGCAGGACGCGGTGGCGCTGCGCCGGGAGATGAAGCTGCAGCGTCCCGCCGCCCCGGCTAGCCTTGGGATGCCGCGCAAGCC
>DAITMI010000123.1:0-6485 GCA_036835225.1 Rhodoferax sp. | reverse complement strand
TCGGCGCGAAAGTTGACGCGGTTGATCTGGTTGTAGCCATTCGACCCCATCAGCCCGTCGTCAGCGCGGCGGTCCACCGAAAGACGGAAGCTGGCATCCTCTTGGCCCCAGCCGATGCGGGCCTGCGCATCACGAATGCCGTTTTCCCCACCCGCCAGACTGGCCTGCAGGCCCTGCGTATCCACCGTGTGGTGAGTCACGATGTTGATGACCCCGAGCATGGCACGCGCACCATAGGCGGCCGAATTGGAGCCGCGCAGCACCTCAATGCGTTCAATGTCTTCCAGCGCAACTGTTTGCAGGCCAGGGGCAACACTGCCAACCAGAAAGGGGGAATAAACCGAGCGACCATCAATCAATACTTGAATGCGGTTGGAATAGCCATCAAAGCCACCGTGGTAACTGGCCAGTGGCGCACCGGTTTCAAACGACATGCTGGTCTGAAAACCGGGCACCAGCCGCAGCAGGTCGGCCACATCGCGCGCACCGGTCAAGCGAATCGTATTGCGGTCAAGGATGGTGACAGCGCCCGGCGTCTCGTCCAGCCGCTGCGGCAACCGGGAGACGGACAGGACAATCGGCATGTCGGCCAGAAAGTCCTTCTCGGACACGGCTGCAGGTGTTTGCGCTGCGGCCAGGCTGGCCCAACCCAACAGGGCCAGCAGGCTGACTGAGCGACGCGTAAATGGTTCCAACGATTCTTGTTTTTTCATGCGCTGATTTTGCCTTGCTGGCAGCCCGCTCCTTCCTGCGTGTTGGCCCGGTCTCTTAAAATGGAGATGTGAACACCACCCTCAACATATCCGCCTATAAATTCGTTGCCCTGCCTGACGCCGCAGAACTCCGCACCAGCCTGCTGGAGCGGGCGCTCGGCCGGCAACTCAAAGGCACCATCCTGCTGGCCGAAGAAGGCATCAATCTGTTTCTGGCCGGCACCGGCGCTGCAGTGCGCGGGTTTATCGCCCAGTTGCAGGCCGATGCGCGCTTTTCTGACATCGTGCCGAAAGAGAGCTGGTCAAGCCATCAGCCGTTCAAAAAGATGCTGGTCAAGGTCAAGTGCGAAATCATCCGCATGGACCACCCCACGATTCATCCCGCGGCCGGCCGCGCCCCGGCGGTGGATGCTGTCACGGTGAAACGCTGGCTGGACCAGGGGCATGATGACAGTGGCAGGCCCGTCGTCACACTGGACACACGCAACGCCTTTGAAGTGGATCACGGCACGTTTGACGGCGCCATTGACTGGCGCATTGCCAAGTTCACCGAGTTTCCCCAAGCCCTGCTCGACCACAAAGCCGAGCTACAGGACAAAACCGTGGTGAGTTTTTGCACCGGCGGCATCCGCTGCGAGAAGGCGGCGATTTTGATGCGCGAGGCGGGGCTGGAACATGTGTACCAACTCGAAGGCGGCATCCTCAAATACTTCGAGGAAACCGGCAGCGCCCATTACCGGGGCAGCTGCTTTGTATTTGACGAACGCCGCGCACTCAGCGCCGACCTGTCTGCGGTCGATAAGTAGTCAATCTACGACGTCACAGCCATGGTTTTCGCACCTGTCCCCGTTCCATCAACCCACATCGCGTCGAGCACAGGGTCAGTCGGGATGGCGGCGCGGCGCTCCGTTCTTGCCGCCATGGTGGTCACGACCCTACCCGGCTGGCTGACCGCTTGCAGCCGCAGTCATCCGCTGCGGATCGCCGGACACCCGTGGCCAGGTTACGAACCGCTGTTCCTTGCAAAATCGCAAGGTTTGCTGCCCGCAGGGCTGGAACTGCAGGATATGCCCACCATCAAGGCATCGATCGATGCCCTCAAGGAGGGGCGCGCGGACGGCGCCATGCTGACGCTGGACGAGGCCCTGGTACTGCAGGCGCGGGGCATGGCGCTCGAGGTGATACTGGTGTTCGATGTATCCAAGGGAGCCGATGTGCTGCTGGCCCGCAAGGAGTTGCAGGGATTGGCGCAATTGCGCGGAAAAATCATCGGTCTTGAACCCAGCACCCTGGGCGAACTGATGCTGGCCATGATTCTGGAAAAGGCAGGTCTGTCCCGGGCCGACATCACAACACGGTACATCGCCTTCGAGGAGCAGGAAGCAGCGTGGGCCACGTCCCAACTGGATGCGCTCATCACCTACGAGCCGGTGGCAGGCCGCCTGGCCTCCGGGTCGGCCCGTCGCATGCTGACCACTCGCCAGCTGCCAGACACTATTTTTGATGTGCTGGCCATCAAGACGGACGCAGCGCGGTCCCATGCACAGACCTTGCGACAGACCCTGCGGGCTCATTTCAACGCACTGGAACAACTACGCCACAACCCATGGGACACAGCCTACCGCATGGCGCCGCATCTGGGAATACCCGCAGAGGAACTGATCAACTCCCTGCGCGGGTTGGAATTGCCCGATTTGGTGGCCAACCGCAGCTATCTTGCCCGCAAGGACGGCCACATGCTGAATGTCGCGCGCCGGCTGTCCGTCATCATGCAGGCAGCGGGCACTCTGCCTGCGCCGGCACAAGTGGAGTCGCTTTTCAACGATGCCTATCTGCCCGGGGAAGCATCATGAAACCAGCCTTGCGCTGCCTGCTTCTTGTATTGGCATGGCTGGCTGGGCCGGCGCTGGCCCTGGAAACGGTGACAGTGGGCGTGCTGTCGTATCGCCCCAAAGTTCAGGCGCAGGCCCAGTGGCAGCCACTGGAAAAATATCTGAATTCGGCTGTCACTGGAATCTCCTTCAAGGTGCAGGTCTTCAATTTCGAAGAATTGCAGGAAGCCATTCGTCAGCAGCAAGCCGACTTCGTGATGACCCAGCCTGCGGAATATGTGCGCATGACGCACCAGAACGGTCTGTCCTCCCCGCTGGCAACGCTGATCACCCTGGAACAGGGAAAACCGGTACGCGTATTTGGCGGCGTCATCCTGACCCGCAGTGACCAGACGCAGCTCAACAAGCTGCAGGACCTGCAGGACAAGCGAGTCGCGGCTGCAGCGACAAGCTCCTTCGGTGGCTACCAGGCCCAGGCCTATGCCTTGCGTAAAGCCAACATCGACCTGGGCGCGGTGCTGCAGACCGGGTTGCCACAAGACCTGGCCGTGCAGGCCTTGCTGTCGGGCAAGGTGGACGCCGCCTTTGTGCGCTCGGGCCTGATCGAAGCCATGGCGCGCGAGGGCAAGCTCGATCTCTCGCAGGTCAAGGTGGTCAACCGTCAGACCCTGCCGGGCTACCCCTTTGCGGTCTCCACCGCGCTCTACCCGGAGTGGCCGGTCGTCGCCATGTCCCACGTGCCAGAAGAACTGGCCGTGCGGGTGGCCGGTGCGCTGCTGTTGCTGCCCCAGGGGGGCGAGATCGCCCGCAGCATGGGCATTCATGGCTTCACAATTCCAGCGGAATATGAGCCTGTGCGCAGCCTGATGCGCGAACTGAAGGTGCCGCCCTTTGACACTCAGGTACGCGTATCGCCGCAAGAGATCTGGCAGCAATACCGCCTGTCCATCCTGATCCTGCTCGGTGCCCTGGTCGCGGTGACGGCACTGGCCGCCCGGGGCACCATGCTGAGCCGTCGTCTGGCGTCCATTGCAGACACCATGGTCGAAGGCCTGTATGTGGTCAACCCGGCCGGTCGCATCACCTATGTCAACCGTGCGGCGTGCAAGTTGCTGGGCTATCGAAGAGATGAACTGATTGGCCAGTCCATGCTCAAGTTCGCCAACCCCGACCCGACCGACAGACCGGACCGCAGCGGGGAACAGACCTTTGTCAACAGCAATAATCAGACGTTTCCGGTGGAAGTGAACTGCCAGCCCATGTTCAAGCGCGGAAAACTGGTACACACGGTTGCCGTGTTCGACGAAATTTCCGAACGCAAGGCTCAGGCGGAACACATTTACCGGCTGGCCTTTTATGACAGCCTGACCGGACTGCCCAACCGCCGCTTGTTGATCGAAAACATCGAGCAAGCCATGGCCCCTGGCGCGGCGCAACGCCGGCAGTTCGCCCTACTTTTGATGGATCTGGACCATTTCAAGCAGCTCAACGACACCCTGGGCCATCAAGTGGGCGACGCCCTGCTGAATGCCGTGGCCCAGCGTCTGCGGTCCCATCTTGGCAACCAGCACGCAATTGCCCGCCCGGGTGGTGACGAGTTTGTGGTGCTGCTGCAGCTGCCGGGGCCCGATACCGAGTGTGCCACCCACCAGGCCAGCGAATGCGCGCGGGAACTGGCTGCCACATTCAAGACACCTTTCGACATACAGGGCCAGCTCCACCACGTGACCACCAGCATTGGTGTTGTCATGGGCGGCGCCGAGGGGGTGTCTGCCGATGAGCTGCTCAAACGGGCCGACATTGCCATGTACCAGGCGAAAGAGGCAGGCCGCAACACCTTTCGCCTGTTTGATGCCTCGATTGCCACCCGTCTGGGTGAGCGGGCGGCGTTGGAGGCCGAATTCCGTCAGGCCCTGCAAGGCCAGCAACTCACCCTGCACTACCAGATCCAGGTGGACACCGAAGGGCATGCCAGGGGTGTCGAAGCACTGGTGCGCTGGGAACACCCGTTGCGTGGCATGGTGGCGCCAGGGGTGTTCATCCCGATGGCCGAGGAAACCGGTCTGATTGTGCCCATGGGACAGTGGGTACTGGAGCAGGCGTGTCACCAACTCGCCGCCTGGCAAGACGTGCCCGACAAAGACCTGCTGCTGATCGCGGTCAACGTCAGTGCACACCAGATTTTCCAGCCCGACTTTGTGGACCGCGTACGCGACGCATTGCAGATGAGCGGCGCCAGGCCGAGTCGGCTCCAGCTCGAACTTACCGAAAGTGTGCTGGCCAAGAACATGGACGACATCATCGAAAAAATGCGCCAGCTGAACGCGCTGGGCGTCACCTTCTCGCTTGATGATTTCGGAACCGGCTACTCCTCGCTGGCCTATCTCAAGCGCCTGCCGCTGCAGCAACTCAAGATTGACGCCTCGTTTGTGCGCGACATCCTGACCGACCCCAACGACGCCGCCATCACCCGGACTGTCATCGCCCTGGGACAAAGCCTGGGTCTGGAGGTCATCGCCGAAGGCGTCGAGCTACCCGAGCAGCGTGCCCTGCTACTGCAGCAGGGTTGTCCCATGTTCCAGGGCTACCTGTTCGGCCGCCCCGTGCCGGTGGATGACCTGCAGACCTAACTGAAAACCTGGCGCCGCAAGCGTTGCCAGGCCCTCATGACAGGCGGCTGCGTTTAGCCGCGGAACTTCGTCGCCAGCTCGGCCACGCGCTTGCCAAACAGTTTGGCCGTGTCCAGGTCGCCCTGCAGCATTTCTGCCGGAGAAGCGTCTGACGGCGATTGCGCAATAGCCCCGCTATAACTCACCAAATGATTGATGTCGGCGCGGGTCGCCGCCTTGGTGTTGCTGGGCATCAGGCCCTGGCTGACCCAGATCATGCTGTGCTGCATAGCCAGGGTGAACAAGGTGGTGAGCGTGCCCTGCTTGTCGCCGTTCAGGCCCGCACTGTTGGTAAAGCCGGCGGCCAACTTATCCTTCCAGGCCTGGACATACCAAGGCTTGGAAGATGCATCGGCGAACTTTTTGAACTGCCAGCTCACGCTGCCCATGTAGGTCGGCGAGCCAAAAATGATGGCATCGGCCGCCGCCAGTTGCTCCCAGCCGCCTTCGGGCAAATTGCCGTCAGCGTCAATGGCCAGCAGCTCGGCATCCGCCCCTTGCGCGACCGCCTGGGCCATACGCAGGGTGTGACCATAACCTGAGTGAAAAACAACGATTACTTTTGCCATATCGATACTCCTTGAGTGGGTTGAGTGAGGGGAAAAATCAGGCGACGAGATCAAACACCAGCACTTCGGCATCCTGGCCGTGGTCCAGCCTGAGTTGGCTCTCGCCTTGAATCAGTGCCGCATCGCCGCTGGCCAGCGCGACGCCATTGACATGGAGTTCACCGCGCACCAGATGCACGTAAGCCTTTCGGCTCGGCTGCAGCGTCAGCTGGGCGGTTTGATCGCCGTCCAACAAACCGGCGTACAGATTTGCGTCCGCATGAATCGTCACCGAGCCTTGCGCGCCATCGGGTGAGGCGACCAAGCGCAAGGTGCCCTGCTTTTCGGCATCGGCAATGGTCTTTTGCTCGTAGCTCGGCTGGATGCCGGTGACATTGGGCTCAATCCAGATCTGCAGCAAATGGGTGGTGTCATTGGGTGCGTGGTTGAACTCGCTGTGCTGCACGCCGGTGCCCGCGCTCATGCGCTGCACATCGCCCGGCGGAATGGCTTTCACATTGCCCATGCTGTCCTTGTGCGCCAAAGAGCCGCTCAGCACATAGGTGATGATTTCCATGTCGCGATGGCCATGCGTGCCAAAGCCCTTGCCAGCGTCAATCCAGTCTTCATTGATGACGCGCAGATTGCCCCAGCCCATGTGTTGCGGATCGTAGTAACCGGCAAACGAAAAACTGTGAAACGACTTGAGCCAGCCATGGTCGG
>DAITMI010000122.1:3607-6574 GCA_036835225.1 Rhodoferax sp. | reverse complement strand
GACAGGCCTGGTCAAAAGACTCAAGCGTGCCTTGATCGCGATGGCCTTGCTGCCGTTGTTGATCGGTTTTGGTGTCCAGCTGTCATTGAGCTTTTCCAGTCAGAAGGCCCAAATCTATGATCAGTATCAGCGGCGGGTGAACGCGCTGGCGCGTGAGGTCCAGCGCTTTTTCAAGGAGGTCGAATATGACCTTTCTTTGCCACAGCGGTTCTGGAGTTTCAGCCAGCTTGGCGATGCCGAACAGGAGCGTGTTCTGCTCGATATTGCCGTCCATAACGATGCCTTCAACCAGATTGTCTATCTGGGTCCGGAGGGCATCCGCCGCCTCGCTGTCTCCATGCGGGAGTTTGGCGATGTATCGGAGCGGGATTGGCGTGGCATGTCATCGGTGACGAATGCCATGAGCTCCGGCAAAGTGAGTTACGGCAGGATCAAGATTGATGCCACCACGGGTGAACCCTCGCTTGATCTGGCGATGCCGCTGCTGGATGTGCGCACCGGTGCGTTGAGCGGGGTGCTGGTGGCTAATCTGTCACTTAAAAAGGCCTGGGACAACATCGGCAAGTTGAGCCGGGGCACGCAGGATGAATCCTTCGTCATTGACAATCAGCAGCGCATCATTGCCCACATCAATCCTTCCATCGTGCTGGCAGGTGCCACGTTTCAGCCACCTGACAAGGTTGGCACCTACCGGGATCGGGTCGGACTGCCGGTGCTGATTGCCAGCGCCGACATCGCCCTGCCCGGCAACAAGCTTGCCGCCGTGATCACGATTCCGTTTCATCTGGCTTTTGGCGCGGTGCTGGTCGAAGCGGCGACCAGCTTGCTGATTATTCTGCTCAGCCTGATCGGGGCGCTCTGGCTGTTCTGGCGAATTTCCCACTGGTTCCTCACACCGGTCGCTGAACTGACGGGCGCGGCCAGACGCATCACGGCAGGCGAGATCGACCGACCGGTTGCCGGTCATTTCGAGGGTGAAATGGCCACCCTGGCCGATGCCTTCAACGTGATGGTGCGGCGCCTGCACGACAGCACGACCCGTGTGCGCGCCGTGCTGGACAGCGTCGACGAGGGCATCATTGCCATTAACGAGGATGGCGTGGTTGATGCCTTCAACCCGGCCGCAGAAAAGATCTTTGGCTATGCCGAAAGCGAAATCATCGGCTGCCATGTCGGCCTGCTCATGCCGCAACCCGATGGCGATCGACACGACGGCGATCCCAGGCCGTATCTGGAAAGCGGCAACGCCACTGTCGTGGGGCAGAACCGGGAAATCACGGGTGTACGCAAAGACGGCAGCCACTTTCCGCTGGAACTCCGGACGAGTGAAGTCCGCTTCGCCACCGAGCGTCTTTTCATCGCGGCGGCCCGGGACATCACGGCCAGCAAAGCGGCGCAGCGGCACATCGTCTATCTGGCAACGCACGATGCCCTGACAAATTTGCCGAACCGGGACCTGCTCCGGGACCGTCTCCAGCAGGCCTTGGTACTGGCCCGCCGAGGCGACGGCCGGGTGGCGGTGCTTTTCATCGATCTGGATCATTTCAAGACCATCAACGACTCTCTCGGGCACGATGTCGGCGACCTGTTGCTGCAGCAGGTGGCGGCAAGGCTGGTGGCGAGTGTGCGCAGTGAAGATACGGTGGCGCGCCAGGGCGGTGATGAGTTCATTGCGCTGCTGCCTGCCATCAGCCATGTTCAGGATGTTGGTCTCGTGGGGCAGAAACTGCTGGAAGAATTGGCGGCGCCCTATCAGGTCAGGGGCAAGCAGCTGCATATCGGTGCCAGCATCGGCATTGCGGTCTCCCCGGATGATGGCGATGATGTCGACACGCTGCTGAAGCACAGTGATACCGCCATGTACCACGCCAAGGAAAGTGGCCGCAACAATTGCCAGTTCTTCACGCCCAAGATGAACCAGCTGGCGGCGCAACGACAAGCCATGAGCACCGATTTACGGCACGCTCTGGCGCGCAAGGAGTTGTTGCTGAACTTCCAGCCGGTGGTTGACATGGCCAGCGGCACCATCACTGGTCTGGAGGTCTTGCTGCGCTGGCAGCATCCCGAGCAAGGTTGGGTGTCACCGCTCGAGTTCATTCCCCTGGCCGAAGAAACCGGTCTGATCGTCCCGATTGGGGAATGGGTTCTGCGGTCGGCCTGCCTGCAGATCAAAACTTGGCAGGCGCAGGGCTATGAGGTGCCCAAGCTGGCCGTCAATCTGTCGGGCAGGCAATTCAAGCACAAGACGCTGGCCGAAACCATTGCGCGCATCCTGCACGACACCGGTGTCGAAGCGCACTTTGTCGGCGTGGAAATTACGGAAAGCATGCTTTTGGGCAAGACCGACGAGACGGTCGTGGTCCTGCGCCAATTCAGTGATATCGGACTGGAAATTTCGATTGACGACTTTGGTACCGGCTACTCCAGCCTGAGTTATTTGAAGCACTTTCCGATCGACAAGCTCAAAATTGACAAATCCTTTGTACAGGACATCACCAGCGATCCGAACGATGCCGCCATCGTGACGGCCATTATTGCCATGGCCCACAGCCTGAAGCTGAAAGTCGTGGCCGAAGGCGTGGAAACCGAAGCGCAGCGCGCATTCTTGTGGCAAAACGGATGCGATCAATACCAAGGGTATTTCTACAGCAAGCCGCTGCCAGCCTCCGGGGTGGAGGCCCTGCTGCAACGCCGCTAATGCGTTCGCTGCCCGGAAGCAGCTCAGGCCGGGCGAGGCCGTTATAATCACCCCCTCCGAGGAGCGTTGCAGTTCACCCATGTGAACGAGGCTCGGACCGCGTGGCTTGGCAAGTTCCAATGCACCGCATCAACGGCGCTCACCCACTGGTCTGTGCGGTGAGCCTCTCCCCAGAGATTCCCCGTAGGCAGTGGTTTTTCAAATTTACTTTTGGAGTGAGCCATGAGCGCCGTATTGAAACCTGTCAAAAATCAAGTTAAAGCCCAAGT
>DAITMI010000122.1:0-3507 GCA_036835225.1 Rhodoferax sp. | reverse complement strand
CAAGTTAAAGCCCAAGTCCAGGTCGCAGACTACAAGGTGGCTGACCTGAGTCTGGCCGCCTGGGGCCGCAAAGAATTGAACATTGCCCAGACCGAAATGCCCGGTCTGATGGCGATTCGCGAAGAATTCGCCAAGGCGCAGCCTTTGAAGGGCGCGCGCATCACCGGCTCGCTGCACATGACCATTCAGACCGGCGTGCTGGTCGAAACCCTGCAGGCGCTGGGTGCTGAAGTACGCTGGGCATCCTGCAATATTTTTTCCACCCAAGACCATGCCGCCGCCGCGTTGGTCGAGGCCGGCACGCCGGTGTTTGCCTACAAGGGCGAGACGCTGGTTGACTACTGGGACTACACCCACCGCATCTTTGAATTTGGCGGCAAAAAGGGCTCGGCGGCAGAAGGTCCGAACATGATTCTGGACGACGGCGGCGACGCCACCTTGCTGATGCACCTGGGTGCCAAGGCCGAGAAAGACATCAAGGTGCTGGCCAAGCCCGGCAGCGAAGAAGAAATCTGCCTGTTCAACGCCATCAAGGCCAAACTGAAACTGGACCCCACCTGGTACAGCCGCCGCCTGAAAAACATCATCGGTGTGACCGAAGAAACCACCACCGGCGTGCTGCGCTTGAACGAAATGGCGGCCCGTGGTGAGCTGGCCCTGCGCGCCATCAACGTCAATGACTCGGTCACCAAGAGCAAGTTCGACAACCTGTACGGCTGCCGTGAGTCGCTGGTGGATGCCATCAAGCGCGCCACCGACGTGATGATCGCCGGCAAAGTGGCCTGTGTCGCCGGTTACGGCGATGTTGGCAAAGGCTCGGCCCAAGCGCTGCGCGCACTCTCGGCGCAGGTCTGGGTGACCGAGGTGGATCCGATCAACGCGCTGCAAGCCGCGATGGAGGGCTACAAGGTTGTCACGATGGAATACGCGGCCGACAAGTGCGATATTTTTGTCTCCGCCACCGGCAACAAGAACGTCATTACCTACAAGCACATGGCGGCGATGAAAGACCAGGCCATTGTTTGCAACATTGGCCACTTTGACAACGAGATCGACGTCGCGTCACTGGAAAAATGCAAGTGGGAAGAAATCAAGCCGCAAGTGGATCACGTCATTTTCCCGGCCAAAGGCAAGACCCCTGCTAAGCGCATCATCCTGCTGGCCAAGGGCCGCTTGGTGAACCTGGGTTGCGGCACCGGCCACCCCAGCTTTGTCATGTCATCCAGTTTTGCCAACCAGACCATTGCCCAGATCGAACTGTTCACCAAGCCCAAGGAATACAAAGCCGGCAAGGTTTACGTGTTGCCCAAGCACCTGGACGAAAAAGTGGCACGCTTGCACCTGAACAAGGTCGGCGCCATGCTGTCCGTACTCACGGATGAGCAGGCCGCCTACATCGGCGTTCCCAAAGAAGGCCCGTACAAGGCCAATACCTACCGCTATTAAACCGAGCCTGTCACTGCGGGCTTGACCCGCAGTCCATGCCTTCCCGCCTCGAACTCAATGACAACTACCCATCATGCGTGCTGACCAATTACTCGTTCAACGGCAACTTGCCAGCACCCGCTCCCAAGCCCAGCGACTCATCGCCGATGGGGTGCAATGGCTCAAAGGGGATGAATGGAAAACCGTGCACAAAAACGGTGACGAGATTCCTCTTGAGGCGGAAATCAAGTTGCTGGACGACTCCGAGGCCCGTTATGTGTCGCGTGGCGGCTTGAAGCTGGAGGCGGCATTGAAGCAGGTGGGCTTGTCCGTGACCGGGTTGGCTTGCCTGGATGTGGGCCAGTCCACTGGCGGCTTTACCGACTGCCTGCTGCAGCACGGGGCCGCGTCGGTGGTCGGGGTGGACGTGGGCAGCGCCCAGCTGCATCCCCGGCTACGCGCCGACCCGCGCGTGCTGTGTGTGGAAAAAGTCAACGCCCGCGCCCTCGTTGCTGCAGATTTAATAGCTGCATACGCAGACAGTACGGGGACTGAGGGCCAATTTGATGTTGAAAATGAGGAAACTGCAGGGTCGGAGTTCGTGCCCGAATTTGACCTGATCGTGGCCGATCTGTCCTTTATCTCCCAAACCCTGGTGCTGCCGGCCATCGTGCCCTTGCTCAAAAGCGGCGGCACGCTGTTGACGCTGGTGAAGCCGCAGTTTGAGCTGCAACCCGGCCAGGTCGGCAAAGGCGGCATCGTGAAAGATGCCTCTTTTTATCCCCTGATCGAGCAGCGCTTGCGCGATGCCTATGCCGCGCTCGGCCTGACCGTGACCGCGTGGTTCGATTCGCCGATTGAAGGCGGTGACGGCAACCGCGAGTTTTTTATATCTGCAACCTTGCGGGACAGACCGTAGCGACACGACGTGCGCAAGCGTTGTCCACGCATCCTGAAACTTTGTGGGACAGCTCGCAGCGACGCAATGCGCGCCAGCTCTGTCCCCAGCACTTTAGACGGCCGACATGAACGAGACCTCCTCCACCCCCCTGAGTTTTGAGTTCTTCCCCCCCAAAACGCCGGAAGGCACAGACAAGTTGCGCGCGGTGCGTCAGCAGCTCTATGCGCTGAAGCCCGAGTTCTGTTCCGTGACTTTTGGCGCGGGCGGCTCAACACAAGAGGGTACCTTTAACACCGTGCGCGACATCCTGGCCGAAGGTGTGAGCGCCGCCTCGCATTTCTCCTGCGTCGGCGCCACCCGGGCCACTGTGCGCGCGCAGCTGGCCACGCTCAAGACCATGGGCGTGAAGCGCCTGGTGGCCTTGCGCGGCGACCTGCCCAGCGGTTACGGTGCCGGCGGTGAGTTCCATTACGCCAGCGACCTGGTGGCCTTCATCCGGGCGGAAACCGGCGATGACTTTCACATTGAGGTGGCCGCCTACCCGGAGGTACACCCGCAAGCCAAGTCACCGGCCAGCGACTTGCAGGCCTTCGCCGCCAAGGTCGAAGCCGGTGCCAATTCCGCCATCACCCAATACTTCTACAACGCCGATGCCTACTTCCGCTTTGTCGAAGAGGTGGATGCACTGGGGCTGAGCATCCCGGTGGTGCCCGGCATCATGCCCATCACCAGCTCGACCCAGCTGATGCGTTTCAGCGATGCCTGCGGCGCCGAGATTCCGCGCTGGATTCGCTTGCGCCTGCAAAGCTTTGGGGACGACGTGGCGTCCATCAAGGCCTTTGGCCTGGAGGTGGTCACCGACCTGTGCGCGCAGCTGCGCGCCGGCGGTGCGCCGGGCCTGCACTTTTACAGCATGAACCAGAGTGTGGCCACCTTGGCGATTTGCAAAAGACTGGGTTGGTGACGAATTATTTTCATCGTAGTTGCGGCCAACGCAAATGGTGTGGCCCGATGGCGGATTAAATTACAGTAAAGCGCTGCATTAAGATCAGCTCGAATTAACTGGTTATCCAACATCCATTTATGAAAATACTACTGACCGGGGCGGCTGGCTTCATTGGCATGACCACCGCACTGCGCTTGCTGGCGCGCGGGGACGAGGTGGTGGGGCTGGACAACCT
>DAITMI010000121.1:0-6576 GCA_036835225.1 Rhodoferax sp. | reverse complement strand
GAAGCCATGTTGCCGCGCATTCGCCAGCATGTGAGCGTGCCGGTTGGCGTCGGTTTTGGCATCCGGGACGCCGCCACCGCCCGCATCATCGGCAAAGTGGCCGATGCGGTGGTGATTGGCAGCAAAATTATCCAGCTGATTGACGAGCAACCCCGAGACCAGGTCGCGCCGGTCGCCCAGAATTTCCTGCGCGACATCCGGACCGCGCTGGATTCATAATTCGAAACTGAGACCTTGTGGGACAGACCGCCGCTACGCCCAGCGAGCGTATCGCTGTCCTCAACTAAACTGGTACTTTGCGGGACAGACCCCAGCTACGCGAAGCGAGCAAGCACTGTCCCCAACAAATTAAGGTGAACCCATGAGCTGGCTCGAAAAACTTCTACCCCCCAAAATACACCATACCAACCCGGCTGACCGGCGCAGCGTGCCGGAAGGGCTGTGGATCAAATGCCCCAGTTGCGAAACCGTGCTCTACAAGACGGATCTGGAGCAGAACCAGAACGTCTGCCCGACCTGCAGCCACCACCACCGCATCGGTGCACGGGCCCGGCTTAATGTATTTCTGGACAACGAGGGCCGGTTCGAGATCGGACAGGAAGTGCTGCCGGTGGATGCGCTCAAGTTCAAGGACAGCCGCAAATACACCGAGCGTTTGAAGGAAGCACTGGAAAACACCGGTGAGACGGACGCGCTGGTGGTCATGGGTGGCGCGGTCCATGGCATCGGCGTGGTGGCGGCCTGCTTTGAATTTGAGTTTATGGGCGGCAGCATGGGCTCGGTGGTGGGCGAACGTTTTGTGCGCGGGGTGCACACCGCCATTGAGCAAAAAGTGCCCTTTGTCTGCTTCACCTCCACCGGCGGCGCGCGCATGCAGGAAGGCTTGCTGAGCTTGATGCAAATGGCGAAAACCAATGCCTCACTCACCCGGCTGGCCAAGAAAGGCTTGCCTTACATCAGCGTGTTGACGGACCCGACCATGGGCGGCGTCAGCGCCGGCTTTGCATTTTTGGGCGACGTGGTGATTGCCGAGCCGAAGGCCTTGATCGGCTTTGCCGGCCCGCGGGTGATCGAGTCCACCGTGCGGGTGACACTGCCGGAAGGCTTTCAACGTTCCGAGTTTTTGCAAACCAAAGGCGCGATTGACTTTATCTGCGACCGCCGCGAACTACGCAAAACCGTGGCCAGTACGCTGGCCATGCTGCAACGCCAGCCGGCTGACGCGGTGATCTGAACCCTCCAACCCTGTCATTCCCGCGAAGGCGGGAATCCAGTGCCTTATGATGGAGGAGATCAGCTTGCCAGCAGCGCCAGCCCCTGCAGATGGCCCAGCAAAATGGAGGCAATCTGTAACAGCACCAGCAGCACCAGCGGCGACAGATCAATCCCGCCGATCAGGGGCAGCACACGGCGGATCGGCGTCAGCGGCGGCGTGCACAAGCGCTCGATCAGATCCGACATGACCGAATGGGTCTGCACCCAGGACAAGACCGCGTACACGATTACCAGGCCGGTCAGCCCGGAAATGGCGAGGCGCAGCAGACCAAACGCCGCCAGAATCGGCACGGCAAACAGACCCCCATCGGCCCCGGCCAGCAGCCACAGCAGCAGAAACTGCGTCAATTCCAGCACATAGGCCGCCACCAGACTGGCCAGATCCCAGCGCCCGAGCGCCGGCACCACGCGCCGCAGCGGCAGCACCAGCCAGTCCGTCAAGGCAAAGACAAAGCGACCCAGCGGATTACCCGAGCGACTGGACATGGGAATGCGCTGGTACTGCATGTACAGCCGCAGCAGACAGGCGCCGCCCAGCACACCGGTGACAACCTCAAGCAACAGGGAAATGATTTGATAGAGCATGAAAATTTGCGGGACAGACCGAGTTCTGAAAACTTGCGGGACAGAGCGCCGTTACGCGAAGCGAACCAGCGCTGTCCTCAACTGATTAAAGGGGTGTAAATCTCACCGCATCATAGCGACCGGGCGCCGGCAACTTAAAATCTCGTCTTTCGGCTAAAAATGGCCGTTCAATGCCGCACTTCGCTGCCCCTACTATTGCGCCCCTCATGTCTGACCACACCACACCCGTAGCTCCCCAGGACGAAAACCAGCTGATCCTGGAGCGGCGCGAAAAACTCAAGGCGATCCGCCAGCAGCAGGCCGAGGGCAAGGGCGTTGCCTTTCCCAACGACTTCAAACCCGCCGATCACGCCGCCGCGCTGTTTGCCGCCCACGCCGGCCAGACCCCGGAAGGGCTGATCGAGCAAGGCAGCGTCGCCAAGGTCGCCGGGCGCATGATGCTCAAGCGCGTCATGGGCAAGGCCAGCTTTGCCACCCTGCAAGACAGCACCGGCCGCATCCAGATTTACATCAAGGGCGAGGATGTCGGCGAAGAACTGTACGCCAGCTTCAAGCATTGGGATCTGGGCGACATCGTGGCCGCCGAGGGCAAGGTCTTCAAGACCAAGACCGGTGAACTCTCGATCCATGCCACAGAAGTGCGCCTGCTGACCAAGAGCCTGCGCCCGCTGCCGGACAAATTTCACGGCATGAACGACCAGGAAGTGAAGTACCGCCAGCGCTATGTCGATCTGATCACCGATGAGACCGCCCGCCAGCGCTTTGTGGCGCGCAGCAAAGCGGTCAGCGGCATCCGCGAGTTCATGGTGGCGCATAACTTCCTTGAAGTCGAGACCCCCATGCTGCACCCGATTCCGGGCGGGGCCAACGCCAAACCCTTCACCACGCACCACAACGCGCTGGACCAGCAGATGTTCCTGCGCATTGCGCCCGAGCTGTACCTGAAGCGCCTGATTGTGGGTGGTTTTGACCGTGTGTTCGAGATCAACCGCAGCTTCCGCAACGAAGGCATCTCGGTGCGCCACAACCCCGAGTTCACCATGATGGAGTTCTACGCGGCCTACTGGGACTACCAGGACCTGATGACCTTCACCGAAGCCCTGATCCGCGACGCCGCGCACAAGGCGGTCGGCACGCTGCAACTGAGCTACGGCGGCAAGGCGGTCGATTTAACCCAGCCGTTTGAGCGCCTGACGATTCATGAGGCGATCTGCAAGCACACCGAAGCGGGCCAAGCGATCGAGGGCGGCACGCAGCTCAGGGTCGACAACGCGGCCTGGCTCATCAGTGCCCTGCGCAAACTGGGCCTCTCAGAAGGTAAACACAAACTCTCCACCCGCTCGCTGGCCAGCCTGCAGGTGCTGTACTTTGAAGAAACCGTGGAAGAACAACTGTGGCAGCCCACTTTCATCTGCGAGCACCCGGTCGAGATTTCACCGCTGGCGCGCGCCAGCGACCACAAACCGGGCGTGACCGAGCGCTTTGAGCTCTACATCACCGGCCGCGAATTCGGCAATGGTTTCAGCGAACTGAACGATGCCGAAGAGCAAGCCGCCCGCTTTCACGCCCAGGTCGCCGCCAAAGACAGTGGCGACGACGAAGCCATGTACTACGACCACGACTTCATTCGTGCGCTGGAATACGGCATGCCCCCCACCGGCGGCTGCGGCGTCGGCCTGGACCGATTGATGATGCTGCTGACCGACAGCAGCAGCATCCGCGATGTGATCCTGTTCCCGGCCTTGCGCCGGGAATCATGAGCCAAATAGGCCTCCAGCCCCCGTACCTATTGCGTAAGCAGCTATGACTTCCATAGCAAGCAAGCCCCTGAAATACCTGCAGGGTTATTCCGCCGACACCCTGGCCCAGGTCGCACAGCTCGTCGCCAACCAGAGTCTGGGCGCGTGGCTGCTGCAAAAGTACCCCCGCGGCCACGGCGTGCGCACCGACAAAGCCCTGTTTGAGTATGTGCAGGAACTCAAGCAAACTTACCTGCGCGGTGCCGACGCATTGGCCAAAGTGGCGTTTGACAGCAAACTGCAGGTGGTGCAGCACGCCCTCGGCACCCACACCACCATCTCGCGCGTGCAGGGCAGCAAGCTCAAGGCCAAACGCGAAATCCGGATCGCCGCCCTGTTCAAGGATGCACCGCTGGAGTTTCTGAAGATGATCACCGTGCACGAGCTGGCCCACCTGAAGGAGCGCGCCCACGACAAGGCCTTCTACCAGCTCTGCAGCTACATGGAGCCCAGCTACCACCAGCTGGAGTTTGAAGTGCGCATGTACCTGACCCATCTGGATGCGTCAGGGACCCGCTTGTGGGGACTGACGGCGCCGGAAGCAGCCTGATCTTGAACTACCGCCAGGTGCCCAAAGCGGACGACCAAGAGCCAACGCCTAAGTTTCGGCAATTCAAGGAAGTTCACCGGTAAAAATTTTCAGCCGCCCCGCAGCGGCTTGAGCAAGTCGGACAGCCCGTTGTGGTCGATTTCGTGCATCAGGGCCAGCAGCCGGCCGATTTCGCCTTTCGGCACGCCCTCGCGCACAAACCAGCGCAGGTAGTCGCCCGGCAAATCGGCAATGATCCGGCCTTGGTATTTGCCAAACGGCATGGTGCGGCTCACCAGCAGTTGCAGGTCTTCGGGCTGCATGCTCAACCGCCGGCACGCTTGACGCTAAAGCCCTGCGCCGTCAGCATCTCGATGACGCGGTCGCAGTGCTCGCCCTGGACTTCGATCACGCCGTCCTTGACCGTGCCACCCGAGCCGCAGGCGGTCTTGAGTTGCTTGCCCAGCGCTGCCAGCGCCGGCGGCTCCAGCGCCAGCCCCTTGACCAAAGTGACGCCCTTGCCGGCGCGGCCCTTGGTTTCGCGCGAGACCCGGACCACGCCATCCGACGCTGGCCGCGCCGGGGCGGCGCTGCAACGGCAGCTGGCGGTGGGTTGGCGGCATAGCGGGCACATGCGCCCGCTGTCGGTGGAGTAGACCAGGCCACCGCTGGCAGATCTGGATTTCATGGATGAATGGGCATTTGTGAAGTGAGGCTTGATTGTCGGGGATGAAGCCACCACTTCAAACTGGTGCGGCAGCCCTGCTTTTTGCTATGTTTTTAGTAGCTGCTTGCGCTTACCAGACAAGGGCTATGTGCCAAAATAGCTTAGAATTTCAAACACCTTAAGGAATCTCGCCATGTCACGTCACAGTATTTGGGCCACCAAGGTCGCCGCCCTGGTTCACGGGGGCAACAGTGAGGCCGCAATTGCCCAGATCAAAGTGGCGCCGACGGTGAAAGACCTGAAGGATCTGCGCGTCTTGCTCGGCAGCGCGAAGCTGCTCGCGCGCCACCCCAACGTGGATGCCGCGACACAGGACATGATCGTGGCCTTGTCGTCGCCCCGGCTGCACCGCTCGCCCTGAGCTGGCTCGTTTGGCTACCAGGCTTATCGACAGTGCCTGTCCTGAGCCTGTCGAAGGGCTCAGCCCGAACGGCAGGCGAACAGCTTGCCTCAGGGCAGCAGGCTGAGCGCGTGCATGTAGTCCGGCTGCACCATCAGGTCGTCCCATAGCGGCGCCGGGCCGCGCGGCAACAGCTTCAGGCGGCGCTCTTCGCTGTCCTCCCGCGGCTGCCAGCCGCCTTTCAGTTGTGCCTCGGTCAGGCCGTCAATCAACTCATCCAGCGCCCGGCCCTCGCCCGCGCTATTGGTCAAGGACTGGTTGCACAGCAACACCATGTCGCAACCCGCGCTCAACGCCGCCACCGCCGCCTGGGTGTAGCTGACCAGCTGGCCATCAATCACCCGCGCGCCGGCCATGGACAGGTCGTCGCTGAAAATGGCGCCGCCAAAGCCGAGCTGGCCGCGCAGGATGTCATTCAGCCATTTGGCTGAAAAACCGGCCGGGCGGGCATCCACCTTGGGGTAGATCACATGCGCCGGCATGACGCTGCTGAGCGTGGTGTTGAGCCAGCCGTAGGGCGCCGCGTCTTCATTCAGGATGGCTTTGAGGCTGCGTTTATCCACCGGAATGTCGGTGTGGGAGTCAGCCTTGACGAAGCCGTGGCCGGGAAAGTGTTTGCCGCAATTGGCCATGCCGCTTTGCAGCAGGCCATGCATCAGGCTTTTGGCCAGCAGGCTGACGACGCGCGGGTCACGCGCAAAGGCGCGGTCGCCAATGACGCCGCTCGCGCCAAAATCCAGATCCAGCACCGGGGTGAAGCTGAAATCCACGCCGCAAGCGCGCAGTTCGGCCCCCAGCACAAAGCCGCAGGCGCTGGCGGCGTTGGTGGCTTGCAGCGCGCCGCTGCCCTCGCCGCCCTTGCCATCGCGCAGCCACAGCTCGCCCAGGGCCCGCATCGGCGGCAGATGGGTGAAGCCATCGGTCTTGAAACGCTGCACCCGACCGCCTTCGTGGTCAACGCAGATCAGCAAGTCACGCCGCACTTTTTTGATGTCGCGGCACAGCTGGGTCAGCTGCGCCCGATCCTGCCAGTTACGGGCAAACAGGATGATGCCGCCGACCAAAGGGTGCTTCAGGCGTTGATGGTCAGTGTTGCTCAGGCGCAGGCCGGCGACGTCGATGATGAGGGGGGCATGTTGGCTCATGGGGGGCTTTCAGTGAAAACTAATTGCTATATATTTAATAGCTACCTGCGCATATTACACGGGGGGCGCTCTCAAATCCAAGTGCAACACAGCGGTAGTTTATTGGATGGTTTGCG
>DAITMI010000120.1:0-6706 GCA_036835225.1 Rhodoferax sp. | reverse complement strand
TGGACCCGCGCCTGTTCTCCTACAACAGCAAGCACGGCTGGTGCCCGGACTGCGTTGGCACCGGGGTCAAATTGAGCAAAGAGCAGCGCAAGGTGTTTGACGATTCCGTCCGCGACGACGACAACAAGGGGCGCGAGCAAACCTTTGCCGAGCCTGAGGTCGAAGACCTGGTGGATGCCGCTTGCCCCACTTGCGCCGGGACACGTTTGAACGCCACCGCCCGTGCCGTGAAGTTTGGCGCTCAGTTCAATCGGCCTTACCTTAGCCCCGAGAGAGCAGGGCAGTCTGCATCGCTCACGCTCTCCGATAAGGCCAAGGTGTCTAAGCCGTCGTCTTTTTCTCTGGGTGACGGCGTCGCTATCACCGAACTGGCGCGCCTGAGCGTGACTGATCTGCGCCAATGGGTGGAAACATTGCAACGCCAGGGGCGCATGAGCCAGCGCGAAAGCGACATTGCCCGTGATCTGATTCCAGAAATCAAAAGCCGCCTGGAGTTCCTGGAGCAAGTCGGTCTGGGCTACCTCACGCTCGACCGCGGCGCACCCACCCTCAGTGGTGGCGAGGCCCAGCGCATCCGGCTGGCGGCGCAACTCGGCAGCAACCTGCAGGGTGTGTGCTACGTGCTGGACGAGCCCACCATCGGGCTGCATGCGCGGGACAACCAGATTTTGCTGGGCGCGCTGCAATCCTTGAGCGACAAAGGCAATACGCTGGTGGTGGTGGAGCATGACGAAGACACCATTCGCCACGCGGATCACATCATCGACATTGGGCCGAGTGCGGGCAAGCGTGGCGGGCGGCTGGTGGCCGAAGGCACGGTGGCCGACATCGTGAAAGCAGAAGACTCGCAAACCGGGCGCTACCTGCTGCACGCGATGAAACATCCTTTGAAGGTGCGTCGTTCTGTCGTGGTACACGCTGCGGCCGAAGCCGGTGCGCCGGGCGCCTCAGACGCAAGCTCAACATCGTTGCCCGGCGCACCGGCTTCAGCCGCGACACCGTTGGGCAAGGGCGCGAATCTGGGTGCGCTTGCCTTCGCATCGCAAAACGCAACTTCGGTTGTGAGGGTGAGCGAGCCGGCATCAAGAACCACGACTGCAGTGAATTTGGGGTCGGATTCCATTTTCGCTCCCAAGCCTGTCAAGAAGAAAAAATCTCCCGCGAAATTGGACTCTCACCCCAATTTCACGGCCACCGAAGTACAACGCTGGATCAGCGTCACCGGTGCCAACCTGCACAACCTGCAAGCCGTTACCGCCCATGTTCCTCTCAGCCGCCTGGTCGCCGTCACCGGCGTTAGCGGCTCCGGCAAATCCACCCTGGCGCGTGATGTGCTGCTGACCAATGTGCAAACCGCCGTGCAAAAGCGCAGCACCAAAGCCGGTCGCGACGCGCTGGCCGCTGGCGAACAAATCCTCTGGACCGGTTGCGAGTCCGTCACCGGTTACGAGGCCGTGGACCGCGTGCTGGAGGTTGATCAAACCCCCATCGGCAAAACCCCGCGCAGTTGCCCGGCCACCTACATCGGCTTTTGGGACATCATCCGCAAGCTGTTTGCCGACACGCTGGAAGCGAAAGCGCGCGGCTATGCCGCCAACCGCTTCAGCTTCAACACCGGCGACGGTCGTTGCGCCGGCTGCGAAGGGCAGGGCATTCGCACCATCGCCATGAGCTTCCTGCCCGACGTGAAAGTGCTGTGCGAAACCTGCAAGGGCGCGCGCTTCAACCCCGAAACGCTGGCGGTCACCTGGCGCGGCAAAAACATCGGCGACGTGCTGCAAATGGAAGTCGATGAGGCGGTGGAGTTCTTTGCCGCCATGCCCACCATCAGCCATCCGCTGCAACTGATGAAAGACGTCGGCCTGGGTTATCTGACGCTGGGCCAACCGTCGCCCACGCTCAGTGGCGGCGAGGCGCAGCGCCTCAAGCTGGTGACCGAACTCAGCAAGGTGCGCGACGACATCACCCGCCGTGGCCAGAAGGCGCCGCACACTTTGTATGTGCTGGATGAACCCACGGTTGGCCTGCACATGGCTGATGTGGAAAAGCTCATCCAGGTGCTGCACCGCCTGGTTGATGGCGGCCACAGCGTGGTGGTGATTGAACATGACCTGGATGTGATTGCCGAAGCCGATTGGGTCCTTGACCTCGGGCCGGACGGCGGCAATGCCGGTGGGCGCGTGGTGGCGGCAGCAACGCCGGAGGGCGTGGTGGCGCTGGGCACCCACACCGGCGTGGCGCTGGCGGCGGTGCTGGCGCGCTAGTCTTCGGCCGCTGCCCTGGGTTGGCGGACCCTCAAGACTTCTTCGCTTTGCCGAACTTGAGCATCCGGGTCGCCAGCAGTGTTTCGGTCAAAAAGCATAAAAGCGCCAGCAAGAAACAGCTCACGCTGGACAGAAAGGCGACCGTCGCCAGGCGAAGAATCTGCATCTCGGTGGTTTCACCAAGAAAGAGCGCCACGATGGTCAGTCCGATCAGGATGGCACAGAAGGTGAGCAGCGCAATGCAGGCGTTCACCAGCCAGCCGCGCAAGCGCAAGCGCTTCAGCTCTTCATAGGCGGCCTTCATGGCGTTCCCGACCGGGGCGGCTTCAATGCGGTCTTCGAGCAGGCGGGCGCGGTCAATGATGCGCGCCAGCCGACCGGCCACGGTCCCGATCATCGACGCCACGGCCGTCAGCAAGAAGACCGGGGCCACGGCGAGCTGAATGCCATGGGTGACAGTGGCGAGATCGACGGCAAAAAACATGGCGATGAATGAGGTGAGGGCAGAGTTGCACCAGGCGGAAAACTGTCCCACAAGTCTATACGGTTGAGGACAGCGCTTCGCTGCGCTACGGTCGGTCCCGCAAAGTAGCCGATTATTCTTGCGCGCCGAGAATGGCGCGGGCCACCTCGGCAAACCCGGCGCCACGCGAACCTTGGGTAATGTAGCGCGGCTTGTGGCGCAACGCCGCCTCAAAGCGGCGGATATTGGCGACCCCCACGCTGTGCGGAAAATGCGCAAACATCACCTGATCGTTGGTGGAGTCGCCCACGTAAATCCACCGGTCTAGCTCGGCCTCCAGATCGCGCCCGAACAGCGCGCGCACGATCCAGCGCGCACCGGCCAGCTTGTTGTGGGCACCAAACCAGCCGTTGATGTGAATGCTGCTGACGGTGGCCGTCATGCCGGCGTCTTGCATCAAGGCCACCACCTGGGCTATTTTTTCCGGCGGCAAATGCGTGAACTCGCTGTGGTCGATGGCGATGTCGGTTTCGCGCCCCGCCGAGTCCTGCGACAGGCAGGCGCCAGGCACTTCGCGCAGCACCTGCGCAGCCACGGCCTGCATCCGGGTGAAATTGGCAGCGCGGGTGGTGGCGTCTTGTTGATATAGTTTTAATAGCTGCTTACGCAGTAGGGACGGGGGCTGCAGGCCAATTTGGCATAAATTGTAGGAGACAAGCGGCGCGCTGGCCAGCGCGTCCTGCTGTTGGTGCATGGCCTGCCAGGCAAAGGCGACGGCACCGTTTTCCGCCACCAGGGCGTCCACCGGCCAAGGCGCCATCCGGCGGGCGGCGTCGCCGCGGGCAAACGGTTCGCTCCAGCCAATCGGCCGTCCGGTGATCGGAATCACCGTCAGCCCCGCCGCCTTCAGGTCGGCCAGTGCCTGCAGCGCATCCGGGGTGATCGCGCCCTCGGTCGTCAGCGTGTCGTCGATGTCGGTGAAGACGCCAATCAGCTGGCGGCGCTCGTCCAGCGGCCAGTCTGCCAGCTTCAGCATGACCAGATCTACCTTAGCCGGCGGACTGCAGCGCCAGGCCGGCGTGTTCGCGCAGCGGATGAAAGTGGATCTTGGGAAAGCGCTCCTGCGCCAGTCGCACGTCGTATTGCGACGTGGTCAGGTAGGCCAGCGTGTTGGCCGCGTCCCGTGCCATGCGCATCGGGTAGGCGTCGCAAAAAGCCTTGAGCTCGGCCGGCGTGTCGGCGGTGATCCAGCGCGCACCGGTGTACTGGCTGTTCTCCAGCCGGATGTCGGCGTCGTACTCGCCTTTCAAGCGGTGCTGCACCACTTCAAACTGCAGCTGGCCGATGGCCCCGAGCAGCATGTTGCCGCCGATCTCCGGGCGAAACACCTGGATCGCGCCTTCTTCACCCAGTTGTGCCAGGCCTTGCTGCAACTGCTTGGTGCGCAAGGGGTTGCGCAGCACCACGGTCATGAACAGTTCGGGCGCAAAGAACGGCAGGCCGGTGAACTGCAGGTTGATTGAGCCGTCGGTGATGGTGTCGCCCAGCTGCACGCCGCCGTGGGTGGTAAAGCCGACGATGTCGCCGGCATAGGCCTCTTCCACCGCTTCGCGGCGCTGGCTCATGAAGGTCACCACGCTGGTCGGACGCAGTTCTTTGCTGGTGCGCATCACTTTGAGCTTCATGCCCGGCGTGTATTTGCCCGAGGCCATGCGCACAAAGGCGATGCGGTCGCGGTGGTTGGCGTCCATATTGGCCTGCACCTTGAACACCACGCCGGAGAAGAATTCGTCGTCCGGCTGGACTTCTTTAATGACCGGCTGCTTGTTGACGACGAACGAACTGGTGCGGGACTGGGGCGAGGGCGCCAGGTCCACCAGCGCGTCCAGTACCTCCATCACGCCAAAGTTGTTCACACCCGAGCCAAAGAACACCGGGGTTTGCTTGCCGGCCAGAAAGGCCTCGCGGTCCCAGGTCGGCGAGGCGCCGGTGGCCAGTTCCATGCTGTCAAACGCGGTCTCAAACTCGTGGCCAAAGCGTTTCAGCAAAGTGGCCTGATCGCTCATGGGGATGGTGGTGAAGTCCTTCGGGCCGCGGTCGCTGCCGGGCTCAAACACCGTCATGGCCTGCGTGCGCAGGTTGATGATGCCGCCGAAGGTTTTGCCCTGGCCGACCGGCCAGGTCATCGGCACGCAGGGCATGCCGAGTTCGCGCTCGATCTCGTCCAGAATGTCGAGCGGCTCGCGCACTTCGCGGTCCATCTTGTTGACGAAGGTAATGATGGGCGTGTTGCGCTGGCGGCAGACCTCAATCAGGCGCCGGGTTTGCGCTTCGACACCGTTGGCGGCGTCAATCACCATCAGCGCCGAGTCGACGGCGGTCAGCACGCGGTAGGTGTCTTCGGAGAAGTCCTTGTGGCCGGGCGTATCCAGCAGGTTGATGACGTGGTCGCGGTACACCATTTGCATCACGCTGGAGGCCACCGAAATGCCGCGCTGCTTCTCGATTTCCATCCAGTCGCTGGTGGCGTGGCGGGTGGCTTTGCGCGCCTTGACGCTACCGGCGATCTGGATCGCGCCCGAGAACAGCAAGAGCTTTTCCGTGAGCGTGGTTTTACCCGCGTCCGGGTGGGAGATGATGGCAAAGGTGCGGCGACGGCGGGTTTCGGATGCGTAGGACACAGGAGAAAGGGAGTCAGGGGAAAAGGAAGGATTCTCGCAGACCGGCCCGCCGCGTCCTTGGCGGGGGAAAACAGGGCCTGAAAAACCATGTTCTGAGTAGGGAAAACCCGCTCTAAAAGAGCGCCAATACAGCGCAGGGCAGAGCTATAGTGCCAGCATGGAAATGGTTTGGGGGCGGCCCTGGGCCACGCTGCCGTTAAATGTGAGTGGCTCATGGCGCCATGTCACGATCAGACTCAAAAGAAAAAAGACTATGCGTCGCTACTTGGTCGGGCTGGGGGGTATCGCACTGGTTGTCGCGCTGGGAATGGCGTGGCAGTCAGGTCGTGCCGGTGTGGTTCGCATCGGCATTGTTCCTTTTACCCCGGTCAATGCGCGCGTGGTGGAAGGATTCAAGGCGGAACTCGCCTCCCGCGGATTCCAGGAGGGGAAAACGGTGGAGTACAAGATCCTGCCGGCTGACAGCCGACTGGACACGCTGGACGCAGGTCTTGCGCAACTGATGGCCTGGAAGCCGAACCTGGTCCTGGCGGCTTCGACCCCACCCGCTCAGGCCGCTTACCGGGCCACCCGGGCCAGCGCGACACCGCTGGTATTTGCGCCCGTGACGGATCCGCTGAGTGCCCAAATTGTCAGCAACCTGAAGCATCCGGGCGAGCATGCCACCGGCATTCGTCTGGAGCCCAGCAATGGTTTGCGTCTGCAATGGCTCAAGCGGGTGGATCCACGGGTGCAAAGTGTCTATCTGCCCTACTCCAGTGCCGATGCAAGTGCCCTGGCCTCGCTGCAACAGGTTGAGGAAGCGGCCAGGTCATTGGGCATCCGTCTGTTGCTGCGGCCGGTACAGAGCCTGGCTGACATACAACAGGCCGCACGCGAGATTCCGCCGGGTGCGGACGCGATTTTTCTGCCGCAGGACAGCCGGATCGAAGCACAGATTGACCTTTTTGTGGCGAGTGCGCTCAAACACCACTTGCCCCTTTGCGCGCCGAGTGGCATACAGGTTGAACAGGGGGCGTTGATGACCTACGGCTTCAATCACCGCCGCATTGGGGAACAAGCCGGGCGTCTGGCCGCCGAAATTCTGCAGGGAGCCAAGCCCGGTGACCTGCCGGTGGAAACCGCGGCGAACATTCTCATCGTCAACCAGCGTACTGCACAAGCCATCGGCTTGAAAATAGACGAGGCGGTGTTGCGTCAAGCCCGCGAAATCATCAGATAACGAGCGGCACTGACTCATGACGACAGGCCTGGTCAAAAGACTCAAGCGTGCCTTGATCGCGATGGCCTTGCTGCCG
>DAITMI010000119.1:0-6742 GCA_036835225.1 Rhodoferax sp. | reverse complement strand
CAGGCGGCCATCAAGAAGTTTTCCGTGCCGGTGACGGTGACCATGTCGGTGGCAATGCGCGCGCCCTTCAGGCGCGTCCAGCCCTTGGGCAATTTGGCAATCATGTAGCCATGCTCGACCACGATCTCGGCGCCCATGGCGCTCAGGCCCTTGATATGCTGGTCCACTGGCCGCGAGCCAATGGCACAGCCGCCCGGCAGTGACACCGTGGCCTCGCCAAAACGCGCCAGCAAAGGACCCAGCGCCAACACCGAGGCGCGCATGGTCTTGACCAGCTCATACGGCGCCTCCGGCGAGTTGAGCGCGCCGGCATCTACCCTTACCACGCCGTCCTCGCGGCGGTCAATCGCCACCCCCATGTTGCCAATCAGCTTGAGCATGGTGGACACGTCCTGCAAACGCGGCACGTTGCTCAGGGTCACGGGCTCGGCCGTCAGCAGGCAGGCACACAGCTCGGGCAAGGCAGCGTTCTTGGCGCCGGAGATGAAAACTTCCCCGTGCAGCGGTCGGCCGCCGCGAATCAGTAATTTGTCCATGCGATCAGACCTGTTGCGCTGCCCACTCGGCCGGCGTGAACGTTTTCATCGACAGGGCATGCACCTCGTCGTTCTGCATTTTCGTGCCCAGCGTGGCGTACACCTTTTGGTGGCGCTGGATGGCGCGCTGGCCCTCAAATTCCGACGACACAATGGTGGCGTACCAGTGGCGGCCATCGCCCTCCAGCTCGAGGTGCTCGCAGTTGAGGCCAGCCGCAATCATGTTTTTAATCTGCTCTGCAGTCATGTCAACAATCCAAAAAATAAAAAAAGCAACGCGTCAACTGCGGATTTTGTAGCCGATACGAAGCAGGTTGATCGCCACGGCACTCACCAGGGCCAGCGCCACGCCGACCACACTGAAGCTCAGCCAGGGTGACACATCGCTCACGCCAAAAAAGCCAAAGCGAAAGCCGTCAATCATGTAGAAGAACGGGTTCAGGTGACTCACGTTTTGCCAAAAGGCTGGCAGCGAATGGATGGAATAAAACACGCCACTCAAAAAGGTCATGGGCATGACGACAAAGTTTTGAAACGCCGCCAGCTGGTCGAATTTCTCGGCCCACAAGCCGGCGATCAGCCCCAGCGTGCCCATCAGCGCCGCGCCCATCACGGCAAAGACCACGATCCACAGCGGAGCGGCAAAACTGACCTCGGTGAACAGGGCCGACACCGCAAACACGCCCAGCCCCACGACCAGACCGCGAATGACCGCCGCCCCCACGTAGGCCACAAACCAGTTCATGTAGGAGAGCGGGGTCAGCATCAGAAACACCAGATTCCCCATCACCTTGCTCATGATGAGTGACGACGAGCTGTTGGCAAAGGCGTTTTGCAACAGACTCATCATCGCCAGCCCCGGCACCAGAAAAGCGGTGTAGCTGATTTGCTCATAGACCTTGACGTGCGCCTCCAGCGCATGCCCGAAGATCAGCAGGTACAGCATGGCGGTCAGCACCGGACCGGCCACGGTCTGAAACGCCACCTTCCAGAAACGCCGCACTTCCTTGTACAGCAGGGTTTGCCAACCGCTCATGCTGCCAGCTCCGCCGGCTGCTGATGATTTTTCTTCATCACGTCCAGAAACACATCTTCCAGGTCGGCTTTGCGAATCTCGACATCGTGCGCCAGCAGGCCGGCCTCGCGCACGGCGGCCAGGTAGTGTTCAATCTCCAGCGCATCGTGCGCAGGGAACTGCACGATGCGTCCGGTAATACGGGCCTTATCGGCAAGCACCTTGGGTAGTTCACTGTCAACTTTGAAGCGCAGCACATTGCTGGAGGCGGCCTTGAGCAACTCGCTGGTGCGGTCCAGGGCCACAATCCGCCCCGTTTTAAGCATGGCAATGCGGCCACACAAGGCTTCGGCTTCCTCAAGATAGTGGGTCGTCAACAACACCGTATGGCCCTGCTTGTTGAGCTTGGCAATGAATTGCCACAGGGTCTGGCGCAACTCGACGTCAACACCGGCAGTTGGTTCATCCAGCACGATCACCGGCGGCTTGTGCACCAGGGCCTGCGCCACCAGCACCCGCCGCTTCATGCCACCGGAGAGCTGGCGCATGTTGGCGCCAGCCTTGTCAGCCAGGCCCAGGCTGTCCAGCAGCTCATCAATCCAGGCATCGTTGTGCTTGACACCGAAATAGCCGGACTGAATCCGTAGCATCTCACGCACGCTGAAAAACGGGTCAAACACCAACTCTTGTGGCACCACCCCCAGGCTACGCCGCGCCTGGGCGTAATCAGCCTGGACATCATGGCCCAGCACGGACACTTTGCCGGAATTGGCACGCGACAGACCGGCCAGAATGCTGATCATGGTGGTCTTGCCGGCCCCGTTGGGGCCGAGCAGACCAAAAAACTCGCCCTCTTCAATATCGAGGCTGACGCGGTCGAGCGCGAGAAACGTACTGCCTCTGGGGCCGCGCGGGGAGGGATAGGTCTTGGAGACGGACTGGAAGGAAATTGCAGGCATGAAGGCGGCTATTCTAAAGACTTGCGGGACAGACCAGAGTTACGAGAAGCGAACAAGCTCTGTCCTCAACTGATTGAGATTCAAGCCGACGGCAGCAACTCAGCAACCCCGTAAAGGTTGGCCAGATCAGCCAGACGGGCCGGCAAACCGCGGATCGAAAAACGCTTGCCTGAAGCCAGGGTCTCGCGTCGGAATTCCAGCAGCACCGCCAGCGCCGCCGAATCAAAGCGACTCAAGGCCGTGGCATCGACCACCACCTCCGAACCCGATTGCGCGCGCAGGCCCTGCACCAGCAACGTCAAGCATGCGGTGGCTTGCGCTTGCGTCAGCTCTTGCGGCAATACCAGCACAGTTACCCCTTCTTGGCGTTGGTGAGGGCATTGGCCTTGTTGCGGTCGGTCAAACTGGCAATCAGGCCGTTGAGGCCTTTGGCATTGATTTCCTGCGCAAACTGGCTGCGGTAGGTTTCCACCAGCCAGACACCCAACACGTTCAGGTTGTAAATTTTCCAGCCAGCGCCCTCGCCGGGCGTTTTTTCCAACCGGTAATCGAGTTGAATGGCGTCGCCCTGGCCCTTGACCTCGGTCCGCACCACCACCTCTTTGTCTTCGGCGGCGGCCCGCATCGGCTTCATGACAATGGTTTGTTCATTGATCTGGGTCAAGGCACCGGCATAGGTGCGCACCAGCAAGATCTTGAACTCCTCCTGCAAGCGCTTTTTCTGCTCCGGGGTGGCCTGCCGCCAGGCCGGCCCGACGGCGGAGGCGGTCATGCGCTGGAAGTTCACGTTCGGCATGATCTTGGCGTCCACCAGCGCAATGATCCGGGACAAATCCCCGGCCTGGATCGCTTTGTCGGCCTTGATGCTGTTCAGCACCTCGGTGGACAAGCGGTTGATCAGCGCATCGGGGGCTTCATCGGCCGCGCACACCGGACCAGCCAGCAGACTGGAGGTACTGACAAGCAGCGCGGCGAACAGCTGACTCAAAAAACGACGGTTCATGGTTTGACTTTCTCATCTCCGGCAGGCCCGGAGTTACTTGGTGCTTCAATTGAAGTTTCAGTTGACGTGGCAGCCGCTGGCGGCGGCAACTCCGGCTGCGCTGGCAATTGTTCTACCGTGTTTTCCACCGTATCTTCTTCCGGCGGGTTGCCATCGTAAATGACGCTGCGACGACGTTGCAGAAAAGCGTCGCGGGTGAACGAGTAGCGATCCAGCGCCGCTTCTTCCAGCATGGTGGACGCTTTGAGCAAAGCCGCCCGGTTGTCCACGACCCTGACTGCCATGGTGGTGTTGCGCGTCGGGACATGTGCGACGTGGGACACGATATCGCCCTTCAGATCAACCGGCAGCGCCACCGTGTCGCGCAAGGTCGAAGGCCCGAGCAAGGGCAGCACCAGATAGGGGCCGGGGCCCACCCCCCAGTAACCCAGGGTATGCCCGAAATCCTTGGTGTGTTTTTCGATATCCATCTCACTGGCGATGTCAAAAATGCCACCCCAGCCAACGAAGGTGTTGACACCAAAACGCTTCAAACTGTCGAACGCCGCCTGCCCCTTGAATTGCAGGGCGTTGTTGACAAACGACCAGACATCTTCCAGGTTGCCGAAAAAATTACCGACACCCTGGCGCACCCGCACCGGCGCGACATCCCGGTAGGCGGTGGCGACGGGCTTCAGCACCGCCCGATCGACCGCGTCGTTGAACTGATAGACGCCACGGTTGAAGGGCTCCAGTGGATCGCGCGGATTGGCATTGGGCCCACTGGCACAGCCGGCCAGTGACACCAAGATCAGCAGTACACCACTCCACAGGGCAGCGCGAACGCCTGAGGAATCGCCACGCCGCGTGCACAAATTGACTGTCATTTTTTAGCCTTGTCTGCTTCAGCGCTGCTGCCCTCGGCCGCCTTGCTGAACAAGAACTGGCTGATGAGGTTTTCCAGCACCACCGCCGATTGGGTGCTGGAAATGGTATCGCCCGCCACCAGCGTCTTGTCGTCGGCACCGGCTTCGAGTCCCAGGTACTGCTCACCCAGCAAGCCACTGGTGAGAATTTTCAAGGAGCTGTCTTTGGGAAACACATACTGGCTTTCCAGCGCCAGGGTGACGCGGGCCTGAAACGATTTGTCATCAAAGACCATTTTTTCCACACGGCCCACCACCACACCGGCACTGCGCACCGCCGCTTTCGGCTTGAGACCACCGACATTGTCAAACCTGGCATTGACCTGGTACGTTTTCTCGAAACTCAAGCTCAACAGATTGGCTGATTGCAGGGCCAAAAACAGGATCGCCACCGCACCAATCAGCACAAACAGGCCAACCCATACATCATTCTTCGAGCGTTGCATGCAACACACCTTTCTAGTCAGTTGGGGACAGCGCTTGCGCGCTTGGCGCAACGAAGGACTGTCCCACACGGTTTCATCTAATCAAATGGTAAACATCATGGCGGTCAGGATGAAGTCCAGCCCCAAAACCGACAACGACGCCACCACCACGGTCCGGGTGGTGGCGCTGGCCACGCCTTCCGGCGTGGGTTGGGCTTTATAGCCCTGAAGCAGCGCGATGAAGGTGACGGCAAAACCAAACACGATGCTCTTGAGAATGCCGTTACCCAAGTCTTGCCAGACATCGACACCCTCCTGAATCTGGCTCCAGAACGAACCACCATCGACGCCGATCATGAGCACACCCACCACCCAGCCGCCGATGATGCCCATGGCACTGAAGACCGCCGCCAGCAAAGGCATGGTGATGACCCCGGCCCAAAACCGGGGTGCCAGGACGCGTAGCACCGGATCCACCGCCATCATCTCCATGACGCTGATTTGCTCACCGGCCTTCATCAGGCCAATTTCGGCCGTCAGCGAGGTGCCGGCCCGGCCGGCAAACAACAGCGCCGTCACCACCGGCCCCAGCTCGCGGACCAGCGTCAGCGTCACCAGCAAGCCCAAGGCGGAGGATGAACCGTAGCGCTGCAAAGTGTAGTAACCCTGCAAGCCAAAAACAAAGCCGACAAACAGCCCGGACACCCCAATGATGGCCAGCGAGTAGTTGCCCAAGAAATGGATCTGGTCGCGGATCAGACCAAAGCGCCTCAAGCTGCTGGCCAGCGTGGTCAGCAGCCGAATGAACAGCCGGGCACCCTGCCCCAGGTCGGTCAATTGGCGCCGCACGGCAAAGCCGACATCGGCTGGTTTGTACCAACTCATGGCGCAACTCCCAAACCAAAATCCTCCTCAATCGAGGGCCCCGGGTAATGAAACCGCACCGGACCGTCCGACAAGGCATTCACATACTGGTACACCAGCGGGTCGGTGCTTTGCCGTACCGCTTCAGGTGTTCCTTGCGTCGCAATTTTGCCATTGGCCAGAATAATCACATGGTCGGCAATGGCAAAGGTCTGCTCCAGCTCATGCGAGACAAAAATGCTGGTCAGTCCCATGGAATCATTCAGCTGGCGGATCAAGCGTGCCGCCGTGCCAAGCGAAATCGGATCAAGACCGGAAAACGGCTCGTCATACATGACCAATTCAGGGTCGAGTGCAATCGCGCGCGCCAATGCAATCCGGCGCGCCATGCCACCCGAGACTTCGCTCGGCATCAGATCACGCGCGCCGCGCAAGCCGACCGCGTTGAGCTTCATCAGGACGATGTCGCGAATCAGGGCTTCGGGCAGATCCGTGTGTTCGCGCAACGGGAACGCCACGTTCTCGAACACCGACAAGTCCGCAAACAAGGCGCCAAACTGGAACAGCATGCCCATGCGGCGCCGCGCGGCGTAGAGCTGAGTCTGATCCATCGGGGTGACGTCCTGCCCGTCAAACAGCAGCGCTCCGGATTGCGCCCGGTTTTGCCCACCGATCAGCCGCAGAATAGTTGTCTTGCCGCCACCGGACGCACCCATCAGCGCCGTCACCTTGCCGCGCGGCACGGACAAGGAAACGTCGTCCAGGATCACCCGATCTCCATACCCGAAGGTGAGATTTCGCAATTCGACAAGTGATTCTGAAGATGGGATCATTTATACAGTTGAGGTCAATGCTGGCTCGCTGCGCGTTGCTGCGGTCTGCCCCGCAAAGCTTCAAAAAGAAAGGCCGGGGGAGTGCCCGGCCGTTGGATCATACGGTATTAAACCTATTACCAAGCATTACTTTACCGGCCTATTACCTTGGCAGGTCGCTGTATCCCATCAGGAATTCATCCACCGCACGCGCCGCCTGGCG
>DAITMI010000118.1:0-6923 GCA_036835225.1 Rhodoferax sp. | reverse complement strand
AATGACTATTCTGCGCAAATAAAGTCGTAAACAGCACCCTAGCATTCATGCGGGTTAGCGGCGTGGCAAATTGACTGAGCCCGCACGCCATTCACACTCATGGATCAACTCCCAAATTGAACATTAACCCCGATCCACCCAGGTTCTCAGCAATTTGATCGACCAGCGCGCGTGCGCGAGCTTGTCGATCATTTTGGCCACGTCCATCTCCCAGTGCCGCGGCAACCCGAGCGAGTGCCCGGTGGCACTCCCATGCGAGTCGGATACGCCCGATCTGTTCCGCTAGCGTCAGCGCCAGCGTCAACTCCTTGCGCGCAGATTCATACGCATTGACCGCAAGCCATGCCAGACCGTGCAGACGATGCGCTTGACCCATCAGTTCGCGCAGCTCGCCGCGCGATGCCAGCGCCAGCAACTGGTCCGCATAGGTGACGCATCCATCCGTGTCGCCATTCGCCAGCGCCAACTCGGCGAATGCCTCCAGGCAGCGTAAGGCCGACCAGACTTCGCTGTGATCTTGTGAGTATTGCAAGGCCGCCTGCAAAGCAGCACGATCTATAGGAATACCGAGCCGCAATTGTGCAATCACCAGATTGGCTCGCAGCTGGGGTAGCCAGTAAATGATTCCCGTATCGTGCGCGAGCTTCAGGCCACGCTCGAAGTGCTGCAAGGCCTGCTCGTTCAAATTCAAGTCAAGAAACAGACAGCCAAACGCATCATTCGCCATGATCTGGTACCGGACCAGTCGCAGTGTCTCCAGCCGGGGTAGCGCTTCGTTCAAATCCACCCATGCCTTGTCAAATTTGCCGAGTGCCACTTGCACATTGGCGCGTCCAATCAGTGTCGGACCCAGGTGCCATTGCAGGTCAGCGGTGCGGGCAATGTTGAGCGCTGCATCGAAGTACACAGTCGCCCGCGGGTAGTCAGCCAGCCCCGTATGACCGGTGCAGGCCCAAGCGATCATCATCAGGTTCTCCGACTCATAACTCCTGTCGCCGATGCCGCGTGCCAGCTCAAGAGAGCGCGAGAATGACACGATGGCCGCAGCCGGCTCGGCGCTGGCGAAATAGGCCTCCCCCCGGCCATGAAAAGCCTGTACGGCAACCAGGTCCGTCAGACCCAAACGCTCACAGATATCCACCGCTTGCTGGTGGTACGCAATCGCCAAATCGTTGCGCCCATTGCTCCAGGCGACCGTCCCCAAGTGGTACAAGGTATCGGCCGCATGCCGCTCATCGCCCATGGCGCACGACGCCTTAAGCGCCTCATCCAGGCAGACAATGGCCTGCTGGTAGGCATCAGCGCGCCGATAGGCCATACCGAGTTGGATCAAGACATCACGCGCATGCGCATGCGCATGCTCGCCCAGCGCGCGCGCCGCATCAATCACCCGCTGAAAGTCCGCCACAGCACCGTCGATCTCACCGACCTGCGCACGCGCCGCGCCGCGCTGCTCGTACAGGGCAAGTTGTTGCGCTTGCGTCGCCGCCTCTGAATGGACTTGCAGCAAGGCCACCGCGCGATCAAACCATTGCAGCGACTCGCGCATGGCAAACAGCTTCTGCGAGTGGTCGGCAGCCAAGCCAAAGTAATGCACGGCTTTGGACCACACGTGGCCGCGCTCGTAGTGTTCGCCGAGACGGGCAACACGCTCATGCAAATTGCTTGATGAATGCTGCTCCAGCATTTCTGCCACGGCACGATGCAGCAACACACGTCGGGCCGTGCCGATATCGCGATAGACCACCTCTCGCACCTTGTCGTGGCTGAAATCATAGAAGCCCCACTCGGGGTCTTCGCGCAGCAGCCGGCGCTTCACCAGAGACTCCATGGTGTGCAGAAAGGTCTCCTCGGGTGAGCGGGTCAAAGTGAGCAAAGTTTCGAAGTCAAAACGGCGTCCGAGCACTGCTGCCAAATCGAGCAGCGGCCGATCTTCATGTGGCACGCGGGCCAGACGCACACGCACCGAGTCACGCAAGGTGTCTGGCAGTGGCAGGCTGGCTGCGTCGTTGGCCGCGCCATTGGCTTCTCTCAGTGAATGCATGAGCGACCACAGAAAGAACGGATTTCCGTCTGATTCATCATGCAGTCGGGCCGCGAGATGGGGCGCGCTGAGTTTCGGGTCGTTCAACTTGGCGAGCAGTTCTTCGGTATCGCCCGGCCCGAGCCGCGCCAGCGCCATGTGCCGCGTGTGCGGTTCACGGCGCAGGCTCTCCAGCAGACTGGTAAGGCGCTGATTGTTGTCAAGTTCCTCGTCCCGGTACGCGCAGGCAAAGAGAACCGGTCGATTCACAATCTGGCGCGCCAGAAAATGCAGAAATTGCAGGCTGGCGTCGTCGGCCCATTGAATGTCATCGATCATGACAATCAACTGTCGGCCTTGTGCCAGCGCGTCAAAGAGCTTTACCAACGCCTGAAACAAGCGCGCCTGGCGCGCCTCGGGGTAGTCCACTGACAAAGGCTGCAGGTCAAGCAGACGCTCGGCCATGGCCGGCACGAGCGCGGCGATCTCGGCCAGCAGCGTCGGCGTGATCTGGCGTAATCGCTCCTCGGGGGCAGTCCGGCACGCCTGAGTGGCAAGGTCAATGACCGGTTGATAGGCAATGGCATGCTCAATTTCGTAGCAATTCGTGACCAATATGGGCAAAGCCCGCTGCTGCGTATAAGCCGCCACCTCGGTCATGAGTCGGCTCTTGCCGATGCCGGCTTCACCTTCGACCAGCACCACATGACCACAGCCCGTGGTTAGCCTGGCGATCAGACCGAGAAACTGCCCATACTCGTTGTGGCGCCCAACAAAGGGGGACTTCTGATCGCCTGCAAGGTCCAGCGCATCGCTGGCAGCAGCAGCGGTCATGGCGGTGATGGGCACATCAGCCAGCGGCAAGCGGTCAGATGTCTGCAGGGTGCGCGCAGCTTGCAGAAATGCCACCCGCTCCTGCGCGGGAATAGCGAGATGCTCGGCCAGCCGTTGCGCCAGTCCCCTCGACGGCCGGCGCTCCTCGGCTTCAATTTTTTTGATGGCGGCCTGCGAACAACTGACTTTTTGTGCCAGCGCGACCTGCGTCAGGTCAAGCGCCTTGCGCCGCCGTCGCAGCCAGTATCCGAAAGAGTTGCCCTGCTCATTCATCTGCGGCCCCTGTCCTTGTTGCCCCGGTCGAGGAATTATGTCCCTGCGCCTTGCATTTGTCCCCCTTTTTGTCCCGCTGTTTGTCTATTTCCGGGTGACCCGGCGTCAATGCCAAAGGTGTGCAATACCACTGCGAGATCCTGGAATGCAAAACCATCGATCACGCAGCGCCTTTCAACTCAACAGGAGAATCAAACATGCGAATCGCCAAAGATAACGTCGACATCAAGATGGAGATCCCCGGTGCCGTGATTCGTCAGCGAACGGATTTTGGCGATGCGACCGGATTGGGCAAGATCAGTGGCGAGTACTTCAGTCTTTCCGCGGGCGTCGATACCACCCCCTTGTTTCAGGGACTGGAAGGTAATATGTGCCAGTGCCCGCATTGGGGCTTCGTCGTGCGCGGCCAACTGACCACCACCGACGCGCACGGCGCGCAAGAAACGGTCAAGGCGAATGATCTGTTTTACTGGCCCCCTGGGCACAACGTCAAAGTCGAGGCAGACGCGGACATTGTCATGTTTAGCCCTCAGCATCAACACACTCATGTCATCAATCACATGATTGAAAAAGTGAGAGGCTAAGCCCCAGTCGTAAGTTAGGCGAACTCACTCGCTTGTGCAGGCCCGGCGGCAAGATTGGCCTGGTGAACTGGACGCCATCAAGCTTCGTCGGTGAATTGTTCAAGACTATCGGTCGCTACATCCCGCCACCCGCTGGCCTCAAGCCACCGTCGCTGTGGGGCACGGACGAGCGCCTGCGCGAGCTATTTGGCCAGCGCGCCGCCGACGGCACGATGGTCGTGCCGGGCGAGTACCTTGAAGTCGTGATCACGAGACGGTGACCTCCCTGGAAGACGCCGCCCCCTGGCCCCAACAAGAACGCTGCCTCGATGGAATACAAAGTACGTGCGGTGCGGTGATCAATGATCCCCGTGGCGTCAGCAAAGACGGTGGCGATAATCGCGTAGACCAGCAGGTCATCAATGCCAAACAACTGCCCGCCCGGATCGGTACAAGTCAGTGGGTTGTTGTAGCAGTAGCCGTAGCGGTCGTAGTTCTGCAGGTTGTAGGGATCCCGAATGAACGGATCGGCCTGCATGAAGCGCCCCAGGGTGCCAAACGCGTCGTACTGGCCACTGGTCATGCTCCGCTTGCCAAAGGGAACCGCAGGCCGAATGCACCACTGTTAATCAGCGCCTGCACTGTTGCCGCCAGGCCGGCCCAGACCGCAGGAGAGATCACCAGCTCAATCCGTGCGCGTGGTCCGTTCTCTCGATCACTAAAATAGTCACTCATTGACGTCTTGCCTTCTGCGGCAACGATGTGATGATAGTTGCGTCGATATTCTTACCCATGCCACTGAAAATAGCTTTGATCGCCACGCGGCCCCCTATCCGATCCGGGCCAGCAGTTGATCGATCACGTTGCTCGACTGGCGCTGACGCAACGCCCTTGCCTCGCGCTGCTCGGGCTCGTCGCTTTCGCCAAGCTCGAACTTGGCGACCGACACGGGGCCGTCCTTACGATAACCCTCAGTCTTGTCGTCCTGTGAAAAACGCTTACGCAAAATCTCCAGTGCGGCCTGGATTACGGCACTATGCTTGCCGTTGCGTTCCTTGCGGAATGCTTCGGCGACAGCATCCAGCCCCTCGGGCGCATGTTCGATGCAATAGATGAGATCGTGGGCATCCTTGCGTTCGTAGCGTTGGTCGAACGCGAACGACTTCAAGCAGGTGAAACTGACCAGATTGGCGTGCTTGATCTTCTCGGTCGCGATGCCGTTGTCGCCCAGCAGTTCGGCCTGGATCTCGGTGACCTGGTGGAGATCGAAGACGATGGACGAGTGCGGGATGTTGAGCGCGGAGATTGCGCCTTCGGTCGGCAACGGCTGCACCTTTCCGCCAGCGATGTCTGGTGCGTCAGCGAGCAGTTCGAGCACCATCAACGCACCGTGTTCGGTACGGGTCTGCCAGCGCCAGGAGAGTTTCTTGCCGCTCTCGTTTTCGGCACGCTCGAAGCCCATTTTCTTGAAGTTGTCTTCCAACGTTCGGTACGCCTCGGTATCGGCCAAGATTTGCAGGTCGATCACAATGTCCACGTCCATGGTGCCGGCATGCGCGGGTACGACGGGTGGCCGAGCCGGTACCAGATACCTTGGCGTAAGGCCACCTATGAGGTAGACCGAGTCCTTCCAAGGGCCTAACCCCCGTAGCAGAGTCACCAGGACGCGCTCACAATCAACCGTGTACTGGTCGCTGTAACCATCGAGGGTTGCGGGCTTGGCCATCAGAAACCGATCCTTTCTTTGCGCAGGTGTTCTGCCATTTCCTTGGCACGGCCTTCACCGCGCAGCAGATCGAGGTAGACCTGAATAGGACTGGCCAGCCAGATACCGCCCACTTGCTCCCGAAACAACAACTCGCCGGGCGACTTCGCTTCGATGATCGAGAGGTTCGCCCCTTCACTGACCACGCGCGCGCCGAGTGCGCCAATGGCGGCATCGGCGGCAGCGCTGACCAGCAAGCGTGCGCGCACCTGGGAAACACTGGACAAGAACGGCGCGTAGCGCTGTGCAGCGGCCTCAAAACTGACCGCGTACCCGACCTCATGGGTGGCGAAGGCCTGTCCAACGTGCTCCAGCAGGGTGTCGGCTTTGATTGAGGGGACGTAATAGCGACGTAGCGCGGGGGGGCGGATGGAAGCGATCTGCTTCACCCAGGCATCCAGTAGCGCCGCAGGCTCTCTGAGGTGGCGCTCTTTGCTGGGGCCTTGTCCGCGCGAGACTAACCAATCGAAACGCTCAAGCTCCGTCAGTACCTGCGAGGCGGTTGCTGGCGACACCAATGCCTGTTCGGCGAGTTCTTTGCCGCCGAACCATTCCTGATGGCGCATCAGCAGGGTGTGCAGCACCTGCGCACGCCGCCCGGAAAACAAAGACCGTACCGATTTCGACAGCGTTTTGGGTGGCGGCTTGTCGATGTAGAGATACACGCCAGGTGCGGGCAAGAACAGGCTGCCGCCGCTGTCGTGGTACCCGACATGCTCATCCCTGAGCAGTTCCTTGGCCCCCGGAGAGATGGACTCGGCGACCAAGACTGATACCGCTTCGTCGCCACTTTGGGCTTTGGGCCTGTTGTGGCTGATTTCCCTGAACTGCCAGAGAACTTCACGCACATCTCTTGGATAAACGGCCTTTTTTACCTCAATCAGAACGGTGAAAGACTTGCCTGCGATGTGCAGGTCGATTTGGGCGTCATGCTCCCTGTCGCCGGCCAACCCGGCGGGCTCCCGGTGGTCCAGTTCGGCCTGCACCTCTGGCAGCGCACGAAGCGTATCGAGAAACTGCTGAATTAGCTGTCGTTCGGTTGTGTTCGACTCAAGCATCATGGTTTACGGGTTCTTTGCTGCGCAGTGAATATGCCAATACTAGCGAATATTCAATGAAATGGCAATATTTACTGTACAGTGAATATCGTTACTCCATTCTGAGCGTCCCGGCGTATCGCCACCGGGCTCGTGGGCATTGTCCCCTCGCGTCTTGCCGAATTGCGGTCATACGGTGTGATCCCTCACGCCTGGGCCCTTTGGACCTGCGCGCTGCGCTTGCTCTTAACCCAGCGAGGTGGGTGTGGATGCGGCATTGCTGTTCCCTTTATCCAGCCACGCGTTCGCGACTTGCTGAAGTTCGGCGGTGGTTAACCAACCATGAAGGCCAGGGCCGATTCGAAGAAGTCCAGTATTCTGACCAATTAAAGTCGTAAACAGCGGTCTAGCATCCATGCGGGTTAGCG
>DAITMI010000117.1:0-6954 GCA_036835225.1 Rhodoferax sp. | reverse complement strand
GCATTTTAGGCCGCTGGCCCCCGTTGTATATGCGTATATAGCTATAGTATTAATAGCATTACTGCGCCGTCCAACCGCCATCCATATTCCACGCCACGCCACGCACATTGTTGGCCGCAGGTGAGCAGAAGAACACCGCCAGGGCGCCCAGTTCCTCCGGCGTAGTGAACTGCATGGACGGTTCTTTTTCGGCCAACAGCTGCTTGGTGGCCGCTTCAACGCTGATGCCCAGTGCCACCGCCTTGGCATCGACCTGCTTCTGCACCAGCGGCGTCAGCACCCAGCCGGGACAGATGGCGTTGCAGGTGACGCCGCTGGTGGCGTTTTCCAGCGCGGTCACCTTGGTCAGACCGACCACACCGTGTTTGGCGGCGACATAGGCAGATTTTTCGGCCGAGCCGACCAGGCCGTGGATGGACGCGACGTTGATGATGCGGCCCCAGTCAGCAGCTTGCATGGCGGGCAGGGCCAGGCGGGTGGCGTGGAAGGCGCTGCTCAGGTTGATCGCCATGATGGCATCCCAACGCTCGACCGGAAAATTCTCGATCCTGGCCACATGCTGGATACCGGCGTTGTTCACCAGAATGTCCACGCGGCCAAACTGGGCGACCGCGTATTTCATCATGGCTTCAATTTCTGCCGGTTGGCTCATGTCGGCCCCGTGGTAGGCCACTTTCACGCCGAAGGCCGCGACCTCGGCCTTCCGGCCTTCGACGTCGCCAAAGCCGTTGAGAACGATATTGGCACCTTGTTGGGCCAAGGCTTTGGCGATGCCAAGGCCAATGCCGCTGGTGGATCCGGTGACGAGGGCGGTCTTGTTTTTTAGCATGTTGTTACTCCGTGAAGGGGCAGGGGGCACTGCGATTGAATTAGGATGTGGTGATGGCCATGGCCCGTCGTTCACCTGCTTGCAGCCTGCCATTATCAAACCTTTGATTTCACTATGTCTGAACCTGCGCTGAATTACGTCCTTTGTCCTGATGCCACCGGCGGCCATCGCATGGCCTATTGGCAATGGGGCAATCCGCACAGCACCCATGTGGTGGTTTGTGTTCACGGCCTGTCACGCCAGGGGCGTGATTTTGACGTGCTGGCACAGGCTGTGTGTTCCAGAGCGGGCAACAACATTCGGGTGGTGTGTCCGGACGTGGTGGGCCGGGGCCAAAGCGATTGGCTGAAAGACCCGATGGCTTACCAGGTGCCCACCTACGCCGCCGACATGCTGGCCTTGCTGGCGCAACTTCAACCCGGCACGCTGGACTGGGTGGGCACCAGCATGGGCGGGCTGATCGGCATGCTGGTGTGCGGACAGCCTGATCTGCCACTTACCGTGCCAGTACGGCGCCTGGTCTTGAATGACGTCGGCCCCAGCCTTCAGTGGCAGGGCTTGCAGCGCATTGGCGACTACCTGGGCAAGGCCGGCCAGTTTGCCTCGGTGCAGCAGGCCGCCGATGCCCTGTGGGCAATTTCCAGCAGCTTCGGGCCGCACACGCCGGCGCAGTGGCTGGCCTTGTCGCGCCCGATGGTCAAGCCGGTCGGCGATGCCAGCGGCAGCGTGACGCTGCATTACGATCCGGCCATTGCGCTGCCCTTTCGTGCCATGACACCAGAGTCGGTGGCGCAGAGTGAAGCCCTGCTGTGGCAGCTGTATGACAACATCACGATCCCAACGCTGTTGACACGCGGTGCGCAGTCTGATTTGCTGACGCGCGACACCGCACTGGCCATGGTGCAGCGCGGCCCCAAGGCGCGGCTGGTGGAGTTTGCGGGGGTCGGCCATGCGCCCACCTTCATCGCCGACGATCAGGTGCAAACGGTGCTGTCTTTCTTGTTTGATTAGAAATTGGGTGACTTCCGGATGAAAAGCCACTCGGCCGAGCACAATGGCTCGGCGCCACCGCCGCTACTTGCCGCCACGGCCCAGAGCCTGCCGGAGCAGGCCCAGGCGCTGGCGCGTGCCCGCGCGTTTGCCGAGCCGCTGCTGGCAGGCGAAACGCTGGACACCGGCGAAAATATTCTGGCGCATGCCGATGCGGTGGCCACCATCCTCAAGACCATTGGCGGCTCGGAGGCGATGCAGGCAGCCTGCTATCTGGTCTATGCCTGCGATCACCTGAACAAACCGCAGGAGGTGATTGCCAAAGCCTTCGGTGACAACTTTGCCGCGCTGGCGGTGGAAACCACCAAGCTGGTGCGGGTGCAGCGCCAGGCACGTCAGGCCCAGCTGGCCAATGCGCGCGCCGCGACGGCGATCCCGATGGCGCAAACCGCCGCCGCCCAAACCGAAAATGTGCGCAAGATGCTGCTGGCGTTTTCGCGCGACTTGCGCGTCGTGATGCTGCGCCTGGCCTCGCGCCTGCAAACGCTGCGCTTCTTTGCCGCCAGCAAGCTGCCGGTGCCGCCCGGGCTGGCGCGCGAGGCGCTGCAGGTGTTTGCGCCGCTGGCCAACCGCCTGGGCATCCGGGAAATCAAGTGGGAGATGGAAGACCTGGCCTTTCGTTTTCTGGAGCCCGACACCTACCGCCATGTGGCCAGCTTGCTGGATGAAAAACGCTCCGAACGGGAAGCCCATGTCGAGCAATTGCGGGCCCGGCTGGAGGCTGAACTGAAGGCGCAGGGCATCGCCGCCACCGTGCAGGGGCGACCCAAACACATCTACAGCATCGTCAAAAAGATGCGGGGCAAATCGCTCGGCTTTGATCAGGTGTATGACATCCGGGCACTGCGCATTGTGGTCGCCAACATCCCCGACTGTTATGCCGCTTTAAGCTGGGTGCACAGCCAGTTCACGCCGGTCACAGGGGAGTTTGACGACTACATTGCCAAGCCCAAAGCCAACGGTTACCAATCCTTGCACACCGTGGTGCGCGACCACGCCGGGCTGCCGATCGAGATCCAGATTCGCACTCAGGCCATGCACGACCATGCGGAGCATGGGGTGGCCGCGCATTGGGCCTACAAGGAAGCCGGGGTCAAGGGCTATGCGGGCGTGTCGGCCAGCGGTTCCTACGACGCCAAAATTGCCGTGCTGCGCCAGTTGCTGGAGTGGGAGCGCGATCTCTCGGGTGCGCCGGGGCCGGGCGTCTTTGACGACCGCATTTATGTCTTGACGCCGGATGCCGCCATCGTTGAACTGCCGCAAGGCGCCACCGCGGTGGACTTTGCCTACAGCGTGCACACCAACCTGGGGCATCGGTGTCGCGGTGCACGGGTGGACGGCGTCATGGTGCCCTTGAACACGCCGCTGAAAAACGGGCAAACGGTCGAGGTCACGGTGGCGAAGGAGGGCGGGCCTTCGCGCGACTGGCTCAATGCCGAGCTGGGTTATCTGGTCAGCCACCGGGCCCGAGCCAAAGTACGGGCCTGGTTCAACGCGCTGGCCATGCATGAAACGGTGGCCAAAGGCCGGGAGGCGGTCGAAAAACTGTTGCAGCGCGAGGGCAAGACCGCCGTCAAACTCAATGACCTGGCCGCGCAACTGGGCTTTAACTCGGCCGACGAATTGTTTGAAGTCGTCGGCAAAGACGAGTTTTCGCTGCGCAACATCGAGATTGTGCTGCGCCCGCCCGAGCCGCTGCTGGCCGACGACGACTACCTGCCGCTGAAAAAGCCGCGCAGCGCGGCCAATCCGGTCAAAGGCGGGGTGCTGGTGGTGGGGGTCGATTCACTCATGACCCAGCTGGCCAAGTGCTGCAAGCCGGCGCCGCCGGATGCGATTTGTGGCTTTGTCACACGTGGCAAGGGGGTCAGCGTGCACCGCACCGATTGTTCCAATTTGCGTGAGATGGTGGCCAAAAATGGCGAGCGCGTCATTGAGGTGGAGTGGGGGCAAGCCCAGTCGGCTGGTGCGGCGGTCTATCCCGTCGATGTCGCGGTGGAAGCCGCTGACCGGCAGGGTCTGCTGCGCGATATCTCGGAAGTTTTTGCCAAGGAAAAAATGAATGTGATCGGCGTCCAGACCCAGTCGATGAAGGGCACGGCCTGGATGACCTTCACGGTCGAGGTTGCGGACTCGGGGCGGCTGGGCCGGGTACTGGGGATCGTGGCCGAGTTGAATGGCGTGCGGTCCGCGCGGCGCCGCTGACGGCGGTCGCTGCCAGCTGTTAGTGCTATAAAATATATAGCTGCTTGCGCAATAAGGCCGCCGGGTCTAGAGGCCGATTTGGCTTATAAAATTCACTGAGTCCCAAAAATTCGATCGCCCGCATCGCCCAGTCCCGGCAGGATGTAGCCATGCGCATTGAGCTGGCGGTCGATCGCCGCCGTGTAGATCGGCACATCCGGGTGCGCTTTGTGCAGGGTGGCAATCCCTTCCGGGCAAGTCAGCAGACAGACGAACTTGATCGACTTGGGCTGGAGCGCCTTGATACGGTCCACGGCGGCAACCGCTGAATTGCCGGTGGCCAGCATCGGGTCCACCACCACCACGTCACGTTCCTGCATGTCTTTGGGCATCTTGAAGTAATACTCCACCGGCTGCAGGGTTTTCGGGTCGCGGTACAGGCCAATGTGACCCACGCGCGCACCGGGTACCACCGTCAGCATGCCGTCCAGAATGCCGGTGCCGGCCCGCAGGATGGACACCAACACCAGCTTTTTTCCATCAATCATCTTGGCGGTCATGGTCTCCAGCGGCGTCTCGATTTCCACGTCTTGCATCGGCATGTCGCGCGTCACCTCGTAGGCCATCAGCATGCTGATTTCATTAAGCAAAGTGCGAAAGCTGTTGGTGCTGGCCTCCTTCTTGCGCATCAGCGTCAGCTTGTGCTGCACCAGCGGGTGGTCCACCAGATGGACTTGCGGGTCGGTGTTGTGGGCGGTGCTCATGGGGCTGTCCTTTTTCAAAAATTCAGGGGCGTTCGGTAGCGGTCCCTCGCGGCGGGATCCTGGGTGGCTGGATGGCCGCGCAATGACGGTCATGCCCAGCATCAGACATTAGCGCTTGGCGCCGCCAAAGATGCCGCCCAGCACACCGCGGATGATCTGGCGACCGACTTCGCGGCCGACGGCGCTGGCAGCACTGCGGATCATCTGCTCGCCGGCGGAGGTACGGGTTCGGCGCGCACCGCCGCCAAAAATCGAACCCAGGCTGTCAAGCAGGCCGCCGCCGGCTGGCGCTGGTGTTGCCGTGCCATTGCCCGGCATGGCGGAGTCGCTTTTCTGGTCGCCGGCCCCGGGCGAGGTGGCCGAGGGGGTCGCGCGGGCCAGGCGCGAGGCGGCGTGTCCCTTGATTTTTTCGTAGGCCGATTCCCGGTCCAGCTCTTTTTCATAGACGCCGGCCACGATGGACTGCGCGATCAGGGCTTGGCGCTGCTCCGGCGTGATGGGGCCGATCTGACTGGCGGGCGGAAATACGTACACCCGCTCGGTCACCCCGGGGCGGCCTTTTTCGTCCAGAAAACTCACCAGCGCTTCGCCCACGGCCAGTTCGGTGATGGCCGTCTCAAGGCTGAAGTTGGGGTTTTGCCGCATGGTCTGCGCTGCTGATTTCACCGCCTTCTGGTCACGCGGCGTGAAGGCGCGCAGGGCGTGCTGCACCCGGTTGCCCAGTTGGGCCAGCACCGAATCCGGAATGTCCAGCGGGTTTTGCGTCACAAAAAACACGCCCACGCCTTTGGAACGTACCAGCCGCACCACCAGTTCAATGCGCTCCAGCAACACCTTGGGCGCGTCGGTGAACAGCAGGTGTGCCTCGTCAAAGAAAAACACGATCTTCGGTTTGTCCAGGTCGCCTACTTCCGGCAGGGTCTCGAACAGCTCACTCAGCAGCCACAGTAAAAAGGTGGCGTAGAGCCGGGGCGAGCTCATTAGCTTATCGGCCGCCAGCACGTTGATCACGCCGCGCCCGTCACTATCGGTCTGCATGAAGTCTTCGATGTTGAGCATTGGCTCGCCAAAGAATTGGTCGCCACCCTGGGCTTCAATCTGCATCAGCCCACGCTGGATGGCGCCGATGCTGGCAGCGCTGACGTTGCCGTATTCGGTGGTGAAGTCGGACGCGTTGTCACCCACCAACTGGCACATGGCGCGCAGGTCCTTCATGTCCAACAGCAGCAGGCCGTCGTCGTCGGCGATTTTGAATACCAGCTGCAGCACGCCGGCCTGGGTCTCGTTCAGGTTGAGCATGCGCGCCAGCAACAGCGGCCCCAGGTCGCTGACGGTAGCGCGCACCGGGTGCCCCTGTTCGCCGAACACATCCCACAAAGTGGTGGGAAAGGCGACAAATTCAGGCGCTGGTAGCGCTCTATCGGCGAGGACTTTGGCCAGTTTTGGTGTAGAAGTGCCGGCTTGCGAAATGCCGGTGAGGTCACCCTTGACATCGGCCATGAACACCGGCACGCCGATGCGCGAGAAGCCCTCGGCCATGGTTTGCAGCGTGATAGTTTTGCCGGTGCCGGTGGCACCGGTGATGAGGCCGTGCCGGTTGGCTTTGTCCGGCCGCAGGAAGCACTGGGTCTCGCCATGTTGCGCAATCAGGATTGGATCAGACATGAAACCCTCAAAAAGTACAATTGAGGCAATAGCGTAACGAACTTTTGAAGGATTCCCCATGGCAGGACACAGTAAATGGGCCAATATTCAGCACCGCAAAGGGCGGCAGGACGAAAAACGGGGCAAAGTGTGGACGCGCATCATTCGTGAAATCACGGTGGCGGCTCGCGCCGGTGGCGGCGATCTGGGCACTAATCCGCGCCTGCGCCTGGCGGTGGATCGGGCCAAGGCGGCCAACATGCCGGCGGACCGCGTCAAATACAACATCGACAAGGCCACCGGCAACCAGGAAGGCGTAACTTACGAGGAAATTCGTTACGAAGGCTACGGCATCGGCGGCGCTGCCATTCTGGTCGACACCATGACCGACAACAAGGTGCGCACGGTGGCCGAGGTGCGCCACGCCTTTTCCAAATACGGCGGCAACATGGGCACGGAAGGCTCGGTGGCGTTCCAGTTCAA
>DAITMI010000116.1:0-6979 GCA_036835225.1 Rhodoferax sp. | reverse complement strand
CTTCGCACAGGTAGTGCACTTGCGACGCGGCATCGGTCGGGTAGATGCCGTTGGACACGCCACCACACGACAGCACGGCCAGGTCGGCCCACACCCATTCCACGACGGTGTTGGCAAGAATGGAGGCGCACTCACCATTGGAAAAACCCAGGCTCATCAGGCCGCCTGCAATTTCGCGCACGGCCTGCGCCGTCTGGTTCCAGGTCCAGCTGCGCCACAGCCCCAGGTGTTTTTGGCGCATCCAGACATTGGGGCCACGCTGCTTCACCGCGTTCCAGAACATCGCCGGAATGGTTTCACCCGGCATCACGATCTCGTGATTGGGCTGGATATTGCTTAAATCCCAGAGTTGAGTCATTTGCTTATCTCCAGGTTTTCTTCTTTTTCCAGCGCCGCTCGCCGCGCACGCCGTCTTCTTTGAGCCCGAGGTAGAACTCCTTGATGTCATCCTTCTCGCGCAGGCGGGCACAGGTGTCTTCCATCACGATGCGGCCGTTTTCCAGCACATAGCCGTAGTCAGAGGCGTTGAGCGCCATGTTGGCGTTCTGCTCCACCAGCAAAATGGTGGTGCCGCGTTCGCGGTTGATGCGCACCACGATCTCGAAGATTTCCTTGGTGAGCTTCGGCGAGAGGCCCAGACTGGGTTCGTCCAGCAACATGAGGTCGGGATTGGCCATCAAGGCGCGCGAGATCGCCAGCATCTGCTGCTGCCCGCCGGACAGCAGGCCCGCGTCTTGAGTAGCGCGTTCGCGCAGGATCGGAAAGTAGGTGTAGACGCCTTCCATGTCTTTGGCCACACCATCGCGGTCCTTGCGGGTGTAGGCGCCCATGAGCAGGTTGTCATGCACGCTCAGCAGCGCGAACACCTCGCGCCCCTCCGGCACATGGCTCAGGCCCTGCTGCACGATGTACGCCGGGTCCTGGGCCGTGATGTTGTTGCCCTTGAATTCAATCGAACCCTTGCGCGGATCGATGATGCCGGAGATGGTTTTCAGAATGGTGGTTTTGCCGGCGCCATTGGCGCCGAGCACGGTCGCAATTTCGCCGCGCCGCACCTGCAGGCTGACACCGCGAATGGCTTTGATCGGACCGTAGGCGCTCTCGACGTTGAGCAGCTTGAGCACCGGTTGATCGCTGACGGGGGGCGGCGCGTTACTCATGCTGTCTGCCTCCGCAGCGACGAGACGTCATCGACCGAGCCGAGATAGGCTTCGATCACGCCGGGGTCGTTTTGCACTTCACGCGGCGTGCCCATGGCGAGCACCTCGCCCTGATTCATGGCCAGCACGCGGTCCGAGACCTTGGAAACCAGTGTCATGTCGTGTTCCACCATCAGCACCGTGATGCCCAGTTCGTTTTTGATGTCCTGAATCCAGAAAGCCATGTCCTCGGTCTCTTCGACGTTCAGGCCGGATGACGGTTCATCCAGCAACAGGAGCCTGGGCTCGGTGCACAGGGCGCGTGCCATTTCAACCACCTTGCGTACACCGTAAGGCAGGCCGGCCACCATCGAATCACGGTGATGCTGCAGGTCGAGAAACTCGATCACTTCTTCGGCCTTCTCCCGCGCCTGCAGCTCGGCTTCGCGCGCCGTCTGGGTGAAGAACAGGTCTTGCCAGAGCCCGGTCTTGCGGTGCGTATGGCGGCCGATCAGCAGGTTGTGCAGCACCGTGGCGTGCTCGAACAGTTCAATGTTCTGAAACGTGCGCGCAATCCCAAGGCCAGCCACGTTTTGCGGCGGCTGCCCGGTTAGCCGGATGAGGCCCTGGGGTCCCAGGTAATCGATCTCGCCGGTGGTCGGGGTGTAGATGCGGCTGATCAAATTGAAGACGGTGGTCTTGCCGGCGCCGTTGGGGCCAATCAGGGTGAAGACTTCGCCCGGCCGGACGTCGAAGCTGACGTTGTTGACGGCCAGGACGCCGCCGAAACGCACGCTCAATTGCCTGGCGGACAACAGTGCTTCAGGCGTGGGCTGGATTGGGGTGGGGTTCATGGCAGCACTCATTTCAGCCGATCCGATTTCTGGAAGGATTTCTGCCGCTTGAACATGCCTTTGCGGTAGAAGGGGAACATCTGCAAGTAGGTGCGGATTTTCAGCCAGCGGCCATACAGCCCCTGCGGCTCAAACAGCACAAAGGTCACCAGCACGACGCCGTACACCAGGCCCTGCAAGCCGGGGGCCTGACCGATGGCCGCGGGCAGGTAGTCTTTGACCATGGCGATGGCCTGCGGCATGGTGATCAGGAAGATGGCGCCCAGGAAGACGCCATGCACGGAGCCGACGCCGCCAATCACGATCATCAGCAGCAGGTCAATCGACTGCAGGATGTTGAACTGGTCGGGCGAAATGAATTGCAGTTGGTGTGCGTACAGCGCGCCGGCGATGCCCGCCAGCGCCGCTGACAGGGCAAACGACAAGGTCTTGTAATAGGCCAGGTGAATACCCATGCTTTGCGCCGAAATTTCAGAGTCACGGATGGCGACAAAGGCGCGCCCGGTGGGGGCGCGCAGCAGATTCAGAATGCCCAGCGTGGCCAGCACCGTGATCAGCAGACACAGAAAATAGAACTCGGCGCCAGTGTTCAAGGTCCAGCCAAACATATCCGGCTTCTTGATGTGAATGCCGGCGTTGCCGCCGGTCACGGATTCCCAGCGCGCCAGCACTTCTTCCACGATGAAGCCGAAGGACAGGGTGGCGATGCCCAGGTAGATACCTTTGACCCGCAGTGCCGGCAAGCCCACCACCAGGCCCACCGCCGCCGACAGGCCGGCGGCGCAGGCCAGGGCCAGCGGAAACGGCAGGCCCATATTGGTCAGCACCGCCTGGGTGTAGGCGCCCACGCCCAGAAAGGCGGCATGCCCCAGCGAGAACAGGCCGGTGAAGCCCGCCAGCAGCATCAGCCCCAGTCCGGCAATGGCATAAATCAGCACAAAGGTCAGCTGCGCCAGCCAGTACTCGGCCACCAGCCAGGGCGCCACCAGCAGTACCAGCATGAGTGCGCCGTACCAGAAAATGTGTCCGCCGTGTTTGGCGAGTTTGATGTCCTGGCCGTAATCGGTTTTGAAAATGAATCTCAAACTTTTTTCCTCAATTGTTCGCCGAACAAACCATTGGGTTTGACCACCAGCATGACGAGTACCACGATGTAGGCGGCCGTGTCCTTGAAGCCGTCGGGCAGATAGAAGCCCGACAGCGATTCGACAATGCCAATCACCAGCCCCCCGACGATGGCGCCGGGCAAGCTGCCAAAGCCGCCCACCACGGCCGCAGGAAATGCCTTCAGGCCGATGAACCCCATGTTGGCATGCACAAAAGTAATGGGGGCGAGCAGCAGCCCGGCAATGGCCGCCACGGCCGCGGCCAGTCCCCAGGCGATGCCGTTGAGCCGCTTCACCGGGATGCCCATGTAGTAGGCGGCCAACTGGTTTTGCGACGCCGCCTGCATCGCAATGCCCAGCTTGCTGTAGCGAAACAGGGTGTACAGCAGCACGCACAACACGGCGGTGACCCCAATCACCACCATCTGTTCGACGTTGAGAACCAGGCCGGCCAGGTGCCAGATCTGGTCCTTGTAGGGCACCGGCAGCGTGTGTGTCTCGGTGCCGATGTTGGGGATCATGGTGATCAGGCCGCGTGCCACATAGCCAATGCCGATGGTCAGCATGACGATGGAAAACGCCGGTTGCCCCAGGATCGGCCGGATCACCACGCGCTCCAGTGCCACGCCGAACAGCGCCATGCCTGCAATGGCGCACAGCACCGACAGCCAGTACGGAAAGCCGAGCAGGGTCATGCCCGCCAGGCCACCGAACGCGCCCAGCATCATCAGCTCGCCCTGGGCGAAGCTCACGGTCTCGGTGGCCTTGTAAATGAGCACGAAGCCCAGTGCAATCAGCCCGTATATGCACCCTTGTGCGATGCCGCTGATCACCAGTTGTAGAAGCTGCACTTTGTCTCCTGTTGCATAGACTTTCGTTTATAGCGGCTAGTCTGGCGAAGACCGACAGGGTTTTTACCGACGCACTGTCGGGCAGGCGACAGGTGAGCGCAGTTAATCGCTAAAACCCGTCATCAAGTCGCCATGAACAACACCGTTGACATTTCTCAGCATGGCGCCACCACCGATGTGGTGCTGAATCGCCCCGATGAACGCAACGCCGTGGACGCGGCCACAGCCCGCGAGTTGCACGAAGTTTTTTGTGACTTGGAAGCGGGCCCGACTAGACTGTCAACGGGTGCAGTTTGTCGTTGAGTTTTTGGTTAAATTGGCCGCTGGCCCTCGTGAAATAAGCGCTATCAGCTATTAAAAAAATAGCAAATTCACGTCAGCTTTTTCGGCACTTCACGCGGTTGGCCCATCTCATCAATCGCCACATAGGTAAGGAGCGCTTCGGTCACCTTGGTGTATTCACCCTGCGACCCAAAACGTTCGGCAAAGACCTCCACCTTGACCGTGATCGAGGTGCGGCCGATGCGGGTGAGCTTGGAGAAGAACGACAGAATATCGCCCACCCGCACTGGGTGCTTGAACACAAACTCATTGACCGCCACCGTGGCCATGCGTCCACCCGCATAGCGCGCCGGCACCACCGAGCCCGCCAGATCGACTTGCGCCATGACCCAGCCGCCAAAAATGTCGCCATTGGCATTGCAGTCGCCGGGCATAGGAATGACCTTGAGCACCAGCTCCTGGTCGGTGGGCAACTGGACGAATGCTGCACGGCTATTCGCGGCGGTGTTCGGGCTTGTGTTTGCAGACATGGGGGACAATCTCGGGTAATTAAGCTCCGAGATTGTCCCCCATGCGTCGCTCTGGCGAACACACTTCTTCCCATCACGGCGCCCCCTCGGCGTCCACCCCCGCAGCCACCCGGTCTGATTGGGCCACCTTGCGTCGTCTGTTCCCTTACTTGTGGGAATACAAGTGGCGCGTGATGGCGGCACTAGCCTTCATGGTTGGCGCCAAGATGGCCAACGTCAGTGTGCCCTTGCTGCTCAAGGAACTGGTGGACACGATGAACCCCAAGGCGGGCATCGATGCCAGCGCCCTGCTGGTGGTGCCCGTGGCGCTGTTGTTCGCCTACGGGTTATTGCGTCTGTCCACTACCTTGTTCACCGAGTTGCGCGAACTGGTGTTTGCCAAGGCCACCGAAGGGGCGTCGCGCACCATTTCGCTGCAGGTGTTCCGCCATCTGCATGCCCTGAGCCTGCGCTTTCACCTGGAGCGCCAGACCGGGGGCCTGACGCGCGACATCGAACGCGGCACGCGGGCGGTCAATTCGCTGATCTCCTATTCGCTGTACAGCATCATCCCCACGCTGATCGAAGTGGCCATGGTGCTGACCTACCTGGCCATCAAGTTTGATGTCTGGTTTGCCCTGATCACCATCATTGCACTGGTGTTCTACATCACCTTCACCGTGAGCGTGACCGAGTGGCGCACCCAGTTTCGCAAGCAGATGAACGAGCTGGACTCCAAGGCCCACAGCCGCGCCATCGACTCGCTGCTGAACTTCGAGACGGTCAAGTACTTCAACAACGAAGAGTTCGAGGCGCGCCGCTACGACGAAAACCTGGAGAAATTCCGCCTGGCCTCCCTCAAGAGCCAGCGCACACTGAGTTTGCTCAACACCGGCCAGCAACTCATCATCGCCACCGGCCTGATCGCCATGCTGTGGCGTGCCACCCAGGGCGTGGTCGATGGCCGCATGACGCTGGGCGACCTGGTGATGGTGAACGCCTTCATGATCCAGCTCTACATTCCGCTGGGCTTTCTCGGCGTGCTGTACCGCGAGATCAAGCAGAGCCTGACCGACCTGGACAAGATGTTCACGCTGATGGAGCGCGAACGTGAAATTGCCGATGTGCCGGGCGCGCAGCCGCTCAAGGTGGACGGCGCCAACGTCACGTTCAGCCACGTCAACTTTGCCTACGATCCGGCGCGGCCGATCCTGCATGACATCAGCTTCGAGATTCCGGCCGGCAAAACGGTGGCGGTGGTCGGCCCCTCGGGCTCTGGCAAGTCCACGCTGGCGCGCTTGCTGTTCCGCTTCTACGACGTGCAGCAGGGCCAGATTCTGATCAACGGGCAGGACATCAAGCAGGTCACGCAAGCCAGCGTGCGCCAGGCGATTGGCATCGTGCCGCAAGACACGGTGCTGTTCAACGACACGGTCGAATACAACATCGCCTACGGCCAGCCCGGCGCCACGCGCGCGCAAGTTGAAGAGGCGGCGCGCGCCGCCCACATCCACAGCTTCATCAGTGCCACCCCCAAGGGCTACGACACCATGGTGGGCGAGCGTGGCCTCAAACTCTCCGGCGGCGAAAAGCAGCGCGTGGCGATTGCCCGCACCCTGCTGAAAAACCCGCCCATCCTGATCTTCGACGAGGCCACCTCAGCGCTGGACTCGGCCAACGAGCGCGCCATCCAGGCGGAACTGCAAAGCGTGGCGCAGAACAAGACCACGCTGGTGATTGCGCACCGCCTGTCCACGGTGGTGGATGCGCACGAGATTCTGGTGATGGATGCCGGGCGGATTCTGGAGCGGGGAACGCATGCGGAGTTGCTGGCTTTGAGTGGCCGCTATGCACAGATGTGGGCGCTGCAGCAGTCGTCGGAATAGTTTTGTGAGTGTTTTAGGCCTCTAGCCCGCGTGGGATATGCGTGGGTAGCTATTTAAACAATAGCTTTTGAGTGGCTATCGTCTGGGGCTGCCGAGTAGTGGTGGACGAAAATCGCTTAAACAGAAGCCCCTTGAAACTGCCGAAGTGCTGACTTCAATGATGGCACTTCGGGATCAAACAGTTTCTCCATGCGTTGAATGTGTTCGACCAGCCAGGCAATCATGGCCGGCCAACTGTCTCGGTTGTGGCCATCGAAGGCCTTGGCGTACTCAATAATCGAAGCCTTCTTGTCGTCCATTCTTCGCCACGAAAGTGGCGCACCGAATGCTTGATCAAACTCTGTCGCGCGTG
>DAITMI010000115.1:0-7043 GCA_036835225.1 Rhodoferax sp. | reverse complement strand
TGCGCGGCAAACACAAGGCCATTTACACGCCTCACGTCGATACCGGTGACTTCATTGTCATCATCAACGCATCTCAGTTGCGTGTCACTGGCGCCAAGCCCATTGACAAAGTGTATTACAGCCATTCTGGCTACCCCGGTGGCATTTCTGCCATCAATTTCCGTGACATGCAAGCCAAGTTCCCTGGCCGCGCTTTGGAAAAAGCCGTCAAGGGTATGTTGCCTAAAGGCCCGCTGGGCTACGCCATGATCAAGAAGCTCAAGGTTTATGGCGGTGCTGAGCATCCCCACACAGCCCAGCAGCCCAAAGTGTTGGAAATTGCAGGCATTTCTGCCAATGCAATTAAAAGGGAGTCCGCCAAATGATCGGTGAATGGAACAATGGTACCGGCCGTCGCAAATCCAGCGTCGCCCGTGTCTTCCTGAAAAAAGGCTCCGGCCAAATCGTGATTAACGGCAAAGACATTGAAAAGTTCTTTGGCCGTGGCACATCCATCATGATTTGCAAACAACCCCTGTTTTTGACCAACCACGCTGAAACGTTTGACATCATGGTCAACGTCGCCGGTGGCGGTGAGTCAGGCCAGGCTGGTGCTGTGCGCCACGGTATTACCCGCGCCCTGATTGACTACGATGCAACGCTCAAGCCCGAGCTGAGCAAAGCTGGTTTCGTTACCCGTGATGCGCGTGAAGTTGAGCGTAAAAAGGTCGGCTTCCACGGTGCTCGTCGCCGCAAGCAGTTCAGCAAGCGTTAATTCCAGCAGGAATTACGTCAACGAACTGTTGCCAAACAACAGCCGCCCGAATGCAGATTCCGGCGGCTGTTTGCATTCTGGCTGCTAGACTTGGCCCCCCATGAGACTGCGCCTGCTTCTTCGCCGCCTGACGGTCAGCGCCCCGCGTATGGCCGTGCGCAGCGCCTTGCCCTGGCCGTTGCGCTGGGTCGTGCTGGCGGTCGTTTTTGGTTTTTGCGCTGCCATTGGCCTGTGGGCCTTTGAGTTTGGCAAAGATATCGCCGGGCTCGATAGTGGCACCAAGAAGGAACTGCAACTAGCAAGGTCCAGCCTTGAGGTTTTGCGCGGGCAAGTGGTGACGCTGACGGCAGAGCGTGACAAGGCGCAGTCGATCGCCAATACCGTGGACACGGTGCTGACCGCGGAAAAAGTGGCGCAGGAAGGACTGGCAGCCCAGAACCGGCAGCTTGAAGCCGATAACCAGAGACTGCGCGATGATTTGGGGTTTTTCGAGAAATTGATACCGACGGCGGGTGCTGAAGTCATTGCGATACGCGGCTTGCAGGCTGAGGTTCGCAATGGGCGGGAAATACTGTGGCAGGTGCTGGTGATTCAGGCGCTCAAGAATCCACCAGAGCTCAGCGGACGATTGGAGTTGAGCTTTACCGGTGTCCTCAACGGCAAGCCCTGGGCGGCGACTTTGCCGGGTGGGGGGCAGCCGTTCAAGCTGAAGCAGTATGGCCGGATTGAAGGTGTTTTTGAGCTGCCACCGCAAGCCGTGATCAAAGGGGTGACCGCCAAGGTTCTGGAAGGGGCGGTCACCAAAGCCGTGCAATCGATCAAGCTATAGTCCAGTCCATTGGTTAACGTATCCGAAGGTCTCGACGTGTTCAACAAAAAAAGACAACCCCCCATCAAAAGCCTGATTGCCGAAGGTAGTCAGATTGACGGAAATTTCAGCTTTTCCGACGGTTTACGGGTCGATGGCGCGATTGTTGGGAACATCTACGCCAAGGCTGATCTCGCGAGCATTCTGGTGATCTCGGAGACGGCCACGGTGACGGGTGAAATCCATGCGGATCACATCATCATCAATGGCGCGGTCAAGGGGCCGGTGCATGCCCGCATCATGCTTGAGTTGCAGCCGAAAGCGCGTATTCAGGGGGACGTGTACTACACGGCGCTGGAGATGCATCAAGGGGCCATCATTGCCGGACAGTTGCGCCCGGTCGTTGGCGCTGAAGAAAAGCCCATACTGAAATTGGCGGCAAATAATGGCTAGATGAATTCTTGAGCGAATTACTGTAGTATTCTTCAAGTTAAATTGAAAACTTGCGGGACAGTCCGCCGCTACGCAAGGCGAGCCAGCGCTGTCCTCAACCATTTAGGAGAACCCATGAGTGCCGTCGCAGAAAACATCCAGACTGAAATGCCGAGCCCGATCCTCTTTACGGACAGTGCGGCTGCCAAGGTGGCCGACCTGATTGCCGAAGAGGGTAACCCGGACCTGAAATTGCGCGTGTTCGTCCAGGGTGGTGGTTGTTCCGGCTTTCAATATGGTTTCACTTTTGATGAAATCACCAATGAAGACGATACCACCATGACCAAGAATGGCGTGTCCCTGCTGATCGACGCCATGAGCTACCAGTATCTCTTGGGGGCAGAAATTGATTACAAGGAAGACTTGCAGGGCGCGCAGTTTGTGATCAAAAACCCCAACGCCCAGTCCACCTGTGGCTGCGGTTCCAGCTTCTCGACTTGAGCGTGACACCCGGCGTCAGGCCGGATAAATTGCACCGAGTACACGGGCGCCTCGGGCGCCCGTTACCTTTTCCAGGCTTGCTGTCTCGCGCAGCACCGCCTTGCGGGCCAGCCAGGCAAAGGCCGTCGCTTCCACCTGCAGTGGCGGCAAGCCATGGGTCTGCGAGGAGCTGATCTGCATCGCCGGCAAATGCGCCTGCAGTCGCGCCATCAGATGGCCGTTGAAGGCGCCACCACCACAGACAATTAAATCTTTGCTCTCAAATCCGTAGCGTCTAACGTCCTCCGCGCACGCGCTGGCGGTCAGTTCCGTCAGGGTGGCCTGGACATCCGCAGACGAAATTGACTGAAATTTTTCAAGTTTCCCTGCCAACCAGGGCGGATTGAACAGATCGCGCCCGGTGCTTTTGGGGGGGGCTTGAGCAAAGTAGGGCTCGCGCAGCAGGGCGGCCAACAAGTCAGCATGAACCCGGCCAGAGGCAGCCCAGGCGCCGTCGGCATCAAAAGCGTGGCCGAGATGCTGCTGACACCAGGCATCCATCAGCGCGTTGCCGGGGCCGCAGTCAAAGCCCAGCACGTCGTCAGCCCCCTTCGGACCGAGGACTGTCAGGTTGGCGATGCCGCCAATATTGAGTGTTGCCACCGTTTCGCCAGCGCGCCCAAACACGGCTTGGTGGAAGGCCGGCACCAGCGGGGCTCCTTGGCCGCCGGCGGCCACATCACGGCTGCGGAAATCGGCGATGACGTCGATGCCCGTCAGCTCGGCCAGCAGAGCCGGGTTGTTGAGTTGCAGGGTGTAGCCGGTGCCGTCGAATGCCTGGGGTTGGTGGCGCACGGTCTGGCCATGCGCGCCGATCGCGGTTACTTGTGCGTCAGCAATCCCTGCTGTCGCCAGTAAATTGGCCACCACCTGGGCGTACACGCGAACCAGTGCATTCGCGGCCAGGGCGGCACGGTGCAATTCATTGGGGCCGGGGCTGTTCAGTGCCAGCAATTCCTGGGTCAAGGTTGGCGACAAAGGCGCGCTGGCATGCGCCAGCACGGTCAGGCGGGGTCCGGAAAGATCAGCTAAAACGCCGTCCACCCCATCCAGCGAGGTGCCAGACATGAGGCCGACAAAGAGTTCAGACACGCGCCGCCCCACGACCCAGAGCGTTTACTGGGCGCTACTTTGCTGCATGGATGCAGCGGCTGAGAGCGCGACTCGGTTTTCAGACGCGAGTCGGGCAAAAGCCGGCTTGGCGGACGCCGATACCGGCACCGTCTCGTTCTCGCGGGCAATGGTGAGCGGGTCATGGAAAACGCCGTTGATGCGGAATTCGAAATGCAAATGCGGTCCGGTCGCCCAGCCGGTGGCGCCCACTGCGCCAATGTTCTCGCCCTGGCCCACGGTTTCACCTTTGCGGACATTGATGCGGCTCAGGTGGGCATACAAAGTGCTGTGGTTGTTGCGGTGCTTGAGGATGACAACGTTGCCATAGCCATTTTGAACACCGGCAAAGTCAACGATGCCGTCTCCAACGCTGCGCACCACCGTGCCGGTGGGGGCGCCGTAATCCACGCCTTGATGCGCCCGCATGGTCTGCAAAATGGGATGCAAACGCATTTTGAAACCGCTCGTTACCCGGGAAAACTCCATTGGGGACGCCAGATAGGCGCGTCGCAGACTCTGGCCGTCCAGCGTGTAGTAGCCACCTTTGCTGCGGGCGTCGGCAGCACGCGTGCCATCGGTCGTTTGCGGGCTGGCGGCTGCGGGGTCCTGGAACCACATGGCCTGGAAGGTCTTGCCGTTGTTGACAAATTCGGCGCTCAATACGCGTCCGGCACGAAGAGGTTCACCATCACCTTCCAAGGTCTCATAAACGATGGAAAAGTGGTCGCCCTTGCGCAGAGCCCGATGAAAATCGATGTCGCCCGAGAAAATCTCTGCCACCTGAGTCGCGATGGCGTCAGGAATCCTGGCATCGTCGGTAGCCGCAAACAGTGAGGTCTGGATCGTGCCGCTGGCGATCCGGGAGGAGGCGGTCAGCGCTGCAGACTCCATCCGGGACTGAAAGCCTTGTGGGGTTTTCTCAATCACCAGGCGCTTGAAGTTGCCGTCGTCTTCCTGACTCCAGCGGGCACTGAGCTTGAGCAAGCTGTTTGCGTCGCTGGTCTCGGCGGTGACGCTTCGACCGCTTCGCCCCAGCAAGCCCTGGCTGGCGGTGACGTCGGCGCGCAGGAAAGCCGCCGCTGCGGCGTCATCAACGCCCAGGCGTTTGAGCAGGGTGTCCGCGGTATCGCTGGAGCGGGTGACTTCTGAGCGGAAAAGTTTGAGCGACTGGATGTCCAAGTCGGCCGGGACATTCAAGGGCAGTGCTTGCACCGGCTCCAGAACTTCACGCACCGGCAACTCGGAGGCATCAGGTGCGAAGGAGGCGACTGCCAATGCGCCGCCGCCGCCGCCCAACAGCAAGGCGGCAATGACGGCCGTGATACGTTTGGGGTGTTGTTTGAGCGTTTGGCTGGAAAAAGACAATAAAGCATCTCCAGCAACAACAAGGCTGTTTATCAAAACAAGAGTTCCAGGTGAGGGTTGCTTTGTGTGCAACCGAACAGACAAACAAGGTGCTCATGCCGGGGCGAATTAAAATACAGCACTTGAGCAAACGCAAAGTATAACTTCGCTCCATCTCCTCGCATCAAGAAAAACCCTTATGAATCAAGCTCCGACCCCTGGATTTTCTGTAACAGATCGTGTCCGGGAGGCCCTCGCGGTGTCCTTGCGGGGCTGTGACGAACTCATTCCGCAAGACGAGTGGGTCAAGAAGCTGGCCCGCTCCGAGGCCACTGGCACGCCACTGCGCATCAAGCTGGGCCTGGACCCAACGGCGCCTGACATCCATATTGGCCATACGGTGGTGCTGAATAAAATGCGCCAATTGCAGGATTTGGGCCACACCGTGATTTTTTTGATCGGCGACTTCACCACCCTGATCGGTGATCCGTCCGGCCGCAACACCACCCGCCCGCCGCTCACCCGCGAGCAGATCGAGGTCAACGCCCAGACCTACTACCGGCAGGCCTCCATGGTGCTGGACCCGGCCCGAACCGAGATTCGTTACAACAGCGAATGGGGCGACGCCTTGGGCTCGCGCGGCATGATCGAGCTGGCGGCCAAGTACACGGTGGCGCGCATGATGGAGCGCAACGATTTTCATGACCGCTTCAAGTCCGGTACGCCGATCAGCGTGCATGAGTTCCTGTACCCGCTGATGCAGGGGTATGACTCGGTGGCGCTCAAAAGTGATCTGGAGTTGGGCGGCACCGACCAGAAATTCAATTTGCTGGTGGGACGTCACCTGCAGGCGGAATATGGCCAGGAGCCGCAATGCATTTTGACCATGCCGCTGCTGGAAGGGCTGGACGGCATTGAGAAAATGTCCAAGAGCAAGAACAACTACATCGGCATTTCCGAAGACGCCAACACCATGTTTGCCAAGGTACTGAGTATTTCCGACGTGCTGATGTGGCGCTGGTACACCTTGCTCAGCTTCAAGAGCGAGGCCGACATCGCTGCCTTGAAAACCGAAGTGGCGGCGGGTCGCAACCCGAAGGACGCCAAAGTGGCGCTGGCCAAGGAGATCACCGCACGCTTTCACTCACACGCCGCCGCCGAGGCCGCCGAGCAGGATTTCATCAACCGCAGCAAGGGCGGCGTACCGGACGAGATTGCTGAAGTCGCCTTGTCACTGGGAGAAGGTGGCGCGCCCTTGGGGCTCGGTGCCGTGCTCAAGATGGCCGGACTGGCCGCGTCGAGCGGCGAGGGCAACCGCCTGATTGACGGCGGCGGCGTGCGCATCGATTCCAGTGTCATCAGCGACAAGGGGCTGAAGCTGGGCGCTGGCACTTACGTGCTGCAGGTGGGCAAGCGCAAGTTTGCCAAGGTCACGCTGGGCTGAAGCGCATTTTGACGATCCGCGGGACTTGATATGACCTTACCCCAGTCTCACTTCCTCCGGACCCGCGCATGATCGCCATCTTGCAACGTGTCAGCGAGGCGCGGGTGGTGATTGCCGGCCAGGTGGCGGGTGCGATTGGGCCTGGGCTGCTGGTGCTGCTGTGCGCCGAGCGCGGGGACAGTGAATTGCAGGGCGACAAATTGCTGGCCAAAATTTTGAAGCTGCGCGTCTTCAGTGATGACACGGGCAAGATGAACCGCAGCCTGCAGGACCTGGATGGCCAGGGTCATGCCGGCGGCCTGCTGGTGGTCAGCCAGTTCACGCTGGCGGCGGATGTGTCGGGCGGCAACCGGCCGAGTTTCACGGCGGCCGCCAAACCCGACGAGGGGCGCCGGTTGTACGACTACTTTGTGGCACAGGCCCGGCTGGCCCATCCCGTGGTGCAGACCGGGCAGTTTGGCGCCGACATGCAGGTGCAGCTGGTGAACGACGGCCCGGTGACGATTCCACTGCGCATGGCGCCAGACGCAGCGTAGTGGCAATCCGGCTTGCTACATATTGAATAGCTGCTTGCGCCCTATTGACGGGGGCTAGAGGTCTATTTCATC